>LKND01000092.1 GCA_001564275.1 Natrialbaceae archaeon Tc-Br11_E2g14 | reverse complement strand
GGGCACGCGACAAGTATAGCGAGTACGACCTGCACGAGGGCCACGTGGCCAGCACAGCGAGCCCGATCTACGTGGCGGTCACGTCGGTCGCTCGGCGCCTCCGTCCACAAACCGGCCGTTTGGCGACAACAGTGGCGACTCGCACCTGCGTTTCTCGATGCGTCGACGCTGCTCTGAACATTCGAGGCGTGGATCTCGTCGAGCTACACGTTTAAGCCGTCGGCGTCCCCAGAGGTTGGTCGTGAGCGAGTTCGCGTTCGAACTCGAGCTGTGCCGGACGCTCGAGAGCCGTCGTGACGACGTGATCGCCCGACAGCTCGGGGGGAGCGTCGCCAATCCGGGCGGGCGCATCCTCGACGTCGTCTGCATCGAGCCAGGGCCCGGCTTTCGAGCGCGGACGGCGATCACTCCGCATGCAATCCCGGCGGCGGCCCTCGAGGCCGACGTCGGGACGGGTCAGGCCAGGTACTGGAAGGACTGTTTCGACTGCCATCCGGATCGTGCCAGACGGGCCGTCGACCGGGCCCTCGAGATCGGGTTTTTCGAGGTCGAACGTCGAAACGGCCGGGAGTACGTCCGCCAGGTGGCCCGGTATCCGGACTGGGTCGACCGCATCGTCGCCATCGAGAACAAGCCCGACCTTGGACGGCCGGGGGACCTCGAGGCCCAGCTCCGACTCGACGCGAGTCTGGGGCTGGTCGACGTGGCGATCCTCGCCACCGAGAGCTACGTCACTCGTGCCCATCTCAACCGGCTGCCCCCGGAAATCGGGGTTTGGCGCGTCCATCGGACCAATGATTCGACTTCCAAAGCGGCTACGGAAATCGAAGTGGTACGCGAGCCGACCCAACTCGAGCCCGAGCGGCCCGGTATCGAACCGCGTTCGAGCCACCCCGGTCGGACGGACGTCGCGGTCGTCGACGTCGAGGCAAAGCGGCGAGCGCGTCGACGACTCGCCGAACGCGCCTACGGCAAGGGGTGGCGGACCTACGAGTTTCCGGCGTGTGCCAACTGTGCCCCCGGCGGGGACGGAGCGACGCTGCCCCGCTGTCGATGGGCCGGCCGAGTGGTCGACGCCGGCACGGAGTGTGGGATCGACTGCCCGGGCCACGAACCGGCCGATTCACCGGCGGTCGACCTCGAGGCCGAACGCGACCGAGAAACACCGTGGGTGGCCGACCCCGCGGGGCGCAAGCGACGCCAGTCGGGACTGGATCGGTTCCGCTGACCCGGCGCTAACGGCGCGGGTATCAATCGGTTGCGCCGTGTCTGAGCCGCCTACGAGTCTATCTCCCGTCCGAAGCCCACCCGTTCGGCGTCGGCCAGACACCGCTCGGTCGCCGCCTCGAGGTCGGGTTCCCGGACGATCTCGCCATCCCTGAGGAGTGGCTCGAGCAGCGGATCACCCGCCGGGGCGGGCTGATCGGCCAGCCGGATCGCGTGGCCGCCGTCCGGAGTGCGATAGACGCGTTTGTCCCCCGAGAGCTTCCCACGTTTGGAGATCGGCTCGCCCTCGATTTCGACCAGATCCAGGCTGAAGTCGACGCTGTCGGCACTCGTGATGTAACTCCCGACGCCGAACCCGTCGGCCACGTCCTGGAGTCGCCGGATAGCGTCGGGGGTGAGTCCACCGCTACAGAAGATGTCGACGCCCTCGTGGCCGTGGGCCTCGAGTTCCCACCGGACCTCCCGGACGATGTGACGAAAGTCCCCACGTCGGGACCCAGTGGTGTCGATGCGGACCCCGTCGAGGCGGTCGCCGAGGGTGTCGGCGGCGAACAGGGTCTCCGCCCCCTCGTCCCAGAAGGTGTCCACGAGTGCGGTCCGCGGGACGTCCGCGGGCACGGCCTCGTCGAACGCTTGCCAGGCGGCGTCCTGGTTGCCCTCGCCGAAGATGAGCAGGAGGCCGTGGGGCATGGTCCCGCTCGCTTCCCGGCCCAGGATCTCGCCGGCGGCGACGTGCGAGAAACCGTCGAGGCCCGCGAGTAGCGAGGATCGCTCGACGACGGCTGCGATCGACGGGTGGACGTGGCGCGCCCCGAAGGAGAGGACCGTCGAATCCGGGGCCGCCAGCCTGGCCTCGAGGGCGGCCGTCGCGAACCCGCTTGGCTGGGAGCAAAAGCCAAGCAGGGCGGTCTCGAGTTCGGCGAACGCGAGGTAGGGGCCTTCGATTCGCATCACTGGACCGCCATCGAACAGCGTTCCCTCCGGCAGGGCATCGATGTCGACGGCACGGCCCTCGAACAGCGTCGCCACGTCGTGGACGCCGGCGAACACCTCGAACGCGCCGGTCGGGAACTGATCGGCGGTGACCTCGGCCACCACGTGTGGGTCGTGCCCGGCGTGTTCGAGGGTCGCTCGGGTTCGCTCGAAGTAGGCGTCGGTCGCCCGACCCTCGAGGATGGCGTCGTCGGCGACGATTCCGAACGGATTCGACATACTCGGGCTTGCCGGTGGAGGGCGTTAAAGCTACTCGTCCTGGTCCGTTGGGGTCCCGCGACCTCCCGGTGATCGGTCAGTCGTATCCTTCGAATCGGCCCGATTCGGTCGGCACTATCGAGCCGATGCGTCGATCCTCGCCATTAGGCCGGGGAACCGATTGGCACCGGCCCCACGGCCACAGCGCCCGAGCCAGTCACACTCGCCGCCTCGAGGGTCGTCGGTGCCCCCTCGAGCGCTGTTGTCTGTCCCTCGGGGTGTGGGTGGATCGCCTCGAGGGACTGGACGGTCGGCCCGCCGACGATCACCACTCGATCGCCGTCGACGGTGACCCGGTAGGCACCCGCGAAGGGGTCGCCGTCCCCGATGACGTAGGTGTCGTTTGCCCCGTCGATGGCTTCCCCGCCCTGGTTCGCCAGCAGCCGTTCGTAGGCCACTGCGAAGCGTTCGGCATCCGCGTCGCTCTCCCACTCGAGGGCCCAGACGTGGCCTACTTCGCCACCGGGGGCCTCGTAGCCGACGAAGGTATCCCCGGCCCAGCCCGCGGTCGCGGGATGGCTGTAGTTGTACGGCGAGATCTCGGTCGCACCCGCCGTCAGGTCGTGGTCGATCGCGCCGTTGGCGAACAGGGCTGCAAAGAGCGTCGCCTCGCCGATGGTGTCGGTCTCGCGCTCGCCGTCGCCGTCGGTCATCGGTGTCCACCCGCCCCTCGATCGGTCCTCGACGGTCACGCCGGCTGGCCGATTGTCGGGGTACGTTTCGGGGTGGATGATCTGACTCGTGCTGATCGGGCGCTCGTCGAATGCGGTGTCGACGCCACTCCAGCGCTGCGTGTCGTGGAGATGCTGGACGAACGTCGGTCCCTCGGAATAGGGGGCAAAAATCGAGAGGAACAGCCCGACGTTAAACTCGGCCTCGACGGTTTCGTTGCCGTCGGTCTCCTCGGGAACGCTCCCACCGAGCCCGTCTCCGTCACCGTCGTCGTCGTTCATCGCCGCGAGTTCAGCCGGGGACGGATAGCAGGTCCACTGGTCGTTTCGCTCGCACTCCTGGGCGTAGAGATGGGGAACGTAATTCGCCTCGCCCTCGATCAGACTGGTCTCGGCCTGTCGCTCATCGTGGGTCGTTCCGTGACGCTCGAGCCCGAACTGCTGGTCCTGCAGGGCGTGGACGAGTTCGTGAACGAATGTGTCGCGGTTGATGGCCACCACGTCGGGGTCGTCGACGACGAGGACGATCCGATTGTTCGTGTAGAAGCCCGCCACGGCGTCCCCATAGAGCCGGTCGAACGCCGCATTGACGTCGGTGTCACCGTCGATCAGAAACGTCCCGCGGTAGCGTTCGTTCGCGAACGGACTCGCCGGGTCGCCCTCGCTGTCGTATCGCTCACGAATGTCCTCGCGGGTGGCAATCTCGACCTCGACGTCCTCGGTGAACCGGAGCTCGCGCAACACCTCGATCCGCGCCATCGTGCGGTAAGTTAGCGCCTCGAGTTCGGCCTCGGTGAGTGCACGGGGGTCCTCGATGTCGATGGTGTCGGTCGCGTTGTATCCGTTGATCGTGCCCAGCTCCCGATCCTCGGCCGACGGCGCGTCTCCGGACGTCGCCAGCGGGGCCATACAGCCAGCGGTGACGACGACCAGGACGACCAGCGCCGCCGCCAGGCGTCTTCCCATTGGTCGTGGCTAGGGAGCAGCGGGCAAAATCGTTCCGCTCGAGTGTGTCGTTCACACCCACTCGAGTGGGTCCAACTCGGGGGTCGGATGCGGTATCGGGTGACGCCCACGGACATCGAGTGGCGCCCCTCGCTAGGATCGCTGGTCCCGGACTCGAGTCAGCGCGAGTCCGACGACGACGAACGCGACCCCACTCGCGGCGACGACGACGCCGAAGCCGGGGATGGTGTCGTCGGCCGCCGCGTCGTCGGTTTCGTCGGTTTCGTCTGCGTCGTCACCCTCGTCGGCATCGTCGGTGGGATCGTCCTGGGGCAGCGGGCTTGCCCCCTCATCGAGAACCTCGATTTCGTCGTGGACAGCGGTCAGGTCGTCGGTTGTCGGCGCGGTGACGATCCAGAGGCGATCCTCGTCGGGGTACAGCGTCACGGCCATGTCGAAGTCACTCCCGTCGCCAAAGGCGTACGTGTGGGCCGTTCCCTCGACGGGCTCGCCGCCGCGGGCCTCGGCAAGTTCCTCGTAGCCCCGGACGAAATCGGTGAGGTCCTGCTCGTCCTCCCAGGCCAGTTTCCAGACGACGGCGTGGTCGTCGCCGTCGGTCTCGCCGTAGGCGTAGAGACGGTCACCGGCCCAGCCACTCGTCTGCTCGAGGTCGTAGTTGATCGGGTTCTCGGGGTCCTGTGGGAGGAACTCGTTTATCTCGAGGATGTTGTTGTTCTGTCCTGCCGAGATCGCCTCGTAGCTCTGGCCCATGAACATCGCGGAGAGGCCTGCCTGTCCGATCACGTTGTAGTCCGGTCCCTGTGGTGGATCGAGCCGCTCCCAGTCCTCGCTCGAACGGTCCTCGACTTCGAGGTCGGCGGGCTCGAACTCACCATAGCGCTCGGGATAGATCACGTCAACCGAGGAATTGGGCATGTCCTCGTAGAGGGCATCGACGGCGTCCCACCCACCGTCCTCGTAGACGTGATCGACGAAGTTCTGGCCGTCGGTGTAGGGCTGGAACTGCATGAAGTACAGCCCCCAGCTGGGGGGTTCCTGTGGGTCGTCTTGCTCGCTGTCGTCGAGAATACACGGCTCGTTCCACAGCTCCTCCTCGCAGTACGCGAGATACTCATCCTCGATCCGGTGGACGTCCCCCTCGATCACCCCGAGTTTGGCGTTGTCGAGGTCCTGTGTCGGTCGCTCGTACTGGGCCAGGTCGAAATGCTGATTCTGAAGCGCGTGACCGAGTTCGTGAGCCAGGATGGCTTCGTCGAGCTGTAATTGGTCGGGATCGTCGGAGATCACGACGACTTCGTCGTTGATGAAGTCGTAGTAGCCACCCACGACAGCTGCGCGGTCGGCCTGGCGGACTTCGACTGCGTCCTCGTCGCTGCTGATCGTGAGCATCGCTTCGAACTGGGCGTTGTCGAACTGTGCGCTCGCCTCGTCGACGTCGGCGTATTGCGCTTCGGTCTCCGCCGCGAACTCCTCGCGGTCCATGATCTCGACCGGAGGGAGGGAGTCGAAGGTCAGACACCGCATCGCTTCGAAGCGAGCGGCCGTCCGCTTGCTAACCTCGTCGAGTTCGTCCTGGGTTAGGCCGTCCTCGGCGTCGATCTCGAGGGGTTCGTTGTACCAGTAGCCGTCGAACCAGCCGATGGTGTCGTTGCCGTCTGGTGGGTCGGCGAAGTCGTCTGGCGGTTCGGCTGCACACTCGTGGACGAGCTCCTCGTCCGCGGTGTACAGCGGTGCGTCGGTCGAGTGTGCCTCGAGGCCGTCGTCCGCCGCGAGGCCGGCCGCGGCACCCGCCACGAGGAGGGCGAGCGCGGCCATCAGGACCGTTGCGGCGACGACTGTCCCCCGGGTGTACCGTCTCGTCATGCGTTCCATTCAGGACAATCCCATGATAAATGTGTCTGTCGGGAGCCGTGACGTCTCACCAGCAAGCACTGTCTCCATCCCCGCCCCATCGTCACTCCTCGAGCGCCGCCAGTACGCCTTCGGTGTCGCCGGGAACGGGCTCCGGGTCGCTCCCGGCAGCGGCCGCCGCCTCGGGGTCCTTGAGCAGGTGCCCCGTTGTGAGACAGGCGACGCGTTCGTCATCGCCGACAATCCCGCGCTCGCGTAGGGCCCGCAATCCTGCCACTGACGCCGCTGAAGCGGGTTCGACACCGATCCCTTCCGTTGCGAGATCCCGCTGGGCGTCGGTGATCGCCTCGTCGGAGACGGCGACGGCCGTCCCACCCGTTTCACGGATGCCCGGCAGTGCCTTCGGGGCGTTGACCGGATTCCCGATGCGGATCGCGGTCGCCCGCGTCTCGACTTCGTCCCACCGTCGGACGGCGTTCGTACCGTTTTCGACGGCCTCGACCATCGGCGCAGCTCCCTCGGCCTGGACGCCGGTGAGTTTCGGCACGTCAGCGGGCTCGAGGTGGCCTGCCTCGACCAACTCGCGAAACGCCTTGTACAGCGCCGAGGTGTTGCCAGCGTTTCCAACGGGGAGCACGATCCGGTCCGGCCACGCGCCGTACTCGCGATCGAACGTCTCGAGGATCTCGAAGCCGATCGTCTTCTGGCCCTCGAGACGGAACGGATTGAGCGAATTGAGCAGGTAGACCGCTCCCCGGGCTGCCAGGTCCTGGACGATGTCCAGACAGGTGTCGAAGTTGCCGTCGACCTCGAGAATGCGCGCCCCGTGGAGGCTCGCCTGGGCGATCTTTCCCGCGGCCACTTTCCCGGCGGGCAAGAGAACGAGGGTCTCCATCCCTCCTCGGGAACCGTAGGCTGCCAGCGCAGCGCTCGTGTTGCCCGTGGAGGCACAGGCCAGGCGGTCGACACCGAGTTCCCGTGCGACGGCGACGCCGACGGTCATCCCGCGATCCTTGAAGCTCCCGGTCGGGTTCATCCCCTCGTGTTTGATCCGCAGCGCCTCGACACCGATCTCGGCCTCGAGACGCGGGACTCGGTACAGCGGCGTGTCCCCCTCCTGGGCGGAGACGCCACGCTCGAGTGGGAGGGCGTCCCGGTAGCGCCAGACACCCGTTCCCGAGAACGCGTCGAACCCGGGGGGATCGGCGTAGCGAACCTCGAGTAAGCCCGTACAGTCGTCGCAGGTGTACCGAATCGCTGAAAACGGCGCGAACGTCTCCCCACACTCGATGCACTCGAGCCAGGTGCCGTCGGTCGCGACGGACGGCGTCGGCGACGGCGTTCCCTCGAGTGCGAGTGGGTGGGCGGCCTGATCACTCATCGTTCGCGGGGAGGGTATCAACGGGCAAAAGTGGGCTGGTTGCTGCGGATGCTGCCACCGTCGTCAGTCGGTCTCGTCGAACGCCTCGATAGCCCGATGGACCTGCTCTGTCCAGGCGTCGAGCGCCTCGTGGAGCATTGCCTTCGCCTCGGGGAGGGAGACGGCGGTGTACTGGTAGACGTAGCCGCCACCGTCGAGCAGCCGACGATCACGACGGGCCAGTCCCACCTCGGTCAGCGTCGCCAGCGACCGGTTGACCGTACTCCGATCCCGATCCAGTGCGCTCGAGAGTTCCTCGATCGTACACCCTGGGTACTCGAGGAGCGTCAGATACGTACGAGTCTCGTGGTCTTCGATCCCGAAGACACAGCTCATGACGTTCCGAAACGGGGGATCGGACTGTTCCATCAGTTCGCCGAGGCGATGCTGTGGTGGATCAGACATGACCGTGCCTACGGCGTCCCGTGTCAAAACACCGGCGACGCTCGGTGTGGCGTCCCAGCACACCGGCGATGTTCGGCGAGGTGGCCACGACAGCGACCTTGGTTGATACCCGTAGCGGAAACCGAACCAGCCCCCAAATCTCGAGCGTCGAGGTTCGACACACACAAATCGGCGGGTCACCAGTCACGAGATACGATGAACGCGATCGTCGCCGGACCAGATGCGGACGGCATTGCCGATGCACTCGAGATCGAGGGCGTCACTGTCACGCGAATCGGGGCACCGCTCACCCGCCCCGGACTCGAGGAGGCTGGCGTTCTCGAGGCAGAGTTGTACGTGCTAACCGATGTGGGGGAGGCGACGACGATTCCGATCGTCAGGGATCTCACCGACGACCTGCGGACGGTCGTCTACGCTCGAGACACGATTCCCGAGTTTATCCGGGGCCAGCTCGATCTGGCGGTCGACCCGAACCTGATCGAACCGGCGATGCTCGCCAGCGAACTCGCCTCGAGCGAGCACGGCCGGGGTAGATAGAACCGACGACGCCATCCTCGAAATTAAACTATCGTTATCAATAATGTTGATTTCGGAAATCGGCCCAATGAACTTTCTAACCGACGAAATCAAGGGATTGAACTCGGGTTAAGTGTGGTATATCCCCGTCGACGTTCGTGGACTGACTCCCCCGTTCAAGAGGGTATCCCCCATAATACCTGATGGAGGTCGACGGGCGCATCCACCACATAGGCACCCCAAGCCTAGTCGATCCCGTGACTTCCAGCAACCCACCACAGCACCCTTCCCCACCATTGCCGCGCTGTGTTTGCGGACGCGGGCCTGCACCTCCCGCGGCCGGTTCACAGCTGTTGGCGGTGGAGGCTCTGCACCGGCCTCCACCGCTCCTGCAATTTTCCACCCTCGAGTGACCACTCCGACACTGTGTGGGATGGTCGTGTCAATCGAGTCACGATCGCTTTGCCAACGCCTCGAGCACTGGAATCTCGGCGATTCGGTCGTTCTCAAGGCGCGACCAGTCGATACCCATCGGTTGCTTGGTCGACGCGGGGCGGAGACATCGCTCGGCCGTCACGATCAGGTCCATCGCGACGTCGTGGTCGTCCCCGAGCCCCTCGAGGTCTCGGATCTGGCGTTCGTGGACCGTTGTCGCCACTGGCGTCTCGTCGTCCACGAGGCCCAGTTCCCGGAGGATTGCGTACTCGAGGTCGCTGTACCCCTCGCCTTTCCCGATACGGACACCTGACTCGTCGACGGCGACGCTGCCGGAGACGATCAGGTCGATCGCCTCGATGGCATCCGGTCCCACCTGCACGCCGTGGTCGGCGGAGCCGGAGACGGTCGTCGCCGCATCGTAGTCCTCGAGCACGTCGGGATCCAACTCGATGAAGCAGCGTTCATCACGCAGGCGAGGGACGGCCATGTAGACGGTCTTGCCATCTCGGAGCGCCCGTCGACGAACCGGTAACTGCGGTGCGTCGGGGTTGGCCTTGATCGCCGTCGCGCGCTGCCACTCGGGCTGGCTGGCCAATCGCTCGGCCGCTTCTCTCGCCCCCGCCACGTTCGGAATCCGGCCGTGTGGTGGAAACGGAAATCGGGCCGTTCCCGAGTCCTCGAGTTCGTCCCACACCTGCTGGCGGATCGTCTCCTTGTTCATACCTCGGGGTCACTCGCCTGAACCGTATGTGTGCGGGTTCCGGTGGATTGCGGGGCGTGGACACGGGTGGGAAACCCTTATGCGCGGCCGGCGGGAAGGGTCGATGAACGGTATGACTGTCACGCTCAAGGACTTCTACGCCGACTGGTGTGGACCCTGTAAGACCCAGGACCCCATCCTCGAGGAACTCGAGTCCGACTGGGAAGGCCGGTTCGAGGTCGAAAAGGTAAACGTCGACGAACAGCAGGACATCGCAAACGAGTACCAGGTACGCTCGCTGCCGACGCTCATCATCGAAACCGATGAGGGCGTCGTCGAGCGCTTCGTCGGGGTCACACAGCGCGAGGACCTCGAAGACGCTCTCGAGAGCGCCGGAGCCTAGTTCAAGGCTGGTTAACCTTCGACCCTCGACCCAACGACGAGTGGCGTCACTGGGCTCCGTTGCCGGTTTCTGGACCGAAACCGAGCCACCGCCCCGCCTCTGGCTGGCCAGCCGCCGCTGTGAGCCTCGAGGCACCTCGTCGACGGTTACCGTAATCAGCTGCCGCTGTGATCCGGATCCCGTGACGATCTCGGGGTCGCCCACTAATCGAATCGGACGCCGACGTCGTGCATTTCGTCGTTGTAGCGGGCGATGTTGATCACCAGCGGGGTCACGCTCTCGACCTCCGTGGCGTTCGCGATCGGCCCCGCATCGAGCGCGCGGAGCCCCTCGATCTCCTCGGCCAGCCGCGAGACCGTAGCCTTTGCGTCCGGGTCGTCGCCAACCACTAGCGTGTCGACGCCGAGGTCCGCCTGGAGGGTCGCCAGTTTCCCCGCGGCGAGGTTGTGGAACGCGCCGACGACTGGGACGGCTTCGGGGGCACGCTCGGCGACCAGCGCGGTCACGCTTCCGGTCCCCGGTGGATGGTAGTGGAGGCCGTCTTCGTCGCCTTTCATCCCGACGGCAGGGGTCACGAGGATCGTGTCAGCGTCGAGTTTGCCGGCCACGGCGTCGACGGTATCACCGACGTGGTACGGGGGGACGGCGAGGACGGCGACGTCCGCACGGTCGGCTGCCATCTCGTTGGCGAATCCCTTGATCGTTCCGTCGGCGTCGTGGTCGGCGAGCGTCTCGAGATACGCGTCGGCTGCTTCGCGAGCCTTTTCGGGGTCGCGCGAGCCAATCAACACCTCGTGATCGGTATCTCGAGCCCATCGAAGTGCCAGTCCTTCGCCGATATCGCCCGTTCCGCCGAGGAGTGCGAGTCGCATAGCTGTCACTCGGGATGGCGTCGGGTTAATGGTTCGGAGTCCGGCGACTGGTTCCGGTCGGTCAAAAAAAGGACGGCGTGCTCTAACCGAGGAGTGGGATCGACGGGGCGTCGTCAGTGTCTTCGGTGTCGTCGGTGTCGTCGTCCATGTCGTCGTCATCCTCGAGTTCGTCCTCGAGGTCGCTCGCATCACCGAGGGTCACCGATTCGGCGGTGGCGTCCTCGATGGTGACTTCGCCAGCGGAGACGTACTCGATGTGTTCTCCTTCGTCGTCCTCGTCGTCGACGCCGACGTCATCGTCCTCGTCGTCAGTTTCGGCGTCGTCCATCTCTTCGTCGTCTTCGTCGTCGACGCCGACGTCGTCATCTTCCTCGTCGTCGGTTTCGGCGTCGTCCATCTCTTCGTCGTCTTCGTCGTCGACGCCGACGTCGTCATCTTCCTCGTCGGCCTCCTCGAGTGACTCGATCGTCATCGATTCGACGGTCATCTGATCGACGTCGAACGTTTCGATGGTGAGTTCCTCGATCTCCTGGACGTCGTTCTCGTCGTCGTCCACGCCAACGTCGTCGTCTTCATCATCAGTTTCGGTATCGTCCATCTCGTCGTCGTCCTCGTCGTCGACACCGACGTCGTCATCGTCTTCGTCCTCGTCGTCGACGCCAACGTCGTCGTCTTCGTCGTCGGTTTCGGCGTCATCGACTGCGTCGTCGTCCTCGTCATCGTCGAACAGTCCGTCGAAGAAGCCGCTGATCCGGTCGAGGACGCCGTCGTCATCCTCGACTGTGAGTTCTTCGATGGTGAAGTGCTCGACGTTCATCTCCTCGATGGTGACGTCCTCGATGACGACCTCTTCGGCGTCCTCGTCGATGACGTCCTCGTCTTCGTCGTCGACGCCAACGTCGTCATCTTCCTCGTCCATCTCGTCCTCCTCGAACGAGAGATCACTCATCGAGACGGTCGTCAACTCGAGCGACTCGATTTCGATGTCGGAGATGGTGACTTCGTCGTCATCCATTTCGTCGTCTTCATCATCGACACCGGTGTCGTCGTCCATCTCCTCGTCGTCTTCGTCATCGACGCCGACGTCATCAGTCTCTTCATCGTCTTCGTCATCGACGCCGACGTCGTCATCTTCGTCGTCGGCGTCCTCATCATCCGCCTCGTCATCGTCGAGTTCCTCCTCGAGTTCCTCGCCATCGATCTCGAGGCTCTCGACGTTGAGTTCCTCGATGGTCACGTTCTCGAGCGTGACGTCATCGAGCTCCAGTGATTCGACCTGTACGTTTTCGATCGTCGATACGCTCATGTCGTCGCTCGCGTCGTCCGTTGCTGTCGCACCCGCCAGTGCGGGGCCACCCGAGAGGGCGACCAGCAGCGCAACAAAGACAACGCTCGCGACCTGCAGTCGTGATGCCATGCCCCCGAACCTACAGGCAGATCGAGCGTAAAGCCCGGCAAACGTTTCAGCGGTCGCAAACAGCAAACCGGTATTTGAGGGTTTGGAACGGTCGATAATGGCGGTTTCATTGGATCAAAATAACCGAAACGCAGCCACGGATCGGCATGGCGAGTGATCCTCATTGCTTCCCGGCTTGCATTTGCCGTCCGCTCGACGCTTGCAATCCGGAACGGAACGTTTACCGGCGTCCTCGGCAACTCTCACTCGATACCCGATGCGCGAGTCCTTCGAGATTCGAACGACCGACGCCGGCGGTCGCCTGGGCGAACTCACCGTCCCCCGGGCCGACTGCACCGTCGAAACGCCCGCCCTGCTCCCCGTCATCAACCCGCATCTCGACACGATCGAGCCAGGGACCCTCGAGGGCGAGTTCGGTGCGGAGATCCTGATCACGAACGCCTACATCATCTACAATAGCACGGACGTTCGGAAACGCGCCCTCGAGGACGGACTCCACGACCTGCTGGACTTCGACGGTGCGATCGTCACGGACTCTGGTTCGTTTCAGCTCTCGGAGTACGGCGAAATCAGCGTCACGACCGAGGACATCCTCGCGTTTCAACACGCTATCGGCTCGGACGTCGCCACCCCAATCGATATTCCGACGCCACCGGATGTCGACCGCGAACGCGCCGAGGCCGACCTGGAGACCACCCAGGAGCGACTCGCCATCGCCGAATCGGTCGACACCGGCGAGATGCTCGTGAACGGCCCCGTCCAGGGGTCGACGTATCCAGACCTCCGCGAACGTGCGGGCCGCCACGCGAGCTCGACCGACCTCGACGTCTTTCCCATCGGTGCGGTCGTCCCGCTAATGAACGACTACCGCTACGCCGAGATGGTAGACGTGATCGCGGCCGCAAAACGCGGACTCGCGGCCGACACGCCGGTCCACCTGTTCGGGGCCGGCCACCCCATGATGTTCGCGCTGGCCGTTGCCATGGGCTGTGATCTCTTCGACTCGGCGGCGTACGCCCTCTACGCTCGGGACGACCGCTACCTCACCGTCCGTGGGACTCGCCACCTCGAGGACATGACGCACCTGCCGTGCCCGTGTCCCGTCT
>LKND01000017.1 GCA_001564275.1 Natrialbaceae archaeon Tc-Br11_E2g14 | reverse complement strand
CGATTGTCACCTCGTCGGTATCTTCCTCGAACACCAGCTCCGTATTCGGCGGCGGCTGATTCGGCCCCGAATCCAGCACAAACGCGGCGACGACCGTCGCGCTCAGGACCGCGATGGCCACGAGCAACACGACCCCGATCACGGGGGAGACCGCCCGTTCGCGGTCAGCGCCGGAAGCGACCGCCACACTCCTCATCGGTTGAATCTCAGGAGCCGTGACCAAATAGCTACCGACCGGTCGAGTCGGTAGAACCCTCGAGTGGACCCTCCCAAGAGACGACTCCGCAGGTCGATCAACTCGACGGGACCACGGGGATCAGGGCACACCGTATAAAACCCAGTCGCCCCAATACCCCACCAATGCTCGAGGGAGTGAACGTTGCACTCGGGGTGTCGGGATCGATCGCCGCCGTCAAGACGGTCGAACTGGCCCACGAGTTGCGTCGCCAGGGGGCTGCCGTGCGAGCCGTGATGACCGACAGCGCCCGCGGGATCATCCACCCGTGGGCACTCGAGTTCGCCACCGAGAACCCGGTCGTCACGGAGATCACCGGCAGCGTCGAACACGTCGACCTCTGTGGGTACGACGGCTGGGCGGACGTCCTCTTGCTCGCGCCCACGACGGCCAACACCATCGGCAAGATTGCCGGTGCGGTCGACGACACGCCGGTCACCACCTGTGCGACGACGGCACTCGGAGCCGGCATGCCCGTCGTCGTCGCCCCGGCGATGCACGCACCAATGTACGAGCACCCGGGCGTGCTCGAGGCGATCGACCGCGTCGAATCCTGGGGTGTCCAGTTCGTCGAGCCTCGCCTCGAGGAGGGCAAGGCCAAGATCGCCACGGAGGACGCCATCTGCTGTGCGGTGGCCCGCGTCGTCGGGGAGCGGCCGCTCGAGGGCCGCCACGTGGTCGTGACCAGCGGGGCGACCAGCGAGGCAATCGATCCCGTCCGCGTCTTGACCAACCGCGCCTCCGGAACCATGGGCCGGGCCGTCGCCCGGGCCTGTTACGCCCAAGGGGCCGACGTCACCCTCGTCCACGACGGCGGCGACGTTCCCTACGCCGACGTCCGCAACGTCGAGAGCGCCGCCGAGATGACGCAGGCGACCCTCGAGGCCTGCGAAACCGCCGACGCGATGGTCTCCGCGGCTGCCATCGGCGACTACACGGTCGAGACGAGCCCCGAGAAGATCCCTTCCGGTGAGCGGGTGACACTCGACCTCGAGCCCACCCCGAAGCTCCTCGATCACGTTCGGGAGGCCACCCCAGGGCTTCCGGTCGTCGGGTTCAAGACCGAAACGGACGCGAGCGACGAGCAGTTGATCGAGGCTGCCCGTCGCCAACTCGAGCGCGTCGACGCCGCGTTCGTCGTGGCCAACGATGCGAGCGTGATGGGGGACACGGAGACGCGCGCCCTGCTGGTCCACGCCGGCGACGTGGCCGAGTTCGCCGGGCCGAAGACCGACCTCGGATCGGAGATCGCGAGATCTCTCGGTGTCATCCTCGCGGACTGACGGTGATTCGAGGCCGGGGACGGCCCACGCTGGGAACGACCGCGAGAGCCGAGTCCCCAGTCTGCAGTGTGTCCCATCGTGGCGGGAGCCGAGTCGGCGTCAGGAGAATTATATAGGTGGCGTTCGATCCGTCAATCAGCGCCGGTATCGCCCGTGTGGGCGCTGGCAAGAGGCACACAGGTGAGAGGATGGTGATGCAGCGACGCTCGAACGTGGACTCGCTCTCGAAGGGCGAGACATTCGAAGTGCTCCGCAACCAGCGTCGCCGCTACGTCCTCCAGTATCTCAAACAGGACGACGGCCAGGTTGCACTCGGCGACCTCGCTCAGCAGGTCGCTGCCTGGGAGTACCAGACGACCCTCGAGGCCGTCACGCCCGAGCAACGAAAGCGCGTCTACACCACCTTACAGCAGACCCACCTCCCGAAGATGGACGCGGCGGGGATCCTCCGTTTTGACTCCGATGCGGGGATCATCGAGGCCACGGAACTGACGAGCGATCTCAACGTGTACCTCGAGATCGTTCCGGGCAGCGAATTCGCCTGGCGGGAACTGTACCTCTCGCTCGGCGCGATCGGCTGTGCGCTGGTCGCGGCACTCTGGCTCGAGATCTATCCACTGACGCTCGTCTCCGCGACGGCCTGGGCCGGAATTATCTCGCTCACGGTCACCGTGACGGCAACGGCACACATCTACTACGAGCGAAATATGCGGCTTGGCCACGGCGACCAGCCACCGGAGTTGCGCTACGGCGACGATTGAACGGGTGGGCGCTCGTCACGCCGGTCGCAACCCCGCGATGTCCGAACAGCCTCACGGCGGGGTGATCGCCCGCATGGATCCACGCCCACCTGGGAGACGTATCGTCACCTTTTACTCGATATCCCACGCATCGACGACATGGATCAGTTGCAATCGTCCCTCCTCGAGGCCCCGATCATCGAGAAGGACGGCTATCATTACTTCGTGCATCCGGTCAGCGACGGCGTCCCAAAACTCGAGCCAGGGCTGCTCCGTGAGATCGTCATCCGGATCACCCGAAAAGCGGACCTCGAGAACGTCGACCGGATCGTCACCCCAGCCGCGATGGGAATCCACATCTCGACGGCCGTCTCGCTCATGACCGACATCCCCGTCTCCGTCATCCGCAAGCGAAAATACGGTCTCGAGGGCGAGGTTGCCATCTCCCAGGAGACGGGCTACTCGAAAAACGAGATGTACATCAACGACGTCCACGCCGGCGAGCGGGTGTTGGTCCTCGACGACGTCCTCTCGACTGGCGGCACGCTCGCGGCGGTCCTCGAGGCCCTCGACGGGATCGGGGCCGAAGTCGTCGACACGGTGGCCGTCATCAAGAAGGTGGGCGGGGAAAACAAGGTCGCTGATGCCGGCTACCGGGTCAAGACGCTGATCAACGTCGACGTCGTCGACGGTGAGGTCGTCGTCGTCGATGCCGACGGCGACGACTGATACTCGTCACCGGAACGGTTTCATGATCTCTGGGTCGGCCACTCCTGGCATCGTCTCGTCGTGGCGGTGACAGGCGACCGTTCGCCCGTCGACAGTGATCGATTCGGGCACGGATTGCTCACAAACCGTCGGCACTCCCTCCTCGAGGATCTCCCCTGCTCGTTCGAGTTCTCCCGACGCGATGGCCTCGATGGCGCTGGCGACGCCGTCATCGATGCCCTGGTCTGGCAGTCTCTCGGGTAGGTCCAAGGCGTCTCTGACGGTCGATTCGTCGATCGGTCCCGATCCGGTGATATCGATTGACTCGGGGAGTTCGCCTGCCTGGACGGTAAACCGGAACGCGGCGACACGCTGCCACTGTTCGGGCTCGAGGTCGATCTCCTCGGGACGGATGACCGCCGGGCATCGGGTGTGGAAGCGACAGCCGGCCGGTGGGTCGGCCGGGTCTGGAATCGTATCCGTGAGGGGCGAGGGGAGGGTTCGGTCGGTCGGGTCGAGGCTCGGGACGGAGCCGAGTAAGACCTGGGTGTACGGATGCTTGGGCGCCGAGAGGACCCGGTCGATCCGTCCTTGTTCGACGATTTCCCCGAGGTACATGACCGCGACGCGGTCACAGAAGCGCCTGACGACGTCGATGTCGTGGCTGATGAACAGCACCGAGATGTCGAACTCCCGTCGAATATCGTCCAGCAATCCGAGGATGTCGGCCCTGACGCGCCCATCCAGGGCACTCGTCGGTTCATCGGCGACGATCAGGTCCGGATTGAGCACCAATGCCCGTGCGATAGCGATGCGTTGCTTTTCACCCCCGGAGAACTCGTGGGGGTAACGACCGGCATCGTTGGCCGAAAGCCCCACCCGCTCGAGGAGGTCCTCGACGATCCGTCGACGACGGTCTTCATCGGTCATCCCGTGGAGTGCGAGTGGCTCCGCCACGGCCTTCCCGACCTTCATGCGTGGATTGAACGCCTCGTTTGGGTCCTGCACGATCAACTGTGCCCGCCGTCGAAACGCCCTGAGGTCGCCGCCAGCGAGGTCACGGACCGACTCGCCGTCGAAGATGACGTTCCCGCCCGTCGGCTCCTCGAGACGCAAAATCGACAGTGCAGTCGTCGTCTTTCCGCTGCCCGACTCGCCCACGAGGCCGAGAGCCTCCCCACGGCCGATGTCGAAACTCACGCCGTCGACCGCCCGGACGCGACCCACTTCACGTCTGAGGAATCCTTTCGTTATCGGATAGTGCAACTCGAGGTCACGCACCTGCAACAGGGGATCGGGGGATGGTTCGTAGGCGGTGTCATCATCTTCGACGCCTCGAGGCTCGGAGCGCGATTGGGTTGCCGTGTCTGTGTCCGCGTCAGTCATCGTCAGTCACCTCCGCGCTCGTCACAGGACGGGCGTCCCGACTCGCCTCGAGGATAGCGTCTGGGTCCCCCGAGGGGCCGTAGTGCACACAGGAGACGCTGTGATCGCCACGGGCGACCGCGTGAAATGCCGGCTGGTCGTCCTCGGCGCAAGCGTCGACGGCGTGTGGGCATTCGTTTCGGAACCGACAGCCGTTGGTCGGGATTTCGTCCCGTGCGGACCGGTCACTCCTGCGGGAGAGCTCGTCGTAACTGTCGAACAGTGCCTGGGTGTACGGGTGTGACGGCTGGGTGAACACCGAAGAGACGGGGCCTCGCTCGACGATGGTGCCGCCGTACATGACGAGCACTCGGTCCGCAAGGGCGGCCACCACGCGGAGGTCGTGGGTAATCAACAGCACCGACATGCCCCCATCCGCCAGGCTCCGAAGGACCTCTATCAGCCGCGCTTGCACCGTCACGTCCACGGCAGTCGTTGGCTCGTCGGCGATCAGGAGGTCGGGATCGGCAGCCAGCGCGATGGCAATGGCCACCCGCTGGCACATCCCGCCCGAGAACTCGTGGGGGTACTCGTCGACGCGGTCACTCGCACTGGGAATGCCGACCTGGCGAAGTAAGTCGATGGCCCGTTCCCGAGCGGTCGTCTCCGGGACGGTCTCGTGGATCTGGATCGCCTCGACGATCTGATCGCCGACCGTATAGACCGGGTCGAGGGCCTGCTGTGGATTCTGGAAGATGTGGGCGATCCGATTGCCACGTATCCTCCGCATGAACGCCTCGTCGACGTCGTGGAGTGGTTCGCCGTCGAACTGGATCGAGCCGTCGACGATCGACGCCGGGGGTTGTGGGACGATCTCCGTGAGCGACTCACAGGTGACGCTCTTGCCGCTGCCGGATTCACCGACGATGCAGACGGTTTCGCCTCGGTCGACCTGAAAGCTCACACCGTCGACGGCGTGGATCGTCCCCCCTTCCGTCTCGATGTGGGTCGTGAGCCCCTCGACGGCGAGGAGTGGGTGGTCCTGGGAATCGGTCCGTGTCGTCTGGGTGGAGGGATTCGGTGTCGTCATGATCAGTTTGTTGAACGGGGATCGAGCGCGTCGCGAAGGCCATCTCCTACGAGTTTGAACGAGACCAGGGTAACGCTCAACGCGAGGGCTGGCAGCGTCGACACCCACCAGTAGTCGTGTGGCTCGATCAGCGAGCCGCGACCGCCACCGACGACCTGCTCGAAGTCGACGCCCTGGGCGATCGTGGTCCCCCAGGAGAACGCCTGCCACTCCTGGAAGCCGAGGAACGCGACGCCAGCCTCGACGAGGATCAGGAGGGCAAAGAGCTGGAACACCGACGGAATGAGGGTGTTTGTGATGTTCGGCAGAATGTGGCGGCGAGCGATATAGGCTCGTGAACCACCAAGGCTCCGTGCCACCATGACGAATCCCGCCTCACGGCGTTGCAGGACTTCGCTTCTGACGAGCCTGGCGATGCCACCCCAACTCAACAGGCCGAAGGTGACGAGCAACAGCAACAACGATGGGTTCCAGTACATGTACCCGATGAAGTACACGATGATGGCGGGAATCGACAACTGGACGTCGACGTAGGACATCAGCAGGTCGTCGATCAGCCCGCCACGAAAGCCGGCGATGACGCCAACTGCGAACGCCAGCGGAACGACGAACGCAGCCGTAAAGATGACCACGTACAGGGCCGTTCTCGCACCCGAGACCACGAGCCAGTCCATCGCGATCCCGCGGTGGTCCGCACCGAGGGGATAGTTCGAGAGCGTCCCCTCACAGTATCGAGTGACACCATCACCTTGTGTGACCTCGCCGTAGCAGTTTCCACCCGCCATCGGAATCGACATGCCGACCGGCGGATGCCACGCGTAGTCGTATCGAAGCGGTGCCGATCCGATGAGTGCTGTGCCCAACAGGCCAAGGGCCATGAACAGACCCAGCAGTGTCGAGGCCACCGCGTATACGGGTCGCGTAAACAGGGATCGGAGGACGCGCAGTGTCGTCTCTCGATATCTGACGATTGGAACGCCGACGTAGGCCACCAGCATCACCGAACCGAGCAATACGACCCAGTCGACCGTTTGCACTTGCCAGTCGGCAACCAGGTACACGTGTGCGACGTACCGGTCGTATGCGTAGAGGAGGGCAAGGAGGGCAATTCCTGCGAGCAGGGTTACTCGCTCGGGGGTCCACAGCCGCGTCGAGGTGTCGACTGTGTCCCAGTCGACGGCCTCGAAGCGGGATGAGCGGTCGTCCTGTTGCATTACTGTCGTGTCAATGAGGGCCATGACCGGTAATTAATTTACCCATTTTCGCTGGTTGCACCCGTTCCAGGTGGAGCGGAGGGTTTTGTCACACAGCGGTATAACCTAATACACGACCTGTCCCCGAATATGTTGGAACGACAATTATATTTTGCGTGCGCTAAATTAGGCGGTTTATGTGGCCCTCCACCCGCAGATCACACACCGCGATCGTGTGTGACCGATCAGTCGCCGGTTCGACCCCCGCTCGAGCAGCCCTTGAGCAATATGGGTGTACGAATAGCTACCACCGCCAGTCGATTGTCAAGCACCGCTGGTACAGCGGGTGGTCACCGTGAGTCTCGTGCGAGCCATCCTCCAGCGGCTCCTTCTTGGGTTCGTTGCCGCCTGGAGCGTCTTGACGATCATGTTTGCGATGATCGCGAACACGCGCCAGTGGACAATCGAGCAGGAAGTCGGTGGACAACTCTGGACGGGAACTATCGACGAAGCGGAGGCACAGGAGCGCATCGACGCGTATCTGGCGGAGCGAGGAATGGATCGTCCGCTGTGGGAACAATATGTTGACTGGATGGCGAGTATGCTCACACTGGACTGGGGCGACTCGTTCGCGACGGGCGAACCAGCGCTCTCCGTCGTGACGAGTGCGACGATCAGAACAGCCATGTACGTGCTCCCAGCGGTTGCCCTCGCTATCACATTTGGTCTCCTGCTCGGGGTCTTCGCTGCCCTCCGGCCGGAAAGCCGGTTCGCTTTCTCAGGCGTGAGCGGCGTGTACCTGTTTTTCGCCGTCCCGAACTTCTACGTCGGGGGCCTGGCCATTTCGGTGGTTGGCGGCGGGACGGTTCCGGAATCTTCAGTGCTGTTCCACCACGTCTTCCCTATCGTCTTGACGACGAGTTCTCTCATTGGCGGCTACCTGAGCTTTAGCCGGTCTCACGCCCTCGAGTACGCCGCGACGGACTTCGTGACGCTGATCAGGGCCAAAGGGGCACGTCCGCGGCGAATCGCCCAGCACGTCGTTCGGAACGGGGCGATTCCGCTGTTCTCGATGCTGTTCGTAGAGGTGCTTGCACTCCTGGTCCTGTCGGTGTTCGTTATTGAGACCCTCTTCGGCATCGAGGGGTTGGGGCTGGTCATGTTCGAGGCGATCCAAATCCGTGACCTTCCCGTCCTATTGGGTGGCACTTTAGTTATCGTCGCCATCGGCGTCGTCTGCAACATCGTCCAGGATATCTCGTACACGCTACTCGACCCGCGGGTCGACACACAATCCCGATAACGGAGGCGGATTCTCTCCACAGTGGGGGTGGATGGAACACATTTATACTGCTTCACTCGAGACAGATGCGGTATGGTTGCCGCCCCGACACGTTTGCCGGTATCCCTCCCCTGCCCGTCGACCGCTTCACCACCAGCTCTCCACGGAGTGTGGTCTCCATGAGTCTCGTCCGCCTGTTCACCCAGCGCATCGCCCTCGGACTCGTCGCGGTTTGGGGCGTGTTGACGATCGTGTTTGCCATGTTCATGGGTACCCGTCACTGGGGTATCCAACAGGAGATCGGCATGGCACAGTGGGCTGGTGAAGACCTCTCAGAAGCGGAAGAACAGGCTCGCATCGAGGCATACCTCGCCGAACGGAATCTTGATGGCTCGCTCACCGAACGCTACCTCGAGTGGACCGTCGACATGTTCCTGTTGCGGTGGGGCGATTCCTTCGAGACTGGCGAGGCCGTCTTTCCTCTGGTTCTCGAGGCGACCGGGCGGACGCTCATGTACGTCCTCCCGGCAGTTGCGCTCGCGGTCGTCGCTGGCGTCTTGATCGGCCTTCTCGCAGCGTTGCGCCCGGGCGGTTCACTGGCGACGGGCACCGTCGCCGTCGCGTATACGTTGTTTGCCCTGCCGAACTTCTTCGTCGGCGGGATGGCGCTCTCGTACACCTCGAGCGAGACGGTGGCTGCTAACCCCTGGCTCTTCGCACACGCCCTGCCGATCGGGTTGACCGCGACGTCGTTGCTGGGGGGCTACGTGAGTTTCACGCGAGCACAGGCACTCGAGTCGGCCGGCGAGGAGTTCATCACGTTGGTGCGTGCGAAGGGGGCGACCCCCCGACGGCTGGCGACACACGTCGTTCGGAACGGGGCAATCCCGCTGTTCTCGATGCTGTTTACGGAGGTCTTCGCCCTGCTCGTCCTCTCGGTGTTCGTCATCGAGACGCTGTTTGCCATCGAGGGGCTCGGATTCGTGCTCTTCGAGGCCATCGAAACCCGCGACCTCCCGGTATTGCTCGGTGGCACGATGGTCATCATCGCGATCGGTGTCGCTTGCAACATCATCCAGGACGCCTCCTACACCGTCCTCGATCCTCGAGTCGACACCGACACTCGATAGCGATTCGCTCGGGTTCGATCAGACTGGATCGATCCGGATCGGCACCCGATCGTACAGGCCGCTTTCCTCCGCGCCGGCCACGTTGAGCCCCGCACCGATCTCGTGTTCGCCCGGTGGCGCTCGCTCCCACTCGCGTTCATCCACCTGAAACATCTGATCCCAGTGGCGCTTGATCACTTTTCGCTCGCCGCGAGCAAACGTGATGCCACTCGTTTCCTCGTCTTCGGGGTCGTGGAGCGAAACGTCAGCGGCCTCCTGTCTGCCATCGACGTCCCAGGTCCAGACGAGCCGACTATCCGTCACTATTGACACGGGAAACGGCATGCTGTTTTTCATCGTGATCGTAAACGGAATGCGGACCCCCTGATCGTACGTCGACGCAGGCGTCTCGATATGGACGGTGACAGCGCGTCGACGGATCGCCTGGGGTAACAGCCGGTTGCTCAACCACGACGATGGGAGTGTTCGAAAGGAACTCGGGCGGTCGTCATCTCGATTTTTTCCCGGCGAGAACGGATCGTCGTCGTCGCGGTGAATGGCTGAGGATTCGTAGATCCGCTTCATTGGCCACGTTAGGTGAGAAGACGGATAAAGGATTTCGGTCGCCGTCGTCCGATATAGGTCCTCGTTTTACCGTATCGCCACGCCACCACCACGAGGTCCCGGCGAGACCGGGTGGACGACACCGCCTCATCTCTCCTCCGATTTCCTGTGATCTCTCAGCCAGTTGCCGACCGGCTACGGGGAGTAGAACGTCACAGCAAAACCGGTTCGTACGGATTCGTGTCGTCTCTTACCGGTGACTGCCGAACCCGGGCTGGCACTCACCGGTAAACAGTGACACTAAACCGTCTCAGTCGTCGGCGGGGGCGCCCGTATCGCCATCGACGCCCACCGGGCCCCGATGGTACGCCTCGTCGTAGAGGTGGCAAGCGATCTTGTGAGTGTCGCCGGTTGGAACCTGTTCTGGGGTATCCGTTTCACACGGCGAGGAAAACACGTCCTCGAAGTGGGTTGTTGCCTCCTCGAGGTTCTCCTCGGTGAGGGAATCGATGATCGTCGCCAGTTCGTCCTCGACACGTGGATCGGCGAACTCGTTCGGCAGATCGAACTCCTCGCGAACCAGCGCCTCGATTTCTGTGCGGTTCATCGTCGACGGATCTCGAACCTCGTCGCCATCGGCCTCGAGGGCCGTAACGGCCTCCAGTGATTCTGCGCCTTGCAAGCGGAGCTTGAAGTTGAGGACCGATCGCCAGTTCTCAGTCGACAACTCGAAGGATTCCGGCGGAATCACGCGTGGACACCGGGTGTGGAAGCGACAGCCTGACGGTGGATCGAGTGGCGATGGAACGGTTCCCGATAGGAGAATCCGGTCGCCCTCCCAGAGCGGATCGGGTTCCGGAATCGCCGACAGCAAGGCCTCCGAATACGGGTGGTACGGTGGATTGTACACGTCTTCGGTGGTGCCGAGTTCGGCGATTTCCCCGAGGTACATCACACCCACCCGATCGGAGATGTGCTCGACCACGCTCAGGTCGTGGGCGATGAAGATGTACGACAGGTTGAACTCCTCCTGGAGGTCCTCGAGCAAGTTGAGAATTTGAGCCTGCACCGAAACGTCCAGCGCGCTCACCGGCTCGTCGCAGATGATGATCTCCGGATCTACCGCCAGCGATCTGGCGATCCCGATCCGCTGGCGCTGCCCACCCGAGAATTCGTGTGGGAACCGGTTTGCGTGACTCGAATTCAGGCCGACGATCTCGAGCAGTTCGTAGATCCGCTCTTGTCGTTCGGCACCGCTGGCTATCCCGTGAATGTCCAGTGGCTCGCCGATAATATCACCGACGGTCATCTTCGGATTCATGCTCGAGAACGGATCCTGGAAAATGAACTGAAGGTCCTTTCGCATGTCCCGCATTCGGCTACTCGAGAGGCTCGTCAGTTCGACCTCTGCTTCGTCGGCATATTCGGACTCCGGTGGCGGCCGGTAGTAGACCTCCCCTTCGGTCGGCTCGACCAGCCGAAACATCGCTCGACCGAGCGAACTCTTCCCGCACCCACTCTCGCCGACGATCCCCAGTGTCTCTCCAGGATACAGTTCGAAGTCGACGCCATCGACTGCCTTCACCCACTGGGTCCGGCCCAGCAGGTTCTCGATGAATCCCTCGTTCGCGCGGTAATACTTTTTCAGCCCCTCGACTCGTAGAATCGGCTCTTCGGTTCGCTGAGACATTATTGTTCACCCTCCGGTGGGGACGCCGCTCCGCGCGCTGGATCGGCGCCCTCGACTGTCACTTCGTAATCGAGTCCGTGTGTCAAATCCCCAGTGTACTCGAGGCACCCAACTGCGCGCTCGGCCGATGCGCCATCGGCGGGCGCTCCGGTCGACGGTTCGACGAGTTCCGGTTCCTGCAGAACACACGCTTCTTCGGCGAACGGGCATCGTGGGTGGAAACTGCACCCCGAGGGGAGTTCCACCAGGTCCGGCATCGTGCCGGGAATGGTCTGGAGGCGCTCACTCTCGTCTCCGATCCGCGGGATCGAACTCATCAGCCCGACCGTGTAGGGATGTTTCGGGTCGTAATAGATATCCTCGACCGGGGCTTTTTCGACTGGCTTCCCGGCGTACATGACCATTACACGGTCACAGACTTCCGCCACGACTCCCAGGTCGTGGGTGATCAACTGAATAGCCGTGTCGAAATCATCCGCCAGGTCCTGAATCAGCTCGAGGATCTGGGATTCGATGGTGACGTCGAGTGCGGTGGTCGGTTCGTCACAGATGAGCAGGTCGGGGTCACACGACAGGGCCATCGCAATGACGGCCCGCTGTTGCATCCCGCCGCTGAACTGGTGGGGATAGTCGGAGTATCTCGATTCTGCCTCTGGGATACCGACTTTGTCGAGCAATCTGATGGTTCGCTCTTTGGCTCGCTGCTTGTCGTACTCGAGGTGGTGGCGAATCGCCTCCGCAATTTGTTCACCAATCGTGTAGACTGGATTGAGCGCGGTTTGGGCGTCCTGGAAGATCATCGCGATCTCGTTCCCCCGAATGGACCGAACCTCTGATTCGCTCATCTGGAGGAGATCTTTCCCTTTGAACAGGACTTCGCCGCTCTCGATCCGACCCGGATTGTCGATCAGGCGCATCAACGAGAGCGCGGTTACGGACTTCCCCGCGCCGCTCTCGCCGACCACGCCGTACATCTCGCCTGCTTCGATCTTGTACGAGAGGTTATCCACGGCCTGGACGACACCCTCCTCGGTGTAGAAGCGTACGTCGAGGTCCCGGACTTCGATTAGACTCATTGTCCACCCTGATCGCCGACCTTCACGTCGGCCTGTGCGTCGAACGCGTCGTTGATTCCGTCACCGATCATGTTGATGGACATCACAAAGAGGAAGATCGCCGCCCCTGGGTACAGTGTTGCCCACCACGGGATGGTTCCGCCAGGACCCTGAATGAGGGTCGCCTGCATC
Organism: Natrialbaceae archaeon Tc-Br11_E2g14; assembly: GCA_001564275.1. Lineage (GTDB taxonomy): Archaea > Halobacteriota > Halobacteria > Halobacteriales > Natrialbaceae > Natronosalvus. The sequence goes on along the minus strand of LKND01000017.1, from coordinate 27,065 downwards.
GCGTCGAGCATGGTCCCCCACTCCGCCGTGCCCGGCGCGAGCCCGAGCCCGAGGAAGCCGAGTGCTGCCACGCCGATAACGACGGTGCCGAGTGCCAGTGTTGCCTGGACGATTACTGGCGGGATTGCGTTCGGGACGACGTGTCTGAAGATAACGCGTCTGTCCCTGGCTCCCATGGCCTTCGCCGCCATGACGTACTCCTCTTCTTTCACACTCAAGATTTCACCGCGTAACAGACGGGCGTACCCGGCCCAGCCGAAGAGGCTGAACGCGAGTACCATCGTCCAGTAGTTGCCACCGAGCATCGCAACGAGGACGAGCGCGAGCACGAGTCCTGGGAACGCGAAGATTACGTCGAGGAGGCGCATGATGATCTCATCGACCCAACCGCCGTAGTAGCCGGCGATGGAGCCGACGACGATACCGACAGTGAGGGTCAGGCTGACGACCACAAAGCCGATCGAGATACTGTACCGTCCGCCGTACAGGATGCGGGAGAACAGGTCACGTGCTTCGTTATCGGTGCCCATCGGATGATCCCAGGACGGGGAATCGTACGTTCCAGCTTGAACCTCTGGATCGAGGGACAGTCGTGCAGCTGGATCGTATGGGGCAAGCGAAATCGGCTGGACGGTCGTCCCATAGACGGAGATCGGCCTAGCCAGAATCGCGAGGATGACCATGGTCGAGACGATGACGAGTCCCAGCATCGCCGTCCGGTTTCGTTTGAACCGACTCCAGGCGCGCTGGTATCGACTGGCTGATTCGCCCTTCGTGTCGCCGACCCAGTCGGAGAGTTGTTCACGTTCCTCTACTCGTTCGGGATTGAACCCCGTTATCTGAATTCTGCCTCGTTCAGTAGACATGATTGGATCGTGTTAATATCTGATTCGTGGGTCGAGCACTGCATATATGAGGTCGGCCGCGAGGTTTGCGATGATGATGGCGATCCCGGTAAAGAGCGTGATGCCCATCACCACGTAGTACTCGCGGGTGTTGACCGCCTCGATCAGTTCGAAGCCAAGCCCCGGCCAGGCGAAGACGACTTCCACGACGACCGAACCGGCCAGGATGCCTGCGGTCAGGAAAGCGGCGACGGTTACGACCGAAATCAAGGAGTTCCGGAGGACGTGTTTGAGTACGACCGTGCGTTCGGGAAGCCCTTTGGCACGGGCGGTCGTCACGTAGTCCTTATTCATCTCCTCGGCCATCGACTGGCGCATGATACGCATCATGATCGCCGAGGATGCCGTCCCGACCGTCACGCCTGGAAGTATCAGGAACCAGAGGGCATCGAGTGAGTAGACGGACCCACGGCCGGTGTAAACGGCCGGCCAGAGGTCGATCCAGAGGGCAAAGATCAGGATCAACATGAGTCCGAGCCAGAAGTTGGGGATCGAGATTCCGGCGAGGGCGATGAAGCGGCTGATGTCGTCGCCGAGTTTCTGGCGGTTCATCGCCGCGTAGATCCCGGTCGGGACGGCGATCACGATCGCGAATACCCAGCCGAACAGGCCGAGCATGATCGTTGGCGGCAGACGCGTCGCAATGATGTCGCCAACGTCACGTCCAGTCGCGAATTCGGTACCAAAGTCCCCCTGCAACATTCCCGTTAACCAATCGATGTACTGGATGTACACCGGCTGGTCCAACCCGTGTTCGGCTCTCACCGCCGCCCGATCAGCGTCGGTTACTTCGGGGTCGATATCCAGAATGAAATCGACCGGGTCGCCGGGCGTCAGGTGTACCAGGGCAAACGTAATGATCGACACCCCAATGAGTGTCGGGATCACGAGGAGCAGTCGTTTGATCGCAAACCGTCTAAGGCTCATGTACTAGTAAATTTCGTATGAAAGTGGTTGGCTAGCGATTCGTCGAGGGTCGCTATTCGTCTTCGCCTTCCGTCCAGACGACCTGACCGGCTGTCGGGCTGAACAGTGAAGCCGAGTACTTACTGGAGTTGAACGGGTAGGCGTTCCACCCCTTGACGACGTTCTCGTTCACGATGTCGTCTTCGACGCCGAAGCTGATCCAGGACACCGGTGGATCCTCCATCAACTCACGCCAGAGATCCTCGTAGCGGTCGCGTCGCGTATCGAGTCCTTCCTCGCCAATGACATCAGGGCCGTAGCGAGCGTCGTCGATGAGTTGCGTGACCGTATCGTTCTCGTAGTGGGTGTGGTTACAGCAAGCACCACCCTGGTTGTCCGGATGGGAGACCGAGCGTGCGTAGCCGTCAGGGCTCCAGCCTGAGGAGAGGCCGACGACGATGATCTGATTCTCCTCCCAGAGGTCACCGGAGACGAGCATCTCGCCGGCGAAGCGACCCCACTCGTAGGTCTCGACTTCGACCTCGAACAGGCCACTCTGGTTCATGACCTCCTGGATGAGGCCGACAGACTGAACGCGGTCGTCGTTGTCGGAGTTCGTGATGATGCGAGTCTCGAAGGGCGCTTCGATGTCGTAATCCTCGAAGACCTCCTCGACCAGTTCGGCACCACGCTCGGGATCGTACTCGTTGTAGTCCCCGAGTTCGTCCTCCATTGCCTCGTAGTCGTGGGTCCCCTCGTGGGATGACGTCGGCGAGAGCGGGAACGCCGCCTCGGTCTGCCAGCCGTCGAAGACAGTGTTGACGATCTGTGGCCGGGGGATCATGTGGTTGACACCGCGGCACATCCGTGGGTCGTCCCACGGCTCCTGCTGGTTGGGGTACTCGAAGAAGAGGTATCCACCACTGGTGACCGCGGAGACGCGGAAGTCCTCGGAGGCGTGGTAGTCGCTCAGCGTGTCCGAGGCGACACCGGCCGTGTGGTGGATGATGTCGTCCTGCAGTGCGGCTGCACGCGAGGAGTCGTCCGGAATAATTTCGTACTCGATGGTCTCGAGCGGTGGCTGTGCGGGGAAGCCATCCGGCACGGGCCCCTCGTACTCGTCGGGGTCGAACCAGTGGTCGTCGTTGCGCGTGAGCGTGACGAACTCCTCGTCCTGGAAGTCCTCGAACTCCCAGACGCCGGTTCCGATCGGCGTCTCGTCTTCGATTGGGGAGATTGCTCCCGGCTCCATGTCCCAGTGTTCCTCGGGGAACACGGCGAGACTGATCGAGCGGAAGAAGTCCGCGTCGGGCAGCTGACCGTACAGTTCGAGCGTGTAGTCTCCCGTCGCACGTGCATCGAGGTACCACGGCACCATTTCGACGCCCCAGCGGTTCGCACCAATCCAGCGATCGTACGACTGGACGAAGTGTTCTGCAGTGAGTGTGTCGCCATTGTGGAACTCGACGCCCTCTCGGATGTCGAACTCGTAGCCGACGCCGAAGAGGCCGTCGTCGACGGCATCGGCTGCGTCGTCCGTGGTTAGAATGAGGCCGTCTTCGGTAGGACCCATGAGGATGTCCGGAGGCATCTCCTCTTCGTCCTCCGGCACCTCGCTCATGTAGTCCTCGTAATCTGCCTCCGTGATGTCCTGGGTCTCGATCTCCTCCCAATCGGTTGCGAGCCACGGGTGGATCTCTCCTTCGAAGTCCGTGGTCAGAAGTCCCTCATAGATCATCGCACCGCTGACCATGTTCGAGGTGGTGTCACCGATCTGTGGCGGGTCCCAGTTCGGCGGGTTCGCGGAGAGCCCCGTGTAGAGCGTTCCACCCTCGACGATATCGTCGTAATCCACTTCGACGCGTTCTTCGTCGATCGGACGAGCCTCATCGTCTTCACCGTTACCGACATCGTCATCGGTGTCGTCATCATCATCATCGTCGCCACCAAGACACCCTGCCAGTGCTGCAATACCCGTTGCAGCACCCGTGTACTTGAGCACCTTACGCCTATTCAAGTCGAATGGCATACATGGGAACTGTGCTCAATAGCATAAATATCTTACTGAATCCTCGGATGTTCTTGCCGGGAGACGAATTCATAACTAGTGAGACATTCGGAGAAACGTGGACATCCCACCAACAATAACCACAAATACGTGGACAAATACATATTTGTTTGATTTAATATGGAGTTCTCGTGTTTGCAAGATTTGTGAGGGTCACAAACGAACCGGCAATACGGATCGACAGGGTCACTCCCGAATCCGACGGTAAACGAGTGATTACGACCGGAGACGGCCGAGTTTCATCCTCTCTATACACCCTCGATATCCCTCTTAAATCCGTTTGACGACGCCCGGATCACCACTCAATTCCCAGGAAACGGATCCGCTGTCGAGCTCGTCGGGATCGAGTTCCGTGATCTGCAGTCCACACTCGACGCACTCGAGCCGGACGACGGGATAGAGCCGACAACACGACTCGACGGTTTCCTCGCCGATTTGGACCGCCCCTTCACAGGCTGGACAACTGCCATTGAGCAGTCGAAGCGACTCGAGAATGTCGAGGCGCTGTTCGGTGGGGACCGCCATCCACTCGTCGTCGAGCTGTTTGAGTGCACGGTCGCTCGCGATGTCCGTCAGGAGTGCCCCCTCGGCAGGCCACTTCCGCACCCATCCCGACACGTTGAACGCCGGGTATTCCCTCTCTTTGGGCTCGACATCGTCGGGGGCAACATCGAACAGTTCGACCAGATGGTCGGCACCGAGATCCGATTCCTCCAGATCCTCACCAGCAGCTTTTATTCGTGTTTCGAACTCTGTCGTCAGCTCCCATTCGTCGTCCGACCCCGTTCGGATCGCCCCGATTTCCGACAGAAACTCGGAGGGATCCACCCGGTTTGCCTTTTCGTACTCGATCTTTTTCGCCATCTCGAGTTCGTACTCGTCGCCCCCTCCAGCTGCGGATTCGGTGGTCGACGGTTCCACCGTGCGGTGATCCGGTGCCTTGTCAAACTGTGCCAGCACGCTGTCCGGAAGATATCGTTTCGTCAGGGTTGGCGTCCCGGGGACGAGATACCCGCGGAGATAGATGAGGGCCAACGAGATGATCAGGGTGATCACGCCGAGTGGGACGAAGACGACCCCCAGCACGCCAGCTACGACGACCGCGAGGATCACGTTGACCACTGTACACGGGAGGCACCGATTGGCCCCGGTATACTCGGGTTCCTTTACCGCCTCCGCTGCCGTCGACACCCTCGAAAGCATAGTCACGCATTCGTCCTGAACGGTAAAAACGATACGTTATCACCTAGCCGGAGCCACCCTTTGCCGGGTAGTCGGTGGCGTGGTATCTTCCAGTGGACTGGACCACGGTCAGAGGGCACTGATCCCGGTTTCAAAGCCACGAATCGTCACTGCACAGCTGCGGTTTCGTGGCCTCACTCGTTGGCTTGGTTCGGCGAGAAGTAGCGGGAGGTAGATTTGAACTACCGATCTGCGGGTTATGAGCCCGCCGGAATCTCCTGGCTATCCCATCCCGCTGGCTCAACGTAACCCGGTACGGTAGTTAAGGGTTGTGATTCGCGGGGCCGTATGCGGGTTTTTCTCGAGAATCGATCGGACGCGGACCGGCGAGACGGCACTGTTGACTGTCTCACACCGATCTCATGACGGCCCCCACGTCACTGTCGAGGGGCCCTGCCCCCGGGCATCCAGCCAGTGAATGGGAATCGTCCACTCCGGCTTCGAGCGGGCGTGTCGTAGCACGTCCCACCGACCGCTCGCGCCGTCGGCGAGCGTCGGAACGTGACCACAGTGACCACCCGAATGGACTGCGTAATCATGGTCTCGAGGGCCGATCGCAGACGTAACCGGGACTCGGGACGAGTGCTGACACACCCCCGTCGACAGAGATGCTCCGCGCCGATGCTGCTCGAGCACTCGATGCACGCAGACTCACTGACGGTACCCCCTCTCCGGAATCGTGGGCATCATACTCGTGGGGACCTTCAGCCGGCCACGTGGCCTGGAACTGCTCGAGCGTGGCGAAACCCCTCGGCTGCTCGGTGAGATTGGCCTGTTCTATTCATGTTTCTGGCCGGATTCGACCAAACCGAGGACCGACGATTCCTCGAGTTCCCCTGAGCCGATCCCATCCGTTCTCTGACCTCCTGTCCGTTCATTTGGCCTGGGGACCCCCCACACTCGATCGGCCACTTCGAATCCGTCGACGGAGCCATTGCAACGGTTCACACAGGAGTGGTGCCCCGTCGGCCAGCCAGAGAAAAAACGCGCCGACAGCGATTCCCAGCCCCGCCCACTCGACGGTCGCCAGGTCTCCTGCGAGCAGTTCTCGACGGTACTGGCCTACCATCGTGAGAAACTGATCTCGGAACCCGATGACGCCAGCGTCTGGAGGCGCGGACTCGACGGGCCAGAGGATTCGCTCGAGCGGGAGCGTTCCCCGTCGAACATATATGGGGATGACATCCGCCGGAAGGTGCAGCAAGTACCCCGCGGCGAAGGCGACACCGACCCGGGTTCGACCAAGCGTCCGAGTGACGATTCCCACGGCGATACAAAGCGGGATGGCGAAAAAGATCGAGTGACCGATCGCGTAACCGGTTTCGAAGACGTCGTACTCCCAGGCGAGCGGTTTGTCGATCAGGTCGGGTAACAGCGAGGCGAAGACGACGGTAAGGGTTTCGATGGGTCCGGGTGTCGATTTCCACTGCAGACGCACAAATAGTGAGTAGCCGACGTAGCCGACGACGACGTGTTCCCAGGGCCACATTGGCCGTGACTGACGTCGGTCGGGGGTTAGTTATGTCCGGGCTGACTGACGACGGTGGTGGTAGCCCTGACCTACAGGGGGGCTCCCAATGATTGCGACTGGCCGTACTCAGGCGACCAGATCGTCCGTGGCCTCAAGGACAGTGATTTCGGTGGCATCAGCGCGTTCGACCTCGAGCCAGTGGGGGGTGTAGTTGCGGAGTTGGTAGTCCTCGTATTCGGACTGTTCGCCGACGGTACACCACAACTGGACGCGGTCCGGACCGTGCCACTCGCCATTGCGGTTGATGCCGAAGCAGACCAGTTCGTCGCCGTCGTACTCGATCACTGCCCCCTTTCGAATGCCCGGGTCCCCGTGGATGATCAGCCGCTTCATGGCCGGGGGTTCGAACGATGGGGAATTAAGCGCTTCGAAGCCACCCCCGGCGGGCGTGACCTGGCTCGAGGCCCGATGGATCACGCGTGGAACCGATCACGCTGTTGCCGGCGACACACCGCGGCCATCGGGCGCGGGTGACTGCACAGCCACGAGTGGTCTCACAGAGCACGATCGAACTACAAAATCAGTCGCCTCAGCCGCCTCAGGGGAAGGTTCCGCTCTCCTCGAAGGCGTCGACGACCCGCTGGATGGCGACGACGTAGGCGGCTGTCCGGAAGTTCTCGAGGTCGTGTTCCTCGTAGGTGTCGGTGAGGGCGTCGAAGGCGTCGACGATGACCGTCTCGAGCTCGTCGTTGACGCGTTCTTCGGACCAGTAAAAGCGCTGGCGGTTCTGGACCCACTCGAAGTACGAGACGGTGACGCCGCCCGCATTGGCTAGAATGTCGGGGAAGACGTGGACGTCGCGGTCGGTCAACACGGCGTCGGCCTTCGGGGTAATCGGTCCGTTTGCGGCCTCGACGATCACGTCGGCCTCGACGTCCCGAGCGAGGGCCTCGTCGATGGCGTTCTCGAGGGCCGCGGGGACGACAAGGTCGACGTCGAGCGTGAGCAGGTCGTCGTTCGAGAATTCCTCCTCGGCGTCGACGTAGCCGCTGACGCTTCCGGTCTCGTTCTTGAAGTCCTTGACTGCGCGGGTATCCAGGCCGTCCGCGGCGTAGATGGCTCCACTCGAGTCGGAGACGGCGACGATGCTCGCGCCGAGGTCCTCGAGGAGGTTCGCGGCAATCCACCCGGCGTTGCCGTAGCCCTGCACGGCGACGGTCGCCTCCTCCATGTCCGTTCCGAGGTACTCGAAGGCCTCACGGGCGGTGAGCATCGTCGAGCGGCCGGTCGCCTCGACACGACCTTCGCTACCGCCTGAGTCGAGGGCCTTCCCGGTGATGACACCGGGTTCAGTGGTGTTCTCGAGCAATTCGTAGGTGTCCTTGATCCAGTTCATCTCCCGCTGGCCGGTGTTGACGTCGGGCGCAGGGATGTCCCGATCCTCGCCGATGAACGGGCGCAGTTCGGCAGCGAAGGCTCGGGTCACCCGCTCGAGCTCGCTGTCGGAATACGCCGCGGGGTCGATGACGATGCCGCCTTTCCCCCCGCCGTAGGGTATGTCGACGACCGCGCACTTGTACACCATCCAACCCGAAAGCGCCTTCACTTCGTCGCGGGTGACGCTTGGATGGTACCTGATCCCACCCTTGTACGGCCCTCGATCCCCGTTGAACTGGGATCGGAACGCCTTGAACCGCGCCAGTGAGCCGTCGTCCCGTTCGATCGAGAGGTTCGTCTCGAGAACCCGTTCGGGGTACTTGAGTCGCTCGAGAACGTCGTCACCGATGTCGAGATGGGTGGCTGCCTCGTCGATCTGTGATTGTAGGCTCTCGAACGGATTCGCGTTGCCAGCCATGCGGGCCACTTTAGCGGACCCGGATAAAAGCGCGTCGAATATCTATCATGGATAAGAATTAGCGTGACACCAAGGTATCATTATGCGTATTAGGCACTCGCTGTTTTCGGGCAGTTCGTTCGGTCAGTCACGGCCGACTTGCGAGGCCGCCTCGGCTCGACGCACGATTCGCTCGGCCTGGGCGACCAGCGGCGAGTCGATCATCTCGCCGTCGACCTCGAACACGCCCCGGTTCTCACGGTCGGCTTCGGCCTTGGCCTCGAGCACGGCCTCGGCCCACTCGAGCTCGGCCGGTTCGGGGGTGAACGCCTCGTTAATGGGACCGACCTGTGCAGGGTGGATGGCCATCTTGCCGTCGTAGCCGAGCTGAAGTGCGTACTCGGTCTCGGTGCAGAGCCCCTGTTCGTCGGTGAAATCGGTGTAGACGGTGTCGATCGCGTCGACCGATGCAGCCGCGGCGGCGATCACCACGCGTTCGCGTGCGTAGAGTACTTCCGTCCCCCCGTCCGATCGAGTCGCGCCGATGTCTGCCGCGAGGTCCTCTGCCCCGAACAGCAGGGCGTCGGTCGCTGACGCTGCGGCCACCGCTGGAGCGGCCAACACTCCCGCTGCCGTCTCGATCAGGGCCAGGATGGGTACGTCGTGACCGGCGGCCACGAGGGCCTGATCGAGGGACTGGACATCCGCGACCGACTCGACTTTCGGGCACAGCACCGAATCGAGACGGAAACTGTCGTCGGCCTCGGCGCCGATCACCCCATCGATATCGGCGTCTCGCACGTCGGGCGCGGCGTTGACCCTGATGCAGACCTCACAGTCTGGATCGAATGCGCGATCGGAAAGCACCTCGTGGACGGTCTCGCGGGCCGCCGATTTACTCGCTGGCGCGACGGCGTCCTCGAGGTCGAAGACGATCACGTCAGCACCCGCAGTCGGGGCTTTCCGGAGCATTTCCTCGCGATCGCCGGGGGTGAACAGGACACTGCGACGCGTCATGTCCGGGCCATCGCGTGGCGATGTTGTGAATGTGGGGGTCCCGGGTGGTTCGGCCAGGCCTCGAACGCGCACTCCGAATCGGCGACCGCTCGTCGCCTCGGATGAGGGTACGGATCCCCGACGAGTTCCAGGTCACTACCGACGGAAGACCAGGGTCATTATGATCGCTGGCGCAGAGACTTGGCCCATGGCAGGACGCTATTACGAGGAGTTCGAGGTTGGTGAGACGATCGCACACGAACGGCGTCGGACGGTCTCCGAAGCCGACAACCAGCGCTTCTGTGACATGACGATGAACCAGCAGCCGCTCCACCTCGACAGCGAGTTCGCCGCGGACACTCAGTTCGACCGACGCCTCGTCAACGGTCTCTACACGATGTCGCTTGCAGTTGGAATCTCTATTCCCGAAACCACCGATGGGACCATCGTCGCGAATCTGAGCTACGACGATGTCGAACACCCCAGGCCGGTGTTCCACGGGGACACCCTCCACGTCCAGTCGACGGTGACTGACAAGCGCGAGACCAGCGACGGTGAACGCGGCGTGGTCACGATGGCCGTCGAGGTGTTCAACCAGGACGACGAACTGGTCTGTTCGTTCACCCGGACGGTGCTCTCGTTAAAGCGCGAACACGCCGAGTAGCTGGCCTCCCGAATTCGCTCGATTCTCGGGTTAGAGTGACGCGGATCAGTCAATGTGTCTCCCCGTTGTCTCGGCCTCGTCATCCTCGTTCTCGACGGCGGGATCGAAGCGCTCGAACCACTCGAGCAGTTCCTCGAATCGGTGCACGGCTCGATCGGGATCGCCCACGTTGTGGTGTTCGTCGGGATAGACGACCAACTTCGCCGGCACGTCCTGCTTCCGGAGGCTGACGTAGAGTTGCTCGGACTGTGACGGTGGGCATCGCCAGTCCGCCTCACCAGCGGTCACCAGCAACGGCGTCTCGATCGCGGCCACGTCGTCGATGCTCGAGGCCTCCCGGTACGATTCGGGATGGTCCCACGGCAGGCCGTAGTCGCTCTCCCACCAGTTGTGACAGTCGTCGGTGCCGAAGGTGGCGTACATATCGTAGATGCCGTGCTCGGCGGCGGCCGCGGCGAAGCGGTCGGTCTTCGTGATGGCGAAGGCGGTGTTGACACCGCCCTGTGAGAAGCCGGTGCAGAAGAGCCGCTCGGGATCGACCCACCCACGATCGACGACGGCGTCGACCCCGGCGAGGATGTCCTCGACCTCGATCGAGTTCCACCGCCCGCGAAGCGCCGTACAGAAGTCCCGTCCGTAGGAGGTGCTCCCCCGATAGTTCGGCTGCAACACGACGTACCCGCGACTCGTAAAGAGGTGCGCCTGAAACGAGAAGTCCGGCTCGTCGTAGGCCATCGGCCCACCGTGAATCGAGACCACGAGCGGGTGGTCGGCTGCCGTTTCCGGCGTGGCATCTGGCGGCAAGTACGCGATAGCCTCGATTTCGGTCCCGTCGGCACTCTCGTAGTGGATTCGGGTACAGGACTGCTCGGGCCAGGACTCGAGCAGGTCGTCGTTCAGCGCGGTGAGTCGCTCGAGTTCGACAGCCGTCTCCGTGGACGTCTCAAGCGAGTCGGCTTCGAAGGCGAAGCAGTCGACCCCTTCACTCGGCTGGCTGCAAACGGCGGCGACGGTGTCACCGGCTACGTCGAACGCCTCGAGTGCACGGTCTCGTCCCTGTGCCTCGAAGGTCCGGCTCACGCCACTCCCGTCACACTCAGCAGTCACGAGTCGCGTGTGGCCCTCGTCACCGATCGCGGCCAGGAGCCTGTCGTCGTCGAGCCAGCGAACGCCAGCCCGGGCGATAGTTCGATCGAGGGGGGCCGTGACAGACCAGCTGTCCTCGAGGTCGGTCACGTGACACTCGGTGGGGAGATACCAGTTGTCTGCGTCGCGATGGGTGTAGGCGAGTCGGTCGCCGGCAGGTGCCCAGACCAGCGACCCGACCATACCTGTCCCGTCGGTGTGGCGGGTCAGCGCTTCGCCATCCACACTGACGGTGTAGAGGTCAGCCATCTGTTCGTCGTCGGGACGAGGGGCCCGGTTCGATCGGAACGCGATGGTTTCGCCGTCGGGCGACCAGCGGGGACTGAGACCGCCGGCTGGTGCCACGATACCACCGCCGTCGTGTGCGTCGTCGAGTCGTCTCGACGAGCGGTCGTCGACGTCGACGACGAACAGGTACGTCCGGACGGTGTCGAGCCAGCCCGTCCCGTCGTATTTGTGCTGGAGGCGTTCGGTCTCGATGGGGCCACCCTCCTCTCGTTGCTCGAGGTACGCCGCCTGCGCCTCGGTCGGGTCGCGGCTCTCGACGACCAACCGCTCCCCGCGTGGCCCCCAGTCGAATTCGCCGACGCCGTGCTCGAAGGTGGTGATCTGGCGGGCGTCACCGCCTCGCTCGAGGTCGAAGACCCAGACCTGTGGTTCCGGACCGTCGTCGCCGTTGTCGTTCGTGTCATCTGATCCGTCGCCGTCGTCGGGTTCCGAGTCCTCACCCGCCACGGCGAGTTCGACGTCCTCCTCGCGGGCCGCGACGAACCCGAGCTTCGACCCATCCGGACTGAACCGGGGCGATCCTGCGTCCGAGGCTCGGGTCAACCGGTGGGGTGCTCGAGCGCCACTGGTCGGGACGACGAACAGCGAGTTTCGGACCTCGTCTTCGTCCCCGTCGGACTCGCGAGTCACGAACGCGAGTGTCTCGCCGTCGGGTGAGAGCCTTACCGCAGAGACGGTGGTATACCGATAGTAGTCCTCGAGCGGAATCGGATCGGACATGTCTCTGGAAGGGGAGGGGGTGTACGTAAATTCGAGGGAACCGGTCAGTTCCCGGAATCGTCGACTGACCAAAACGTATATCACTTTAGGCTCGCCTAACTTCTACTAATGGCCACCCCAGCACAGTACGAGGACGAGAATGCCCTCGAAGCGGTTCACGAAAAAGACACGCCCCTCGTGACCTGTCACACGACTCGCCCCGGGAAAGCCGTTTTCACGGAACGAAAGAACGCTGACGCCTGGATTGCCACGGATCTGACGGTCGACCTCGATCGATAACTCGGTCGCTGTCGCACCCTCCTTACGGAAAATCGAGGAAAAAGCCCCGTGCTTTAGCGCGGGGATGAATCCGACACGAGTTTTATAACGAACGTCAGCATATCGTAGCGTAAGCACATCGGACGAAAATTGGAGTTGGATTGGGGTCTCCATCAACAAAAAGCAACCCTGCGTCAGATGTCTACTCAATCCGCGTGGTTGAGTCGGGCCGATGGCACGGCCAGTGAGGTGCAAGCGGATACCCAAGCATACCACGTCTCCTCGTGAGGCCCGACGCACTACTCACAAACCACAGCCAGACCCCCGTAGTCTGGTCAGGGTGCCTTCGGGGATGCACGAACGGCGTGCTATCCCACGAAGGAATCCTCGCCCTTCGGGGCGGGGAGAATATCAAACGCTTACAGTTTCACCACCCACAGCCCGTACGTTTCTCCAAGCTACCCGCGCCCCGCCGGCACTCCCGTGGATGAATCCGAACCAATCCATCGCTCGAGAGAAGTTGCTTTGCAAATTATCCTCTAAAATTAGCAGGATTTAATAATATAGCTACATATATTAGCATCAGTATGGCTCCCGACCGCTACACGATCGGACGACACGTCCAGGGCCCGCGGACACGGCAACAGTTCGCCCTGAAATCAGTCATCATCGGCGGCTGTCTCGGCGTCGGCGTCGCCCTCGTACTCGATGGCCCACTCCTCGCCCAGGTTGTCGTGGGGGGGCTCGTCACCGCTATCGTCACCGGCGGGTGCTGGTGGGCGCTGACGACGCTCGCCACCGCCCTCATCGATAGCCGGTCCGACTCGCGCTCGGTCGCCGCTGATCGCGAACTGGGGGGAGAGAATCGATCACGGTCGAACACGCCGGCTCACTCGAACACCCGATGAGTGGGACTCGACGACCCGACGTGACCATTGTCGGTGCGGGCGCAGCCGGCATCGGCGTCGGCGTCGCCTGCTCGATGCTCGACCTCGACGTTCGCGTTCTCGAGCGGGATTGCATCGGCGCGTCGTTTCGTGCGTGGCCCGAGGAGATGCGATTCATCACGCCCTCGTTCCCGAGCAACAGTTTCGGGCTCACTGACCTGAATGCCGTTACGCCGGATACCTCGCCCGCGTACACGCTCGACTGTGAACACCCGAGTGGCGACGAGTACGCGGATTACCTCGAGGCAGTCGTCGAGTTTCACGGGCTGTCGGTCACGACGGGGGTCGAGGTCAGGAGCGTCGACCGGCTGACCGGCGACGTTACGCACCACGACGAGCGGCGGGACCAGCGGACGGCCGTCGACGGCGGCACCACCCTCGAGGGAGACGCCGCGGAAACCACCCGGGGTAAGACGGGGCTCGTCCTCGAAACCAGCGAGGGCCCCCTCGAGAGCGAGCAGGTCGTCTGGGCAGCCGGCCAGTTCCCGACCCCCCTAACGGACCCGTTTCCAGGGGCCGATCACTGTCTGCACACGAGCCAGGTTTCCTCCTGGCGCACTCACGCCGAACGCGCCGAGAGTGACGAGTACCTCGTGATCGGGGGCTACGAGAGCGGCATCGACGCCGCCGTCGGGCTCGTGGACGCGGGGGCGACCGTCCGCGTCTTCGACCGCGGCGAGCCCTGGATCGAACGGGGCCCCGACCCCAGCGAGGTTCTCTCGCCGTACACGCTCGAGCGCCTCCAGCGGGTCGTCGACACCGATCGACTGTTCGTCGAGGGCGGCGTGTCCGTCGAGCGCGTCGAGCGTCTCGAGGACGAATACGCCATCTACAGCCGTCCCGCCGGGGGGTTCGAACACCCCGATGGCGAGGCGGTGTCCACGATCAGGACGCCAACTCGGCCACTCATCGCGACCGGGTTCGCGCCAACGCTCGGTCCGGTGGAGTCACACTTCCCGCGAACGGACGGGACCATCGAGCTCACGGACACCGACGAGTCACCGACTACCCCCGGGCTCTTCCTCGCTGGCCCGGACGTGGCACACAACGGCGTCAAGTTCTGCTTCATTTACAAGTTCCGCGCTCGATTCCCCGTCATCGCCGACACCATCGGCCGCCGGCTGGGCGTCGACACCGGCGCACTCGAGCGCTACCGGGAGCAGAACATGTACCTCGAGGACCTGTCGTGTTGTGAGCCGGAGCTATGCGATTGCTGAGAGACTGAATGCAACAATCTGCATCGACACAATCCAAGCGAACGAACAGCACCGAGCGAGAGACAGTCGCCGTGGTCGGCAAGGAGAGCGTGGGCAAATCCGAACTGATCTCTTCGCTGACAGGCGACCGGCCAACCAGCGGCAACTTCCGCGGGACGACCGTCCGAAGCGAGCGGTACACGACGGCGGAATACGCGTTCGTCGACACGCCGGGGATCGTCCTCGATCAGGATACGGAAGCGACCCGTGACGCCCTGTCCCAGGTCACCGACGACGAGACCGTGCTGCTGGTCGTGCCGGCCACGGACATCGACGACGACCTCGAGGACCTGCTCCCGCTGGTCGAGGATCACCTCGGGGCGGTCGTCGTC
The DNA here is from genome assembly GCA_001564275.1 of Natrialbaceae archaeon Tc-Br11_E2g14. Taxonomy (GTDB): domain Archaea; phylum Halobacteriota; class Halobacteria; order Halobacteriales; family Natrialbaceae; genus Natronosalvus. The sequence continues at coordinate 12,032 of LKND01000017.1, read as the reverse complement.
ACCTTCTGGGACAAAGTCGAGGACACCACGGAAACGCGCCGCGCCATCGAGCGGCTGAGCGCCGACATCGGCGTCCCGATCGTTCCCGTCGATGCTCGAGAGCTGTCCCGGTCGATACCAGATGGCGGGGTTCCGACTGCCAGTGCTGGCCGGGCGCAACCACCCACCGACGAGTTCTCGAAACTCATGCGGGCGCTCGAGCAGCCGGGCGTGTTCCCGCCGACGGCGACCAGAACGGTCGGCACCCGGATCGAGCCTCCCGAACGGGTCTTCGAACGACCCGTCCTCGGGCCGGTCGTCAGCATCGTCCTGTTGTTGTTGCCGGCGGCGCTCGCGGTGTGGTTCGCCAACACGCTCGCCGGTGAACTCGATCCGATCGTGGGGGTGGCGTTCGATCCGGTGGTCGCCTGGGCAGCCACGTTCCCCGAACCGTTCGCAACGATGCTCACCAACCAGTACGGGTTCCTCTCGATGGGCCCGTTCCTGTTCGTGTGGGCCGGTCCGACGATGCTCATCTTCGCCGTGGTCATCGGCGTCTACAAGAACACCGGGCTCGTCACCCGCATGACCACCTCGTTGCATCCGACGATGCGTCGGTTCGGGCTTACCGGTCGGGACCTCGTTCGAGTCGTCATGGGCTTTGGCTGTAACGTCCCGGCGGTAATCAACACCAGATCGTGCAGCGATTGCACGCGGTGTACGACCATTGCCGCGATCTCGTTCGGCTCCGCCTGTTCCTACCAGTTTCCAGCCACCCTCGCCGTCTTCGCGGCGGTCGGGATGTGGTGGCTCGTCGGCCCGTATCTGCTGGTGTTGGCCGTCACGACTCTCATCTACGTCGCCGTGATCGCTCCGGCGGCGGCCCGACAGTCCCACACGGTGATCGACAGACGGACGTTCCTGCACCGACCCGATCCGCGTGCCGTCGCTCGCGAAGCCTGGAGCGCCCTTCGGGAGTTCCTCGTGAAGGCGTTGCCGGTCTTCGTCCTGATCACCTTCGTCGCCGCGTTGCTCGAGGAGGGTGGGGTGATCGACGGGCTCGGTGGCGTGCTCGGCCCGGTGATGGGCGTGTTCAATCTGCCAGCTGACGCCGCGCTGACCGTCGTATTGGCCTCGGTCCGCAAGGACGGTATCGCCCTGTTGACCGAAGGCGACACCGCTGCGGCACTGTCGCCGCTCGAGGTGCTCGTCGCGGTCTACCTCGCTGGCGTCTTGCTCCCCTGTCTCGTGACCGCGTTCACCGTGGCTCGAGAGGTCTCGGCCCGGTGGGCGCTGAAAATGATGGGGCGGCAGGCCGCTGCTGCCATCGTCTTCGCCGCGAGCATCGCCAGGATTGGTTCGGTACTCCTCTAGGGGTCCCTGGAGACGGCTGCCCTGCCCCCTGTGTCGAGTTTTTCGAGACACGCCTCCACCGGTTCGAGGGCGTCACCGGCGATGGTGTAGGGATCGGTGTCACCCGTTCTGACCGCCTCGGCGAGCCCCTCGACCCCGCCCGATTCGGCCAGTTGGGCTTCGACCAGGCCGTTGACGTCCTCTCGAAGCAACGTTCGTATCTCTTCGGCGTAGCGCAGCCGACGGCGGTCGGCCAGCGTCCCCGAGCGCTCGAGATGGGTCCGGTGGGCGGCCAGTTCGTCGATGAATTGCTCGACACCCACAGCCTTGGTGGCGACGGTCTCGACGACCGGAGGGGTCCAGGTGGCCTGGTCCGCCTCGTCTCGAGTGGTCGCTTCGTTGGGCTCCCGCCCGTCGCTCCAACCGTCGGTGCCGGTCATCCCTTCGGCCCCGTGGTGGCCCGCGCCGACGCTCGCGAAGCCGTCTCCGTCCCCGAGTTCGATCATCTCGAGGAGTTCCTGGACCGTCCGGTCGGCCCCCTCGCGATCGGCCTTGTTCACCACGAAGACGTCCGCGATCTCGAGGATGCCGGCCTTGAGGGTTTGGACGGCATCTCCGGACCCCGGCGGGACGAGGACGGCGACCGTATCGGCGGTCCGGACGATGTCGATTTCGTTCTGCCCGGCGCCGACGGTCTCGATGATAATCTTGTCCTTGCCGAAGGCGTCCATCGCCTTGACCGCGTCCGCCGTCGCGGTCGAGAGCCCCCCGAGGGTCCCGCGGGCACTCATCGACCGCACGAAAACGTCCATGTCTCCGACGGTCGAGGCCATCCGAATGCGGTCCCCGAGGACCGCGCCGCCGGTGAACGGTGAGGAGGGATCGATCGCGATGACGCCGACGGTCTCCCCGCGATCACGATAGGTCTCGGCCAGTTTGTCGACGAGCGTCGACTTCCCGGCACCGGGGCTTCCCGTGATCCCGATGACCTGGGCCCCACCCGTGTGTGCCGAGAGCGCCGACACCAGGTCCCGGTATCCCGGAGCTCGATTCTCGACCTTCGATATCGTTCGTGCGAGTGCCCGGTGTTTCCCCTCCAGGAGTTCCTCGAGCAGCGGGTCGTGTCCCTCGCTCATCGTTCGGGGGCGTTCTCGCGAACGAATTCGATGGTTTCCTCGATCGAGGTTCCCGGCCCGAAAACCGCAGCGACACCCAGGTCCTCGAGTTGTTGTTTGTCCTCGTCGGGTACAACGCCGCCGACCAGGACCAGCGTGTCCTCCTTGGCGTCGTACTCCTCGAGCCCGCTCATGATCTTTGGGACCAGGGTGTTGTGCGCCCCGGAGAGAATCGAGATCCCGAGGACGTCGACGTCCTCTTGCACCGCCGCCTGCACGATCTCTTCGGGTGCCTTGTGGAGTCCCGAGTAGATGACCTCGAAGCCGGCGTCGCGGAAGGCCCGGGCGATGACGTGTGCGCCGCGATCGTGACCGTCGAGGCCAACCTTCGCGACGAGACACCTGATCGACCGCTGTTCCTGTTCGCTCATGGTCATCAGTTCCCCGGCTGCCCGTTTGACTCTAACGGAAATTGATGGGGTTCTGGTGAGACGGTCTCGACGCCCGAAATCAGGTGGTCAACCCGTCGGGTACAGCTGTCGGTTCAGATGGGATCTGGGGCACGTCCAGTGGACCTGAGTCACCACGATTGATTCTCCTCGGCCGACGCGAAGCTCGCGATCGGTACAATAGTCCAGGGACGTACGCAAATTGGCCCCCTGGTCTCAGATCACTTCGTCGAAGTCGTCGTGACCGTGGATGTCGACGCCTTCGTCCGTGATTTCACAGAGGAAGACCCCGTTGCCGGAACCCGTGTCGCGCTCGGCGGCGGACTTGATGCCGCGGGCGGCGATGGTCATCGCCTCCTCGTTCGACAGATCGTCCTCGTAGGATTGCTCGAGGTGACCGTAGGCCAGTTGCATCCCGGAGCCGGTCACGGTGTAGTCGTCTTGCATGACCCCCCCAGCCGGGTCGATGCTGTAGACGTGGCTTCCCTCTTCGTCGACGCCCCCGAGAATGGGGTTGATTGCGAAGAACGGGCCACCACGCGCGAAGTTCCCGGCGAGTGTCGCCAGGGCGCTGATGGACATCTCCTCGCCCTGTCGGGCGCTGTAGAGGTTGACCTCGGCGCGCAGACTCTTGATGAACGACTGGGCACCGCCGACGCTGCCGACCATCGTCAGGGCACCCGTTGGGTGGATCTGTTCGACCTTCTGGACGTTCTTGTTCGAGACGAAGCGTCCGGCCAGACTCGCGCGCATGTCCGTGGCGATGACGACACCATCGGCCGTCGTGATGCCGATGGTGGTCGTCCCGGTCTTATTGACCGACTCGAGGTCGTCGGTCGAGAGACCGTTCTGTGGGAGCGTGCCGAGTTCCGGTTCGTATGGCGACGGCTCGTCGGCCAACTGGTCGGCGATTTGCGAGGGGTCGTGACTTGGCGTACGCATTACTGACATGCTACGGTCGACAGGGTATAAAACATCGGCGGTCACCGACACGGCTCCCCTCGTTCGTGGACTTGCCTCGAGCGCCGGTGTGGCTGCACTCTCCGAGTGCTGACGCGCCGCTGAACCGCTCGAACCTCGAGTGATACCGACACTGGTTGCGCCCTCGAGTGGCGAGAACCGCTCGAGTCGGAGATTCCTCGGACTGACTGATACGGATTGCTGTAACTTTTTACCGGTGATTGCCCATACCGGGTCGGCAATCACCGGTAAGAGACTACAGTAAACCGTATGACGCAGTTCACCCGCTAATCGCCGACAGGTCCGTCGACGAGATCATCCAATCAACTCCAGTGGGCACGGTACGCCCATTATCAAATCCATCGACACGCCATCGGAGAAGAATTCATCGCCAAGCGCCGACCCCGTGGCTGGCGCTCAGGTGGCGAGACGGGCGGCGAAAAACCAGTGCAATCTCAGGGCTGCATTTGTGCGTTCTCGTAGGCCTCACCGACGCTGGCGAGGACCTTGTGAACGGGGATGTCGATCCCCGCCTGGTGGGCGGCAATTGCGAGCGGCATCACGACGATACCGATCGCGATACAGAGCTGATACAGTGCGAACAACGTCGCGTGGTACACGCGGGTTTTCATCGGCGTTCGCTCGTGGCTCAGGCTGGAGGGGTACATAAGTCTTCTCGCTGAGTATGGTATGTAACGATCGAACAGACACGTTCTAAGTCGACGCAGTCTGTCGATTAAAGCGTACTTGTACTCGGCCCAATTGTGGGCGCGTTACTGGTCGACTGACACATATCCTGCCTCCTGATTACCTGCAGTATCGCGATAACTTATGCCCATCGTAGACTGCCCGTGCGCATCTATACTCGCCGACGACAGTCAGCCTGCGTGCCACGACTCGGTGTCGCGGTGACGTGTCACCGGTAGTCCTGATGCATGCTGGTGACGACGGTCGCGGGATGCCATCGTCGCTGCTGACGTCATTACCCGAACTCGAGGAGAAAGCCCACACCTTTACTCCTGGGAGGAGTCCCAGCCGGGACTATCCCGTCTCCAGACTGAGCCTGATTGGCTCGACTGATTCGGTAAGAGAGGCGACGTTCAGTGCTCGACGCCGTAGTCGACGTGAACAGCGGGGACGCTGCTGGATTCGGGGGCGGTGTTGCCGTTCCAGTCGACGACCTGAACGTTCGCCATCTGCCCGGAGAATCGGAACCGTCTGACGCCCACGTCGATCGATCCCTCGGCGACGCCGCCGGAAATCGTCGTTGCCGTTGCCGCCGGATTTTCATCGACCATCTCGAGGTCGCCATCGACGGTTAGTTCGAAACTCGATGGGACGCCACGACCAACGATGGTCACGAGGTTTGGGAGGTCAGTTGCCTGCTGTGCTGGCTGCGTCGGGTCGCGTACCGGAGTATCGCGTGCCATATCCGATAACCAGAGTCGTCCGGTATAAGCTTTCTTGTCGAAGTATTGGTAGTATCTGGTGACTCTTTTTATCGAGATACAGTTCGACCGTTTGATCCATCGAACTGGCTGATACTGCGTTCTTCCCTCGATAGCCGCTTCCCCACAAAATCCGTGGCTTTCTCGAAATTTGACGATCCAACGAGTCGGTTACAATAGGCCCAGCACACGCGCATACCAGCCTGCTGCGATGGGAACGCCGAGGGAAACGAACGCGGTCAGCCATCGGTGGTACTCGAACCACAACGGCCCGCTCGCGTTGGCGATCACCGCTTCGGGGACGGCGAGCGCCCAGTGAACCGTGCCCAGACAGAGCACGATTCCCACCACGAGCGTCACGCCAGCGATCAGGTCCGGTTCCGACCGACCTTGACGGCCCGCGGCGAACAGCACGACGGTGACGACAGCGAAAAGCGAGAGCAGATCCGGCCCGGCCAATCCGGCGGTGAAGTACAACTCGAGCAGGGTTCGTTCGACCGGGAGGGCGATCATCGCGGCAGCTCCTTCCGATTCGTCAGGCCCCAGTGAGGCGGCGAGATAGGGTGCCAGGGCCACGAACACGTAGGCGACGGCCGCAACGATCCCGAGCGTTGGCGGTCGTTGATCCTTGCGCATGTGCGGTCCGTCGAACGCTCGAGGCTTAATCCGTCCGGTCTCGCACGGTGGAGTGCGTAGTTTCGGGTGTCGACGACAACGACAACACTCAACTCGCTGGATCGACGAACGGACGATATGGGACTTGGCAGCACTGCAAAGAAGATCCAGGGACTGTCCGACCGCGCTGAGGCGATGTACCGACAGGTGCAGGAACTCCAGGAGCGGATCATCAACCTCGAGGAGGAGGTCGACGACACTCACGACACGGTGACGAAACTCGACCACAACATCACCGAACAGCGGGCGCTGCTCGTCGCCATCGCGGCGGAGCAGGGCCTCGACGCCGAGGAGATCCTGGCCGAGGCCGCCATCGACGAGGCGGAACCAGGAGACGGCGAAGCGAACGATGGCAAGGGGGGCACAGCCGAGGCGGGGTCCAATACCGACAACGCGGTGACCGAGGACGCCTGATCGAGACGGGCGAACCGACCCCCGGTGTTATTCCCTGCGGGATGCGCTCCACCGGCCATCGATTGTCGCCGATGAGAAGAGCTAACAACGGGGGCAACATTTGCCAACACAAGGACCAATGACCAGCCACGAGCGACCGTTGGATACCGTACTCGAGACCATCGGGCAGACGCCGCTCGTCCGTCTCCACGATGGCCCCGCCGGCGTGCCGATCTACGCGAAACTCGAGTCCTTCAATCCCGGGGCATCGATCAAGGACCGGATCGGTCGATACATGCTCGAACGCATGCTCGAGCGCGGGGACCTCCCCACGGGTGGCACGGTCATCGAACCGACCGCGGGCAACACTGGCATCGGGTTTGCGATCGCTGCGGGCCAGCTCGGACTCGACGCCATCTTCGTCGTTCCCGAGCGTTTCAGCCTCGAGAAACAGCAACTCATGGACGCACTCGGGGCCGAAATTATCAACACGCCCACCGCCGACGGTATGGGCGGCGCGATCGAGCGAGCCCACGAGCTGGCCGACGAGCTCGACGACGCGGTCGTCCCCCAGCAGTTCGCCAATCCGCTCAACACGGAGGCCCACTACGAGACGACCGGGCCCGAAATCTACGAGGCGCTGGACGGGAAGGTGGGGGCCGTCGTCGCCGGGTGCGGGACTGCGGGCACGCTCATGGGCATTGCCCGCTACGCACGCGAACAGCACCCGGACACCTACGTCGCCGCCGTCGAGCCGGAGGGATCGCTCTACGGCGAGTTTCTCGATCACGATCGCCGCGAGGACGAGTACAAGATCGAGGGCATCGGCACCCACAACACCGACACGAACGAACTGTTCGAACCCGATCTCGTCGATGAGGTCTACGCTGTTCCCGACGAATCGGCCCACGAGGAACTCAAACGCCTCGCAGCCGAGGAGGGCCACCTGGTCGCCTCGAGTGCCGCCGCTGCCAGCGTCACCGCGAAACACGTTGCCCGAAACATAGCCGATGGGGAACTCTCCACGCCTGCTGACAGCGTCGTCACCGTCTTCCCGGACTCCAGTGAGCGCTATCTCTCGAAGGGCATCTATCGCTCGTTCGACGAGTGGGAAGGGTAGCGCAGGCGGTGACGCCGATCGGTCATCGGGCCGCTGATTGTTCGTCCCACGGACGCCAGCGGGTCGCACTCGAGAGATTGCTGCGTTGACGTCGTGGGTAGGGCTAAAATTGCTGTCGGGTCTGGCGGTGCTTGTGTCGCTCCGCTGGCCGGTTCACTCGAACGACGTGTGCTGTCCAGGTGCCCTCGGATCACCGGCCCTGCAATACGTTCCCTGACCGTACAGAGGACACTCCACGGTCCCACGACTTCGCCGTGTCGAGGTAATCATCACCCCAGTAACCGACGGTGTTCCAGCTTCATACAGCGATCCTGCACTACCCTCAGACCCGCCCGTTCCGCTCGCGCCGCCGCCTCACCGTCCACGATGCCCAGCTGGGTCCAGATCACCGGTTCGTCCGCACGATCGAGCACGGCGTCGACGATCCCCTCGACCTCGTCACTCGGCCGAAAGACACAGACCACGTCGACCGGCGACCGAACGTCGGCGACGGATTCGAGCGCCTCCCGGCCCAGCACGGTCTCGGCATACGGGTTTACGGGGATCACGTCGTACCCCTGCTCGAGCAAGTAGTCTGGAACGTCGTGTGCCGGCTTTCCTCGGGTGGTCGAACAACCCACGACAGCGACGCTATCGGCCTCGAGGACGGCCCGAATAGACACATCGTCAGTGACTGGCATACTCGAGCGTGGGCGTGGACCCGATTAATACCGTCGCTCGACTCCGGGGTGGCCACGGCTCTCGAGCGTGCGTCAGGAAAGCCCCGCTGTCCGAATCGTCTGTTCGCCCGCTTGGTTCTCTTCGATTTCAATGACGCCATCGAAGAGTTGTTTGAGCGTGTTCATGGTCTGATCGTCGTGAGCCGTCGAGTCGATGACGTAGACGCCCAGTGCGTCCGCACTCTGGATGCGTCCCGTGAACACGTGGAGGAATCGAAACACCGTCTGGAGATTCGAGTACATCAACAGCGTCGACACCGAGTGGAGCAACACACGATTCTCGGTCAACCCGCGGACCTCGTAGAACTCCTGCAGGAACTCGGAGAGCTTGATCCCGATACCGGTCATGTCAACCGGTGACGATGCGTACTTGATTCGAGGATCGTCGTCAGTGGTCTCGATGCCGCGTTGTTTTGTCACACAGTCGACAATACCGAGATGTGAGTGCTCCGTCCCACTTCGATCGGCGATTTCCGAGACGAGTTTGTTCGCGCTATCCTTGGTCGTGACGACGATCGTCCCCTCCCCGTTGGTCGCCCCACTCGCCAGTACCTCGAGAGCGAGATGTCGCTTGCCCGTGAGTGGCGGCCCCGCGATCAGCACGTTCGTGCCGGGGGCGATCGACTCTTCCGGGAGCACATCAGCGAGATCGTACATACCAGATACTCACATGCCAACGGCCTCCGCGCGTGGCCTCCGACACTCGCGGGTCCGTCTACCTTGCTACGAAAATGCGGTGAGCGGGATATAGTCCTTTTGATTACACTGTTTCGGGGCGGTCGGAAACCGGCTGCTTCCGCGGGGTTCGCCGATCAACGGTTGGCACCGATACCGTTGTCTGATCACGGCGTCGGCACGAGCCCGTCGCGGTCAACGACACCCACACAATCGGTAGTCGATACTGGGGCCGGCTCAGGCCAGCACGACCTCAGCGCGACCGACAATGAACGCCAGTGCGGCCAGAAACATGCCATATTTCATCGCCGATTGGCCGGCCGTCGGATCCGTGAAACTCGCGTACGCTGCGTACACCATCACCGCCACAGCCGGAACCACGATGACCAGGTATGCCACACCGAAATACTCGAAGAGGAACGGGAGCGGACTCGCAGCAACGGCACCCAGTAATAACGCGGTTGCCACCCAGAGCGATCGACGCGCACCGATTGCGATCGGTAAGGTGTTCAACCCCTCCTCGCGATCACCCTCGAGATCCTCGACGTCCTTGATGATCTCCCGCGTCAACGTCGCGGTGGCCGCCAGCACGAAGAGGACCACAACCGAGCCAACGTCACTCACGGCCGCTGCTCCGAAGAGAAACGTACTCCCGACGAGATAGGCGACGAGCGCGTTTCCCAGACCCGGCATACCCTTGAAATACTCCGTATAACTGATCAACGCCAGCAAGTTGACCACGGCGATTGCAATCGCCAGCCGTGGTAACAAGAGTGCCACCCCAACGGCCAGTGCAAACAACGCAGCGCTGAACCCCAGCACCCCCTGTGGGCTGACCGCCCCTCGCGGGATCGGTCGCCCAGGCTGGTTGATCCGGTCGATCTCTCGATCGAAGTAGTCGTTGATCGCGTTCCCCGCGCCGACTGCCAAGGCGGTCGCTCCGACCGCCGCTCCAACCGGCACCGACACCACGTCACTCCCGCCAGCCACGAACGCCCCGATGAACGTCAAGACCGCAGCCGCAACCGCGTTCATCGGCCGCGTCACCTCGAGGTAACCTCGAGCAGCCTCACCCATCGACATGCTCGCCAGATGCGAGGGTGGCCGTATAAACCGACCGATACCTCTCTCCCCGGAGTGAATGTGCCCGACTGTACGGCCGGTTGCTCGATGACCGGGCAAACGACAGTACAGAACGGCCTATCCCGACTATCGCGTCAGCAGTCATGAAAGGAGGACCGGTTCGAATAACGCAAATCGAGTGACTTATACGGGGTGGACAGATACCTCGAGGTGCGGGCGCTTAGCTCAGTCTGGACAGAGTGCTTGGCTTCGGACCAAGTTGTCGCGGGTTCAAATCCTGCAGCGCCCATCATTCTGCGTGACAGGCATCATTTGGCAGACGGCAGTACGACGCTTATAAAGGAACCCCTCTTCGGCCGATCTGATTTCATCACGCGTCGTGATTGGGGTCGTCGGTGTCATGCGATTCGCCAACATTTGATTGACAGTCTGGCCACATAATACTAGGGTAGAGTGTGTAATTGGCGGCGCGCGCGAGACCTTGGTGTCCAATTTCCGCCCTCTTCCCGCCACTCAACTCAACACTTCAGATATGGGTCCCGTCTGCATCCGCGCAGTTCCTCGTACCTCACAGTTCCTGTTCCATCTTCTCGAAAAGGGTACGCCATCGTTCTGGCACGTCGTCAGTGTCGTACACCCCTTCGTTCGCTAATTCTAAGTGGCGGACGGCTTCCTCCTCGGTGAGGTTCTGAAGATTCAACTCCTCCACGGTCTTTTCGCGCGCCCACTCCGTGCTCATTGGTCGGTCGCGTTTGATCGCTTCGTAGAAATGGAACCAGAACATGAGATTGCCTTCGGACGGAACGGGTTGGCGCTTATCCTTACGGACTCGGCCGGGGATCAGCGGAAGTGACAGTACTGCTGAGAGAGTCCCGAGGAACGACCGTCGAAACAAGCCGTCGACAAAGTGACTCCCCTCCTAAAATCTACCCCCGCCTCGGGTACGTGCCTATGTACGTACTCACGTAGATACGCAGGTGCGTGTGTGAGTACTCGCCTGGTGGTGTAGGCTGGTCGGAGTATTGTCTAACGGAATTCGTTCAGTAGACGCGACAACATATCCCTATTCGGGTAATGCTGCGAGTGACTCGGCTACTTCGATTTAGCGTCGGACTCGCTGCTCGCTTCGAGGATCTCGGCCGCCACGTCCTTTACGTGTTGCTGATGAGACGCCGGTGTCTGTACGGTCTGGGCCGCATTGAGTTGGTCGTTGACGACAGCGTTTTGTTGTGGCCCCCATTTCTCGGGCGGCTCTGATTTGATGTAGTCGACCCACCGCTTGATGCTCTCGATGCGCTGCTCGCGGTTGCGTTCGTGCTTCGCGTCGAGGTGCTCAGGCGCGTTTGAGTCGCTCATATTTGTCTTCGACGTCGTTCCAACTGCTACTCATCACCAACGCTGTTGAGCGCGCCGTTCAACTCGAAGAGTTCTCGGACGACATTGCTGTCTGCGACCCGGTATCGACGTGGAGACGTATTCGGGACTTCCTCAATAAGCTCGATTTCAAGCAGAAGGTCGGTGTAGTTGCCGACGGTCTGGCGTGTGACGCCGGCGTGTCCTGCGAGTTCTGTTTTGGTGAACTCACAGTTCGGCGGAAGATCGAGTAACGCATCTACGAGGATCGGGATCGCGTCGTGCTGCGTAAGGTAGAGCCATCCGCTAGGATGTTCTCTACGGAGTTCCAACTTCTCCCCGCGGTCACCCGCGTATTCCATGTTGCTCATATAGAGAGCCAACCGCATAAATTGTCGGGAGAGGCGTGTTCATGACGCCTCATCCGATCCGCTCAAGTGACTCAAGGCCAGGGACCTCGGCTAGCTGTCTCCTCACCTGCGCATCGGTCATTGTCGTGGTCCAACGAATGGTGATGCCGACGGTGATGGTCGTTGCCGAAAGCTTCGGAGCGATACCGTGCAGGTCGTCAACCGTGACGGCATCGATGTCCTCGGGACGTGAGATGCGCTCTTCAGCGTCGGTGACGAGGTCGCCGTCTGCGCCACATGGGATGCGGATCGTGACGACAGCAGTCGTCGTCGGCTCGGGGTCGTTGTCACTGGAGATTG
>LKND01000091.1 GCA_001564275.1 Natrialbaceae archaeon Tc-Br11_E2g14 | reverse complement strand
GCCAGCCACGTCGCCCGCCGCGAAGACGTGCTCGAGGTTCGTGCGCGCGCGGTCGTCCGTCGGGATGAACCCGCGGTCGTCGGTCTCGATGCCGGCGGCCTCGAGGTCGAGCGTGTCGGAGACGGGAGCGCGGCCGACGGCGACCAGTACCTTCTCGGTGTCGAGCTCGAGGGACTCGCTTGCCGCCTCGACCTGACCGCCGTCAGCGGCGACGTCCTCGGCGGGGTCGGCCGTGACGCGAATGCCGTCGCCGTGTTCCGTCCAATCGCTGGCGCTATAGCCGAAGTGGAAGTCGATGTCCAGGGCCGTCGCGCGCTTTTTCACGGGACGGGCGAGATCGGGGTCGAATCCAGGCAGCGCCTCCTCGAGCATCTCGACGACGGTGACGTCGGTACCGAGCTTCGCGAAGACGGTGGCCAGTTCCATCCCGATGTAGCCCGCACCGACGACGACCAGCGAGTCGGGCACGGAGTCGAGTGCGAGCGCCTGTCGGGAGTCGAGTACGGGCTCGTCTGCGTAGTCGAAGTTCGGGATCTGGATTGGGCGAGAGCCGGTGGCGACGATGGCGTGTTCGAACTCGATCGATTCGCTGCCCTGGCCCTCGCCGCCGTGGGAGACCCGGACGGTGTGTTCGTCGTCGAAGTGGGCAGTGCCCTCGATGAGGTTGACGCCGTTTGCCTTACAGAGCTTCTCGACGCCGCCGGTGAGCTGGTCGACTACCTCGTCCTTCCAGCTGACCATGCCCTCGAGGTCGACGGCAGGGTCGGCGTAGATACCCATCTCCTCGGCGTTGCCCGCCTCGTGAGCGAGGCCGCTGGCGTGGATCAGGGCCTTCGAAGGAATACAGCCGTAGTTGAGGCAGGTCCCGCCGTAGGCGTCCTTTTCGACGAGCGTGACGTCCAGATCGAGCTGTCCGGCGCGGATGGCGGCGACGTACCCGGCGGGACCGGCCCCGATGACGAGTACGTCCGTTCCGGTGGCGATGTCTCCGACGACCATACGTGCATCAACCAAGCGAAGCCATAAAAACAGGCAGGTATTGCGCCGACCAGCACGGACCACGCGCCGAGTGAGTCCACGACGGTGCGGGGACCGCTACAGGAGCCACTGAACGTCATTGCACCCCTGATCGCGACGTATCGGTGATCGGTGTCTGAATCGGTTCAGTTGGTACTTACACCACTCGAGGAATCGAAGCCGTCATCTCGAGTCGATCACAGCAGTGAGCGATCGGTCCGTCTCGTGGCGTGGGCAGCCCAGCGGCCTCGAAGAGATCGTTTTCGGTGATCGTGATCGACGCGGGTCGAAGCGGCCACGGCTCGTGTCCGAGTTCGACGAGGAGGGTTCGCCTCCCGGCGGGGACGAAGAGCCGTCGCCGCTCGGTGAGCCAGTGGGCCAGCGATTCGGGAGCGGCCCAGCTCACCGAATCGACAGGCCGGTAGCTGGCGGCGAAGCGGCCACCTCGCCCACCGTGACGTTGGCTCGCGAAGTCCGTCCGGTCGTCGGTGCCGCCGACGCGTTGGTGCGCCTCGTTGCAAGGAAACCCGAGCAGTCGCCCGAGTGTCGGCCCGGTTGGGCTGGCACCGACGTCGACACTGAAGTGATACAGCCCCGGAATGTCGCGGTAGCGAGTTGGCGTCCGCAGGCTGAGTACCGGGCGGGTCGTCCGAAGTGGAGCCGGCGTCCCACGGATACCCGCCCGCGCGAGGACGAACGGAACGACCGTCAGCCAGGCCTGACCGTCGAACGTCTCGAGGGTAAATCGGTCGGGAACGTGTGGTCGCAGGCGGTCGGGATCGACCGGCCAGTGGCAGAGGGCCCCATCGCGCCAGATGAGCGAGAAGGGGTGGGGAAGCCAGGGCACGCTCTCGCGCACCAGCGGGTCGAGCCGGTCCGGGTCGCGGGTGGTCTGGCTGGTCGTCATCCGCGTGTCGTTCGGTGTCTCGTTACGAGGCGGTCGACGAGCAACGCACCGAGAACCAGCGGGAGCAAGGGTACGAGCAATATCGAGCGGCCGAGAAACAGGAGCCAGCCGATGGCATCCATTTCGCGATTGGGTCGACCGCGAGAGGAGGGTATCACGATGCGGTAGGTTCGATCGGAAATCCGACCCGTCGGTGGCAAGGCGGGGGTCATACCCACCGTAGCACGCCAATCGGGATAAACAATCAGATTGCAATCACTTCGTGACGATCACGGGATCCGACGATTTCGAGGGTATCGAGCGCTCGAGCCACCGTTCTGAGTCGGTGTCGTTCCGACCGAAATTCTATTCGAGGTGAATTGCCGGCCGGAACGGACGGGCGTGTCCAGCCTTGTCGGCGGGGTCCGCCGGATCGTCGTCCTCCCGTTCGATGGCCACCTCGGCGTCGAACTCTCGCTCGAGGAACGCCGCGGCGTCCGCGTAGACGGCGGCTTCCTCGATGGCGGCGAGGGTCTCGAGGGTGTCCGCGTCGCGCTCGCGGACGAACGAGACGAGGTCACCGACGAGGTCGTTAACGGCATCACCCTGCTCCCGCAGGGCCTCGTCTTGCATGACCTGGCCCATGACTGCACCCTGGTTGGGGCCCGTTTCGACGACAGTGTCGAACACCTCGCGCTTCCAGTCGGCGGCCACGTAGAGACGGATCGTCTCGGGATCGGTGTCGGTGACGTCGACGATGTCCCAGACGTCCTCCAAGACGTCTTTCACCAGTGCCTCCTCCGCGAGCACGGCGTCGTCCTCGAACTCGGGGACGGGCTCGGGCCACGGGACGTCCTCGGCGGGTTCGCCAGTCAGGCGCTCGTGGAGTTCGTTCGCCATGAACGGGACGAACGGCGCGAGCAAGCGCAGGCGCGTCTCGAGGACCGTACGCAGCGTCCATCGGGCACCGGGCCGCTCGAGGTCCGCGCGTCGGCGGTACCACTTGAGGTGTTCCTCGAAACGATAGAAGGCGGTCTGGCTCGCGGTTCTGGTTTCGAAGTTCTCCATCGCCGCGGTGACGTCGACGACAGTCTCCTGGAGGCGCGCCAGCAGCCAGCGATCGACCTGTTCGAGGTCGCGTTCGCCATCGGGACCCTCGATGCGTTCTACGGCGCGGTTCCAGAAGCGCTCGAGTTGGTCCCGAGTCGAGCCGACCTCCTCGGCGCGCCAATCGTAGTCCTGCCACGGCTCGGAGCTGTTGAGCAGGAAAAAGCGCACGGTGTCGGCCCCGTACGTCGCGATGGCCTCACCGGGGAGGACGACGTGGCCTTTCGAGGAACTCATCTTCTCGCCCTCGAGTAGACCCATGCCCATGATGGTGATGCCCTGGGGCCACTTCGGCTCCTCGAAGAGTTCGGCGTGGTGATAGAGGAAGAAGGTGAGGTGATTCGAGATGAGGTCGTTTGCCGAACACCGGTAGTCGACTGGGTACCAGTAGTCCCACTCCTCGCGCAGTTCCCTGGCCCGCTCGTGGTCGCCCTCGCCCAGCAACAGGGTGTCGAAGAACTCGTGTGTGAGGTCCTCGACGGGGATCTCCTGTAACCGGTGGGCGACCGTGTAGTAGGACATGTAGATCGTCGAGTCACTCAGGGGCTCGATGATGAAGTCCTGATCCCAGGGCAGGGGCGTCCCCAGCCCGTAGTTGCGGATGCAGGGCCACTCCTCGAGCCAGTCGACCGTGTGGTCGTACTGTTCGCGGGTATTCTCGGGGATCGCGTCCAGGTTGGCGACGGCGCGACTGGCCTTGGCCTGCCAGTCGGGATCGTTGTACCGCAGGAACCAGGTGTCTTGATAGGCGACGACGACCTTCCCGCCGGCCCTCGAGATGACGGGTTCGGGGAAGTCGTACATCGTGGCGAACGCCCCCTGGGACTCGAAGTGAGCCTTGAGGTCGTCTCGAACGTCCTCGACGACTTCGCCGCCGTACTTGCCGTACTCGTCGTGCAGTTCACCTTGGTGGAACTCGCGGTTGTAGACCTGCTGGGTGACCTCCTTCAGCCCCGGGTCGTCGGCGGATTCGATGCCAGCGGATTCGACGGCGTCTTTCGCCGGGATTTCGCCGTAGCCCTCGACGGAGAGGATCGGGACTGGTTCGATGGCCTCGACCGCGGCGGGATCGATCCCGTAGGTCTCGAGAGCCTCGGCGTCGGCCGTCGCTTCCTGCAGGGCCAGGTAGTCGTCCGGGCTGTGGGCCGGAACGGACATGACGACGCCGCTCCCGCTGTCGGTGTCGACGAACGAGGCGGGTAAGATGAGAACCTCGTCGCCAGTCACTGGATTTGTGACGGTTTCACCGACGAAGGCCTCGCCGGGGCGTTCGCGTTCGATCTCGACCTCGTGGGCCTGGTACTCGAGTTTCTCGGCGGCCTCGGCGGAGACGACCCAGCGTTCGTCGTCGACCCGAGCGACGACGTACTCACCGTCGGGGTCGACGTAGGCGTTGGTGACCCCGCGGACGGTTTCGGGACGCAGGGTGGCCATCGGAAACACCGTCTCGGCGTCCGCGACAGCGTCGTTTCCAAACGTAGCGGAGGCGAACTTCACCAGGGTGTACTCCTGGTACTCGACCTCCTCACCCTCGAGGAGGTCGTGGGTGGTGACGGGGTTTTCCTGTTCCGTACAGAACTTCACGGGATGGAGCCCCTTCTCGAGCAGGCCCCGCGCTTTGAGCGTCTCGTACTGCCAGGTGATAAATCGCTGGTAGCGCTCGTCGGTCGTGGTGAACTCCCGACGCCAGTCGATCGAGAGGCCCAGTTGTTGCATTCCGGATTTGTAGCTGCACTCGGCCTCCTCGATGAAGTACCGGGCGAAGCCCATCGGCGTCTCGAGGTTCTTGAGATCCGCTTCGGGAACGCCGAAGGCGTGCTGTAGACTGTCGATCTGGCTCTCGTCGCCCTTCTTCAGTCGCTCGACCGCGCCGACGATGGGCGTACCGGTGACGTGCCAGGCGATAGGAAAGAGGACGTTGTCGCCCTGCTGGCGGCGATACCGGGCGTACACGTCCGGCACGGTGTATGTGCGCGCGTGGCCGATGTGCATTCCCCCGCTCGGGTAGGGGTACGGCACCGTGACGAACGTCGACTCCTCGGGGTCGCGGCCGTCGGGATCGGCCTCGTACCGACCTGACTCGGCCCAGCGCTCGCGCCACCGGGCCTCGAGGTCCTGGGGATCGTAGCTCATGTACGCCCCTTGTCGTGGGGACGGTAAAAGGACTCCCACATGGTCCGATCGGTCCGTCTGGGGGATCCGACGGTCTCTCCGGCCGATACGCGCCGGGGAACCGGCGCGGGCGACGGCAACGAGGTGGTCGAGCCTGGCGTTCACGGACAGTTCACGAAACCGTTTTTCGTGTGAGGAGAGCGCGTGCCACACGGTCTGCGCGACACGCCGATGAAGCATCCTCCAAACAGGTGTTTTGGGCCAATAAACGGTCGGAAACGGTCGAGAACAGGTCAGGACGGACGCCGCCGTTATCAAGGGGCCACCACAAGCACCCCAGTGATGACAACGCGCGATCCCCTCCGACGACGAGCCTACCTCCACCTCACCGGACTGACGGCAGCCATCGCCGCTGCCGGCTGTCTCGGTGACGACGACTCGAGTGACGACGACTCGAGTGACGACGACTCGAGTGACGCGGACAGCACCGACGACTCGAGTGCGTCCACGACCGGCCTGCTCAGTACCGAGGTCACCGACCAGCCCGGCGACATCGCGGACTTCGAATCGTGTGTGGTGACCATCGAGGGTACCTGGATCAAGCCGAGTGGCGAGACCGGTGGCGTCGATGACGATGCGGGGGCGGGGAACGAAACCGATGGCAACGAGAGCGAGCACTCCGGGAACGAGAGCGACACTGGCCTCACAGAACAGGACGAGGACGACGTCGACCGAGGCGAGGGTCGGCGCTACCTCGAGTTCGACGACCCCCAGGAGGCCGACCTGGTCCAGCTCCAGGACGGCAACACCCAGCTGATCGACGAGCGCGAGGTGGAGGCTGGCGAGTACCAGTTCCTCCAGCTCGACGTCGCTGGCGTCGAGGGCGTCCTCGAGGAGGGTGACGAGGCCGACGTCGAGACACCGGGGAACGCACCGCTCCAGTTCAACCGAGCGTTCGAGATTCGCGACGGCGAACGGACGACCTTCGTCGGGGACTTCACGCCGGTCCGCCGCGGCCAGGGCAACCGCTATCTGCTCCAGCCCGTGGCCCGCCGCACGGAGGTCATCTACGAGGGGGCAGCGGACGACGGAACAGACGACGTCACTGGCACCGAGACAAACGGCAACGAAAGTGACGAATCCGCTGGCAACGAGACCACGGCTGATTCTGCAAACCAAAGCGTTTCGGACGACGACGACGAAGGTGATGGCGCATGATTCCATTCGTCGGCTCGCTGGTCGCGTTCGTCGTCGCCCTGCTCGTGGGCGGCTTGGCGATCTACATCGCCGCATCGATCGTCGTCGACGCCTCGAGTTACGGCCACGCGGTCTTCACCGCGGCATTCGGCGCGTTGGCCTGGGCGCTGACGTCGTGGATCCCGCTCGTGGGTCCGATCATCGCGCTCGTGGCCTGGATCTGGGTGATCAAGTGGCGGTATCCCGGCGGCTGGGTCGACGCCGCCGTCGTCGGCGGGTTGGCGTGGCTGTCGGCGCTGGTGATCCTCGTCTTGCTCAATAGCGTGCTCAATCTCGGCATCGGCGCGTTCGGCGTCCCTGGCGTCTGAAAAGGGCGGTATCGCAGTTTAGTTGTGGTCGTCGATAGTCGATCACCGACGGCCAGTCAGGGATAACCGATCACCACCGGCCGGTCACCAATAAGATCACCGATCGCCGAAACCCCCACGGCAATCAGCGGCCGTGCAAGCGGCGACCTCGGCGTGTCACTATCTCGACGGCCACGCTCGAGCGAGCCACGCCCCTCACTCGATGTCGATCTGTTTCGAGTCGTCCGTCTCCTCGACCTTCGGGAGGGTCACCGTCAGCACGCCGTTGGTGTACGTCGCCGAGACGGCCTCCTCGTCGACGGGTTCCGGGAGCTGCACTCGGCGAGTGACCGACTGACGCGAGCGTTCCCGGCGGAGGTAACGCTCGGTGTCCGCCTCGCTTGTTTCCTCGCGTTCGGCCTCGAGACGCAGGGTCCCGTCGGCCAGCGTCAACTCGATGTCGTCGGTATCGAACCCGGGGAGGTCGGCCGTGACCTCGTAGGTGTCGACGTGATCGGCGACGTCGACGGCCACCGAGCCGGGGACGGCCAGCTCGCCGCCGACGCCCGATTCGATCTGTTTGCTCACGCGGTCGAGCATTTCCTCGAGGTCTTCGAAGGGATTGCGTCGCATGGACGTTCGTAGGACGTCGAAGGGGATAAAATATGCCCTCGACCTAACAACAGAAGTGGCAAACGGGGTCGAACCCACGACACTCGAGCGGTCGCACCCCCGGGAGACGGCACCGGTCGGTGGCAGCGGAGCGAATCCACTGCGGTGTCGGGCGTCCCACTGGGGTCACCACTCGGCGAAACGTGACGACGATCCGCTCACGCCTCGCGATCAGTCGATCACGTGTTCGATGTCGTACGAACCCAGCCGACGCACCCAGCCGTCCCGCACGATTCCCTCGAGATCCGCAATCGCCTCCTGCGTTCGCTCCTCGTACAACCCCGCGGCGACGTCGATGTGGAAGACGTAATCACCCAGTCGCCGGCCGCTCGGGCGCGATTCAACCCGTGTCAGGTTGATGTCCCGGCCCGCGAACGGCTCGAGCAACTCGAGTAAGAGCCCCGGATAGTTCGCGTCTGGGTAGACCACAAGCGAGGACTTCCCGCCCGCCTGCGAGCGTTCGCTCACCGGTGCGAGTGCGAAAAAACGCGTCGCGTTCGACGTCTGATCCTGGATGTCCGCAGCCAGCACCGAGAGCCCGCCGGTGGCGTTGTCCGGATGGCCGATCCCCGCAACAGCGGGGTCCTCCCGGGCGTACTCGACCCCCTGTGCCGTACTCGCCACCGCCTCGAGGCTCGCGTCCGGATACTCGGCCTCGAGGTAGGCCCGACACTGTGCCAGCGCCTGCGAGTGGCTGGCGATGGTGTCGAACTCGGGGCCCTGAGCGAGTAGGGCGTGTCGAATAGGGGTGACGATCTCGCGGACGACGGCGATGTCGTACTCCGCGACGGCGTCCAGACTCTCGGTGACGCTGCCCTCGATACTGTTCTCGACGGGGATGACTCCCAGGTCGAAGCTTCGGTCGGCGACGGCGGCGACGATGTCGGTCACCGACTGGCGGAACTCGATTCCGTCGTCGGCCACGGCACGGGTCGCCCGGTGGGAGTAGGTTCCCTCGGGCCCGAGGGTGACGGCTGTCATGTGTCGATCATCCGACGGCCGACCGGAAAAGCGTGCCGAACCTGGCGTATTTACTGGCTCGAGCGGTCGGGTCGACATGGACGCCCGCTGATCGACTCGAGAAAAGCGGTGACCTGTCCAGTGTCGGTCGCTGATGAGGCCACTTTCAGCAGGGATGGCACCTCACAGCTCCTCGTAGTGTTCCTCGAACACCGACAACGTCGCGACCAGCGCGCCCAGCAGGATGGGGCCGAAAAAGAGCCCCATCAGGCCGAACGCCGTCACGCCGCCCAGAACGCCCACGATGATGATCGCCGGGCTGAGATCGGCGAACCGATCGACCACCAGCGGACGCAAGTAGTCGTCAGCGATCCCCACGATGATGGCGCTGTAGATGGCCAATCCAGCCGCGGCGACGGGTTCACCGATGAAAAACAGGTAAAGCGCCGCGGGGCCCCACACGAGAAAGGCCCCAACGAGCGGGATCAACGAGAGGACGATCATTATCGCCGTCCAGAGGGTCGCGTTGGGAACGCCCGTCACGAACAGCGCGATTCCCGCGATGGCACCCTCGATGATCGCGATCAGAACGTGGCCCGCGAGAACGGCCCAGGTCACGTCCTCGAGTTCCGCCCGGAGTTCACCCTGGACGTCGGCGGGAAGGGGTACAACGCCTTCGAGCCAGGCGAGCAGGTCCTCCCCGTCCTTGAGCAGGTAGTAGAGCAGGAAGATGGTGAATCCAATCCCGATCATGATGTGCGTCGCCCCGGCGACCAGTTCGGGGCCGCGCTCGAGCAGCCCCGCCCCCACCTCGCGGGCCCGTTCGACGATGACCGTCTCGAGGTCGATGCCGAACTCGTCCGCCAAGGAAGCGAGCGGTTCCGGCGGGAACGCTTCGGGGTCGGCTGCCTCGAGCACCCGGCGGGCATCCTCGGCGACGAGCGCGAGCACCAGCAGAAACGGAAGGATAATCCCGAGTAAGGCCAGCGTTACGAGACTCAACGCGGCGATGGTGGCCGAAACCCTGGACTCGAGGCGTCGCTGGGCGGGCGTCAATATGAACGCGAGCAAGACGGCCAGGAGCACGAACTGCAGATATGGGAGGACGAGCTGCGCCGAGACGACCAGCAAGACGGCGATCAGCAGGAGGAGAAAGCCCCTCGAGCGGTTCACGGCGGTGCTCCCACCCGCCGTCGGAAAAAACCCTTCCCGGCGAATGACGTGTCCGCCCCTCAAGAGCCGCGTTCGGGTCGTGCTCGTTGCAACCCCCGCTGTCGCGGTGGCCGTCCACGTGAGCCAACGGTGTGCAACCGCGGGAGCCCGGTCACACGGGGCCAGCCGAAAGCCCACGTTCGACCTGACAGGCGCGATTGGAGCGGCAATAAGCTGGGAGGGCGACGGCGAGCATCAACCCCCTTTTCGATCAGCGACTGCCTCGGGCCGCCACTGACCGGGACGCGAGGACTGTCCCGACGAGCACACTGTTTCGCCTCGGGAGCCTACCTGTCTTTTTGGCAGAACGTTCGATGGAGATCCGGTACAGTCAGCCAATCTGTAGTTGTCACCGACAGTCCAAAACGACGGTAAACGAGTTCATTAGTGTGGTGTGCAAAGACCCACTCATGTCGACGCAGCTCGATCCACTGTCGATCTCGGCAGACCTCCTCTACACCGTCAAGACCGACGGTGACCGGGCTGCTTTGCGTGAGCACCTCGCGGACCTCGAGTGTGACCGCCTCGAGCGGGCACTGACCGGGCCACCCCAGAAACTCGCCTTCTGGCTCAACACCTACAACGCCTACGTTCAGATCTTGCTCGAGGAGAGTCCCGAACTCATCGAGGGGGGGATCCTCGATCGCTGGCGCTTTTTCGCCCGCGATCGGGTCCCCGTCGCCGGCGTCTGGCTCAGCCTGGACGACATCGAACACGGCCTCCTGCGCGGATCGAAACACCCGTGGGGCCTTGGCTACCTCGCCCGCCCGTTCCCCTCGACCTTCGAGCGACAGTTTCGCCTCGAAACGGTCGACCCCCGGATTCATTTCGCGCTCAACTGCGGCACCGAGAGCTGTCCGCCAGTGGCCGTCTACAGCCCCCGAGACATCGACTCGGAACTCGAGATCGCCACGGAGTGGTTCCTCGAGGAGAACGTCCAGTACGATCCGAACGACGACGTGGTCGAACTCCCACCGCTGTTCCGGTGGTACCGGGGTGACTTCGGCGGCAAACGGGGGATGGTTGCCTTCCTCGAGGAGTACGGAGTGATCCCACAGGGGTGTTTCCCTTCGATTTCCTACGCCGAACACGACTGGTCGGTGGACGTGGGCGACTACCGTGGGTGACCGGCGGTGTCCGACAGATCGAGCCTCGCTACGGCTTTTGTATCTATATACTTCGGAAGGTGAATCGTAGGGCGTTGAAGGCTACGGTGTGGGATTGAGGGAAGTCGGTCGCCACCCATGCGACGATGAGACAGAAACAGCCGTGGCTGGCTCGAGTCCGCCCATCCGAATCGGGGCCCATCCACCGATCGACGACACACAGCGAGCGGAAGGGGTGGGATTTGAACGCCACGAGGCCGGCTGGCCCCCGCGGGCCCCACAGCAGTGAGACACCGCGGTGCTCTCCCGCTGAGCGACCCTTCCGCACTCGCCTCGAGGGTCGATAGTCGAATTGTAATCGACCGCCTACCCGGCAGTAGTCCCCCCTGTTTCACCCCATTGCCGGGCACGATACCCGAACCCACCCGGCCCACGATCCCAGCAGGCCGTGGGACGGTCCGCAGCCTTTAGGACCACGCCGCCCGCTCACTCGAGTGGTGAACCCCGACCGGATCTTCGCGGCTTTCCCCGCCCCGAGCTATCGTGGCAACCAGGAGCAGGCCCTCCGAGACATCCGCGACGCCTTCCAGGCCGGTAACGACGTGGTCCTCGTGCGCGCCCCGACGGGCAGTGGCAAGTCCCTGCTGGCCCGCGCGGTCGCCGGCTGTGCGCGCACCGTCGAGGAGGCCGACCCGAGTGACGCCACCGGGGCCTACTACACGACGCCCCAGGTCTCCCAGCTTGACGACGTCGCCGGCGACGACCTCCTGGCGGACCTGAACATCATCCGCGGGAAGGGAAATTACACCTGCATCCTGCCCGAGGAACACGACACGCCGGTCAACCAGGCCCCCTGCGTTCGCGAGCGGGGGTACGACTGTTCGGTCAAGCATCGGTGTCCGTACTTTTCCGATCGCGCGATCGCCGCCAACCGCGACATTGCAGCGATGACGCTCGCGTATTTCATGCAGACCGCCGGCAGCGAGGTGTTTCGTAAACGGGACGTCGTCGTCATCGACGAGGCCCACGGACTTGCCGAGTGGGCCGAGATGTACGCCACGATCCAGCTCGGCCCCCGCACGATCCCCTTCTGGGACGAGTTACGGGTCCCCACCGTCGACTCCGTCGAACGCGCTGCCCGGTACGCCGACGCACTGGCCCAACAGTGTACGCGCCGCAAAGACGAGTTGCTAGATCAGGACTCCCTCACCCCAGGCGAGGTGCGCGAGCGGGATCGATTGCAGGAGCTGATCGGCGAACTCGAGTTCTTCGTGAAGGATTATCGGGACCCTCAGAGCCCGACGACGTGGCTGGTCGATCAGGAGCCTCGAGCAGCCGACCGAAGTGACGTAAACGATGAAGGCGATGAAGGCGACACCCTCGGTGGCCCGCTCACGATCAAACCCATGGACCCCGAGCGCTACCTCCAGTACACCGTCTGGGATCGCGGGAACAAATTCGCCCTGCTCTCGGCCACGATTCTGAACAAGGAGGCCTTCTGTCGCCACGTCGGCCTCGAGCCGTCCCGCGTCGCCCTCGTCGACGTCGGCCACACGTTCCCCGTCGAGAACCGACCGCTGTACGACGTCACCCAGGGCAAGATGACCTACGACCATCGCGAAGAGACGCTCCCGAAAATCGGGCGGGCCATCGTTCGCGTCATGCAACGCCATCCCGAGGAGAAGGGGTTGGTTCACACCCACTCCTACGCGATCCAGGACGAACTCGAGTCACTGCTCAGCGACTTCGGCGTCGGTGACCGGATTCGATCACACAGCCGGGACGACCGGGACGCCGACCTCGAGGCCTGGAAGGCGAGCGACGAGCCCACGGTCTTCCTCTCGGTGAAGATGGAGGAGGCGCTGGATCTCAACGGTGATCGCTGTCGCTGGCAAGTGCTCTGTAAGGCCCCGTTCCTGAACACCAGCGACTCGCGGGTGGCCCACCGCCTCGAGCAGGGGCAATGGGCGTGGTACTACCGATCGGCCCTCCGAACCGTGATCCAGGCCTGCGGGCGCGTGATCCGCGGGCCCGAGGACTACGGCGCGACGTACGTCGCCGACGAGAGCCTGCTCGACTGTTTCGACCGTGCCCGTACCGACATGCCCGGCTGGTTCCAGGAACAGGTCGACCGCCTGTCCGTGCCGGAGCTGCCCGCGTTCGATCCGGGGGCCGCCCTCGAGGGCGTCGACGGCGGGGTCGTCGATGGCCGGGCTCCACAATCGGGACGGTGGAGTGACGACACCTCGAGTGGGGGTAGCCGTTCGAGTGACGGTGGCGGCACGACCGCAAGTGAGGGGCAAGGCGAAGATGGGGGCGGGGACGCCGATGGTGAGCACAGCCGAACGTACGGACGCACTCGCTCGCGGCGTCGTGGCTCCTCGAAGCGGAGCCCACTCGCGGACGTCTGGGATACTGACGGCTAGAAAATCGTCATTGCGCCCCAGGCGATCATCGAGGTCACCATCATCAGGGCAAAGAGGATGGCGATGATCTGATTCATGTCCATAATCGAGGATTCTTGCTACTGGTGTATCAATGTGGCGTCCGCTGACGAACTATAGCACCAACAACGCGACCACCGCCACCATCAAGACGATCGCGATACCGATCCCGATCCCGATCTTGGTACGTGGGGATGTCCCGTGTTCCGTTGTCCCGCCGCGAAATTCGTCCCGAAACTCTGGCCCCAAGCTCTGGACGGCAT
>LKND01000090.1 GCA_001564275.1 Natrialbaceae archaeon Tc-Br11_E2g14 | reverse complement strand
TTCGCCATGTAAACTGTCCGAAACCGTCGGTGAAAAGCGTTGCGAGACTCGACGCTCGTGGTGGGTGGTGTCGTGGTCCGAGATAGTGGTGCCAGGACACTCCCGAGGTGAGGGTTCCAGAGGTCACAATCGACCGAGTTTACCGGCGCGTTTCGGCCGACAACTCGGGACTTTGACGGCGGGAACCGAGAGCTACCACCCCCGGCTATCGCTGCGCACTCGAGCGAATTCGGTTCTGATACTATGTGGGACATACACACGTTCAGATCACGATTTCTTGCCATCTGGCCTCATCGAGCGACAATCCATAGGATTGTGCACGCCCTTCCCACACAACGTTTAATACCACACAACCGTTGTGTCATGATATGGACGCTGTGAACCACTGCGATTCCCGCATTGTCGGTCGGACGAGCTTCGATGCCGCCGCCAGCTGTTTTAACGGGAAACGCACGTTCACAGCACGAGGCCGCACCCGGTTTGTCATCGACTGGCTCACCCAGGATCAGTCGTTGCCGGATCGATCTCATCGTCACCCGCAGGCCTCGGGTCACGGCCATCGTTCGTGATCGATGAGTACGTCCCAACACCCAATTGCGCTTCGTCTCGAGGGACTGGTCGGTGATGACACGCGCCTGCTTGCGCTGGTCATGGGGCTCCCCCTCGTCGATGGTATCTTCGTCGCGCTCATTCTCGCAGGTGGCCTCGCCACGCCGCTGGGTGCGATTCAGGTCGGGCTGTTGATCTTCGGTGGAAGTGCAACGGTCGCGGTTATTCTCGCGGAGATGGAAGGGTCACCACGCCAGCAGGCAGTCATCGTCCTGCTGGTTGGCATTCCGTTGATCGCGTTAGCGGCCGTGCAGGCGGCCCTCGCCCCGGCGATCGGAAGCATCATCGACACGGTGATCTTCGAACGGTTTGCAGCCCTGGTCATCCTCGCGATCGCGGCCAAGACCGCGAGTGCCACGGTCGGAGAGTACCTCCCCAGCCCCGGGGTCATCATCGGGCTCGGGCTGATCGCCAGCCTGGACCCAAGCGGTGCGGAGTTCGCGTTGATGGCCGACACGCAACTGGTCGCCTACGCCACCCTGTCGGCCGTCGTCGGGGTCACGTTCGCGCTGGCTGTCGCCCTCGCTGGGCCATACCTCCGTACCCGGATGGACATCGACCGCTTCCGCTTCGGCAGTGCCGTCGCACTGGGCTTACTCCCCATCTCCCTGCTGGGGATGGAGTTCGGCTACGCTCCGCTGGCAGCACTTGTGGTCGCGGCGCTGTTCGCGCTGGATCCGGCCGTCGCTAGAGCGCCTGCCGATTCGGGAGCGGCGGGTCCCGACACCGCTGTCGACGCACGACCAGACGGTGGTGACGCCGAGGATGGCGACGACGAGGCTGCCGACGCGGCGGATCTCGAGACGGCGGGCAGCGACGACGACGATCCGTATCCGGGTGACGACTCGACGACGACGTCGGGTCGGGCCCCGTGGTTGTGACCTGCCTCGAACCGTAACTGCTTTAGGCGGGATCACCCAACGAAAAGCCGCGGGGTTGTGGCCAAGCCAGGCATGGCGACTGACTCCAGAGGCCCGCGCCCGGGACGACACTCCAGACTGATATACTGATCGGACACCTGATCAGTGTCCGTGTGATGACCCTCTGGAGTTCCGAGGCGCACCGGAGATATCAGTCGATCGGGGGTTCAAATCCCTCCAACCCCATATTCTCGTAGCGAGCAAATCCGCGAGCGGCGAGTGTTGGAAGCGGCGGATTTGAGCTCAGAGGACGAGTGAAGCGATGCACTCGCGGTTCAAATCCCTCCAACCTCCATGTGAGTTGAAAAGACGAGGCGACTTTTCGAGCGTTTCCAACAGCGCTTCGAGTCACAATCACACGAGACAAGGAGGAAGCCCACGGCTTTAGCCGTGGGAGGAATCCGACAGATGACGAACCAACCCACGAGCGATAGCCCGCCGACTCCCCCACGCCATTCGTGGATTTATAAAGAGTCAGTTTAATATGTGAAATACGGATGGAGCACGTGATTCGCACCGTCAAGGTCAAACTCGACGTACCCACACAGCGGTGCAACGACCTCCATCAAACCAAAGACCAGTTCCTCCACTGTGCGAACACCACCGCAGAGTGGGCGTGGAGAAATCCGAACAACTACTGCGTGACCTCGAAACAGAAAGCGGAGAACGCCCTCTACGAGCAACTTCGTAGCGAGACGGAGTTGACCGCGAATCTCGTTCAGAAAGGGATTCGACGCGCTATCGAAGCCACGAAAAGCGGTGTCTCCCGACTCAAGAAAGGCGACAACACCAGTCAACCGCACTTCGATGCGTGGAGCGTCGTCTATGACAAACGAAGTGCAACGTTCCACCGCGACCACGTGTCGCTGTCCACGGTGAACGGTCGCGTCGAGTGCGACTACGTTATTCCCGACAACCCTGAGGGAACACCAATTGGTAAGTACCTACTGAACGAGGACTACGAGTTCCGTATGTCCACGTTACAGTACGACCGCTCCACAGAGTCGTTCTATCTCCATGCACGGATGCGCCGAACTGAAAGCGATCAAGAGCAGTCCACGGCTATTTTTTCCGATACCAAGCACAGAACAGTCCTTGGTGTTGACCTGAACGTGGACGGCTCGCTCGCCGTAACGTCCACAGGTGCGTTCGTCGGGAACGCTGACGAGATGAATCATCGACGTCGAGAGTTCGAGAAGACTCGCGGGTCGATGCAACAGGCTGGAACGCGGTCGGCGCACCTGTCGATTCAATCGATGAAAGACCGGGAACACCGCTGGATGCAAGATGAACTTCACCGAGTTGCAAACCGGATTCTCGAAGAAGCCCGCGACCACGACTGTACGCACATCGCGTTCGAGAATCTGACCGACATTCGCAAGCGGATGGCCGGTGCAAAGCGGTTCCATGCGTGGGCGTTCCGACGCCTGTACCACTACGTCGAGTACAAAGCCGAGATGTTCAGTATCGAGGTTGAGCAGGTGAGTCCGGCGTACACGAGTCAGCGATGTTCGTCGTGTGGGTTTACGCACGAATCGAATCGGCAGTCGAAACACCAGTTCGTGTGCCAGAAGTGCGAGTACGAACTGAACGCAGACTACAACGCGAGCAAGAACATCGCTCGCAAACTTCTCAAGAAACTCCACTCTGGGCAGAAGTCTTCGGGTGGAGGCGCACCCTGTCAGTGTGCGCTAACGTCAGGGACGCTGAACCTGAACGGCGAGTTCCACGCCTCCGACAATTCGACGGTAGAAGGGGAGTCCACTGACAAGCCCACGACTTCAGTCGTGGGTGACTGACGAGCCGTCTCCTCGTGCACGCACGGAACCGATAGTACCAATGGAAACGAGTGACACACCCTCACAGCGAGTCGGCTCCGAACCGGTTTGTGACCGGGTCTGCGCCATGGTGTCGTGAGGGTGTGTGCAATGACGTTCAGTGGCTATGATATCGTAGCCACTGCAGATTCTTTGTACATCGGTTCAGTTGTCTATATTTCGACCGGTGCTACAGCGAGGTAGACCGGCCGGTTATCGTGTCGATCTCGAGTTCGAAAATCGTGATCTCGATCTCCTCGATCGCCTCGTCGAACACGCGAATCGGCGTAAAGCTACGGTTGATCGCAGCGGTATCGAATCGCTCGCGCTTCGATTCGGGAACCTCCGCGAGTCGCCCGGTGACGAGTATGCTCCAGGAGTCGAGCTCGTCCGGGTCCGCCGTTGGCTCGGTGTCGTACAGGACGTAACAGGCAGTCTCGGTCGCCTCCAGAAACGCCCGTTTCCTGCTGTCCGCCGTCCTCCCGAGGCGAAAGTACAGCTTCCCTCGGTCGTAGACGTGCGCCAGCGGAATCGTGTACGCGTCGCCGTCCTTTGAGAGGGAGAGCACGCCGGTCTGGGACGTGCGCAACCGTTCATCGACCTCAGCATCGTCCATGCCGTAGGTGTGCGCGTACTCGACGTGATCCATGATACCATCACACAGGGTCTGGACATAAGGGTGTCGGGCCTGATACGCAATAAAAAACCCGACCCGATCGGCTGGACCTGCCACCACTACACTTCGGGGAACCCGCGCTAGCCCTCAGTCGAATGGGACACCCCACCGCCCGCCTCATCTGCTGTCGACAGGTTGACAACGACTGGACCGACTGATACTTTCCACCCAGTGAGCTCTGCTCATGAATCCGTGTCTTCGCCTGTGCCCGTACCGGATGTCCACTCGGGGCGCTCGAGATCGACCGGCTCGCCGACGTTCGAGAACTCGACCGAGAGCCGTTCGAACGCCAGTTCATCGTCCTCGCCGACCAGTTCATGGTCGCCCTCGAACTCGAGTGCGGTGACGTACCCCACCTCGGTAACGACGGCGGTAAACTCGGCGTCGACGTAGGATTCGACCGATCCCGAGCCCTCGAGGACGTACCGGTCACCGTCGGCATCCGACGTGGCGACGGTCACGCTCGTCACGGCCCCGAGTAACTCGATGGGGTCCACGACGAGGTGGGGCACTGGCGTGGTCAGGGTGTCGTCCTCGTAGACGTTCGCCGACTCGTTTTCGTCCACCTGTCGGATGTAGCCGCTGTCCGCATCGAGCCAGATCGTCGTTTCGATCGGTGGGTCACCACTCGTGGATTCGGACAGCACCGGTCGACCGTCCTCGCCGACGACGGTTCTCGACTCGGACTGGCGGATCATGGCTCCATCGTCGTCGACGACCTCCCGGTGCTGGCTCCGCACGTAGGGAGGCCCGTTCAGGGTCTCCCGATGGTGAAGCCAGAGCGAGGACGGGTCGTCGACGCCGTCCGCGGTGAGCCCGGGGAGAACCTCGTCGGCGGCGTACTCCTCGTCGACGCCATACGGGTCCCTGTCGACGGTGTCGTCGTCCGCCACCCCGTTACACCCAGCCAACAGGATCGAGCACGCGAGGGCCAGTGTCGACCGCCGGGTGCGTGGTGCGGACATCGTTTCGATCAGCTGGTGATACTGTGTTGGCTCAGTAGTCACTTTCGGTCCACACGTTTCGGACTGGCGATCACCATTCGGCAGTTCCGGAAACGCCACGCCGATCCTTTTGGGGTGGTCACTCGATACGTCCGGCATGCACCACGACCCGACCGCCGGTCGGCCCCCGATCGAGCGCCACCTCGAGCAGTATCTCGAGTGGACCGGCCGCGACGGCGATCCAGCACGGATCGCCCGCCGGCTGACGGCCCATCACGTCGCCGGCAGTCAGATCGTTGGCTTTCGACGGGCCGGGCGGGAGGCGCTCTGCTACCGACCGCCGGCCGGGGATCGACCGGGGGTGTTGACGATCCAGGACGTCGCCCGTGACGGCACGCTCTCGCTCGTTGCCGAAGTCTGGACCGGTCGTCAACTCGAGCCGTGGCTTCGTCACCATGTTCATTATCTCGAGTGGATCACCCCGCCATTTCGGGCCCTTTTCGAGTCCGCGGGTGGGCAGGGATGTGAGCGGTGTGGCTCACGCTGAGTCTACCTGCGCGTCGTGTCTCCCTTGGCGTGACATCCGGACACAATTCGGGTTCGACTCAACAAGTTGCATAGAGCACGTACACCCCCCCGTCAGGACCGACGTGGACATCGATGCCCTCGTACTCTTCACTCGACTCGAGGTTCGCCGCGAACTCCGACTCGAGCAGCCCGTCGGTCAGCGCTGCCCCGAGCTCCGCACTCGAGTCGAAGTCGTCGATGTACCCCTCCTCGCTGACGAACGGGCCGACTGAGGGTTGGGACTCGCAGGGAAGATCGAACGTCTCGTGATCCGGTCTGGCCGGCTCGCGATCGGTGTGTTGGGTTGTGACGAGTCGCTGGTTGTACTCCTCGGCGTAGGTCGCGAGTCCGTCGTCGTACTCCCTCGAGGGCGCCCCCTCCGCTTCGCGGTGGGCCTCGAGTCGATCGTGGATCTCGGCCTCGACGGCGGCGTGTTCGATGCCGTTCGTCTCGTCGGCCGAGCCGGGGACCTCGTCACCGATGCCGGGGAGCAGCGAGAGGGGGAGAATGCCGCTGGCGAACAGGGCGACGATCAGGACGAAGCCGATGATGATCGGCGTGTAGGGTTTGGCGACCTCGAGCCAGGAGGGGACGTCGAGGTCACGCTCGACGTCCTCGTAGGAGGGCGCACGCTTCTCGAGGGTTGGGTTGAGACAGCGCGAACACGGCGGGTTGTTCTTGAC
This sequence comes from Natrialbaceae archaeon Tc-Br11_E2g14, assembly GCA_001564275.1. Classification (GTDB taxonomy): domain Archaea; phylum Halobacteriota; class Halobacteria; order Halobacteriales; family Natrialbaceae; genus Natronosalvus. Next base: position 7,850 of record LKND01000090.1, on the reverse strand, counting down.
GTGTTCGCGGTCGCAGTTGGGACAGACCCAGACGTACTGGACCCCGGTATCGACCGTCTCGTCCGTCGAGGCGGCGTCCTGGCCCACCCCCTCGAACGAGTCGCGGCCGCAGGTCTCACACGAGGCAGGCTCCTCGTCGTCGTACACGCGCCCACACCAGGTACACCGCCAGCTCACTGTCTGAAAAGGTTGGCCGTGGTCGAATAAGTGTATTGAAACCGGGGAACGGAGTAGCGGTGTTCGGCGCCACCCCGTGACGAGCCCGCTCAGCCCTCGTGCTCGAGTTCCCGGATGAGGGTGTCGACGTTGTCGGACTCGTCGGGAAGGGTTCCGGTGTCGTCGACGGCGAAATCGGGATAGACGCCAACGATGACGAGATGGTCGTCACCGTGGTCGGGGGTCGTGACGTCGAGTCGCACGTCGAGGTCCATTTCGCCGATGAACGTGGCCTCGCCCTCGAAGACGTCTACCGTGACGGTTTGGCCGAGGGTGTCGACGGACCGGTCATCGATCTGGTCGCCGACCGCGAGGCCGTCGTACTGTTCCTGAATCAGCTCGACGACCTCGTGGGTGGCCATGTCGTCGAGGGGATTGAACTGCTGGCCGGCGACACCGACCTGTGGTGAGCTGATGGTCGCGAAGACCGCAGCTTCCTGGTCTCCATCGAGGGCAGGGAGGTCGATTGTGCGGTGGTACTCCGCGATGTAGTTCGTCACCTCGACGGTTTCGCCGGCGAACTCCCGCTCTTCGGTCATCGACTCCGTCCCCTCGTGTTGATAGCCTGTTTCGTCGGTTCCGGTGTCGGAAACTTCCGCGGGCGAGGCACTGAAGGTGGTCACGTCGTCGAGGAGGCCTCCGACGCAGCCGGCGAGGCCGGCCAGACCGGTCGTTGTGGTGAGTGTGAGGACCGATCGACGGGAGCGAGGTGGTGTCATGGGCGGACACTGCTAACCCAGCGGTAAATACTTCGTTGTTTGCAGTCGCTACACGTCTCGAAAGTTGTTGTGTTGGGTTACGAGCTACCGGCCAGGGGGGAACGTCGGGCCAACTGGTTACCCCAGGAGCACTGCCGTGCCCAGCTTAGGGAAGTCGATAGGTGGGCCCGTCACCGCTGTCCTGGACTTCGACGCCCAGTCCCTCGAGTTCGTCCCGCAACTCGTCGGCTCGTTCGTAGTTCCCCGCGTCCCGTTCGCGCTCTCTGACCTCGAGTAACAGTTCGACCAGGTCACCGGCCAGATCCGCCTGACCGACCGTCCCCCCAGCAAACGAGAGGCCGAGGACCTCGCCCAGGTCCTCGAGGGTGTCGACAGCCTCTCTGAGGCCCCGATAGTCGTAACCGTGTTCGTTTCCGTTCTGATTCTCGAGGTGTCTGTTGACTGCGGTCGCGATCTCGAGGAGTGCCGACTGGGCTTCGCGCGTGTTGAAATCGTCGTTCATCGCGTCGGCGAACGCCGTGGATCCGCGGTCGACGGCGGTCCTGAGTGTCTCGTCGGTCACCTTCGTGCGGGCCGCGGGCGAGTCGATTGCCGCGATTGCGGCCTCGTGGGCTCGCTCGAGGCGGTCCCAGCGTTCCTGAGCCTCGGCGATGGTCTCGTCCGAATACAGTTGCTTGCTGTTGTACGATCCGGCGGTGAGAAACGTCCGAAGGACGTTCGTGCCCCACTGCTCGACGGCCTGTTCGACGGTGACGAAGTTGCCCAGACTCGAGGACATCTTCTCGTCGTCCATCTGGAACAGTTCGCAGTGGAGCCAGTACCGGGCGAAGCGTTCCCCGGTGGCCGCCTCGCTCTGTGCGATCTCGTTCTCGTGGTGGGGAAAGACCAGGTCGCGACCGCCGACGTGAATGTCGAGGGTTTCGCCCAGGTGGGTCATGCTCATCGCCGAGCACTCGATGTGCCAGCCCGGCCGTCCCTCCCCCCAGGGGGAGTCCCAGGTCTGTCCGGTGGGGGGTCGTTCCCAGGTTGCCCCCTTGCTGTGTTCACGGACGGCCTCCCGGGAGACGCCGCCGGCCTTCCAGAGGGCGAAGTCGGCAGGGTGACGCTTGTCGGCCTGCTCGTCGGGGTCGCCCTGGGATTCGATCGCCTCGAGGGTCTGATTCGAGAGCGTGCCGTAGTCGTCGAACGTCGTGACGTCGAAGTACACCGACCCGTTGGCCTCGTAGGCGTAGCCGCCCTCGACGAGGGTTTCGACGAGCTCGATGATCTCCGGGACGTGTTCGGAGACCCGGGGATAGATTTCCGCTCGCAGGAGGTTCAGCGAGCGCATGTCCGCGATGGTTCGACCGATGTAGGTTTCAGCAACCTCGGCCTCGCTCTCGCCGAGGGCGTTCTCACCGACGCGGGCAACGATCTTCTCGTTGACGTCCGTGAAGTTTTCGACGTGACGAACGCTGTAGCCCAGGTGCGACAGCCAGCGGTGCATCACGTCGACGTGTACCCACGAGCGGGCGTGTCCGAGGTGTGGCGGATCCGAGACCGTGAGCCCACAGTAGTAGAGCAAGACGTCGTCTGGGTCCTGTGGCTCGAACGGTTCCCGTTCGCCCGTCAACGTGTTCGTCACGTGTAGGGTCATCACGTGATCGTATCCGGGGCGGGGAAATAAAGCGTGTGATGGATTCCGTCGGCTTCACTCGACGAGTTCGACCCATTGCCCCATCCACGGGACTCACTCGAGAGCCCTCACTCGAGTGCTCGTTCGACGACACGCACGGCGTTTGCACCGTCGAGTCTGGGCACGACCACGACCAGAATCTCTCCGGCGAACCCGCCACAGTGCACCTCGACGTTCGCGATAGCGAGCGACTCGAGGGCACGAGCCAGGTGGTACCCGTCGACGTGACCGGTTGCGACGATCGCTGTCCACGCATCGGAATCCCCATCGGCCCCGATCGCCATCGAGCCCACCGACAGCAGCGGGTCCGATGGTGGCTCCACAGGTCCCAATCCGCTCTCCATCCGGACCTGCACGCTGTCAGTTTCTCCGCAACGGTGTTCCCCCGGTGAGTCGAGTTCCGTTGCGTAACGTCTCAGTGCCGTTGCAACGGCGTCGACGTCCACGTCTCCCTCGAGTTCGGGGGCGAGATACCTGGCGGCAGCCGTGTAGTTGCAGACGCCCGCTCCCAAGGCGGCGTGGAGAAACGGTCTGGCGTCGACGGCTCGCCGCGTGTCAGCCGCAAGTGACATACTCCAGCCAGGGGGTGGTGCCCTCATAAATTCGGTGGCCCGAAAGGCATACCTCTATCAGGTGTGAGGCCCACCTGCGTCACAATGACACAGCTCGAGCGTATCCTCGTCTATCCGATCAAATCGCTCGATCCGGCGACGCCGTCGGACGCGACCGTCGTGGACAACGGCGCTCTCGAGTGGGATCGACGGTACGCGATTCTCGATGCGGACGGCGAGTACGTAAACGGCAAGCGGGAGCAGCGGATTCACCGGCTTTCGACAAGCTACGACCTCGAGCGGTCGACGGTGACCATTGGCGAGCGGGGGGGCGACGACCACCGGACGTACCACCTCGACGTCGATCGGGATGCACTCGCGGCCTGGCTGGCCGAGTATCTTGGGTACGAGGTCGAGGTCGTGAGAGACGACGAGGGCGGCTATCCTGACGACACGGCGGCGTCAGGACCGACCGTCATCACCACCGACACGCTGGCCGCGGTGGCGGACTGGTACGACGACATCGACGTGGCCGAAATGCGCCGTCGCCTCCGGGCGAACCTCGAGATCGAGGCCGGTGAGGCGTTCTGGGAGGACCGACTGTACGCTGGCGCGGACACGCTCGTCGAGTTCGAGATCGGTGCCGTCACGCTCTGGGGCCACGGCCCCTGTCAGCGGTGTGTCGTGCCCACGCGAGATCCGGCGACTGGGGAGCCGACGCCCGGATTCCGCCGCACGTTCGTCGATCGACGCGAGCAAACCCTGCCATCCTGGGCCGACGACTCCCGATTCGATCACTACTTCAGACTGATGGTCAACACGACCATCCCGGCAGACGAGTGGGGGGCAGGAGTGGCTGTCGGCGACGAGGTTACGATCGGTTCCATCGTGGACGCCCCCTGATCCGGTTTCCTCTCTGGAGTGACCCTGCAACTGGGGTTCCCCCTCGAGGCTGTGGACCACTCCCAGCGGTTCGCTGTGCGATCCTCGGTGACCCGACGCACGACGTGAGCTCGTGTGTTTCTCCCCCCGAGGCTGTTCGTGTCGATCACAGAACGCTTTTGTCGTCCTGCATTGTCGTTCGTGACAATGTCTCACTCCACAGTGATGGTGACTGGCGGGACGGGATTCATCGGATCGTACGTCGTCGAGGACCTGGTCGAGGCGGGCCACGATGTGGTTGCCTTCGACCGCTCGACCGATCCGCGCATCCTCGAGAAACTCGGGGTGGCCGACGACGTCGAAATCCGACGCGGCGACGTATCGGCGGTCACCGACGTCATCGGCGCGATCCGTCAAACGGGTGCGAGCCACATCGTCCATCTCGCGGCGCTGTTGACGACCACGGCCCGAGAGCATCCCCGCTCGGCGATGCAAGTAAACATCGAGGGGACCAACAACGTCTTCGAGGCTGCGCGCATCCTCGAGGATCAGGTCGAGCGTGTGGCCTGGGCGTCCTCCGCTGCGGTCTATGCGCCTCCGACCAACTACACCGAGAACGACGGCTGGGTGACCGAGGACGACCTGGTCTACCCAGATACCCTCTACGGGGCGACCAAGGCGTACAACGAACATCAGGCGCGCGTTTATTACGAGGATCACGATGTCTCACACGTCGGTCTTCGACCGACGGTCGCCTACGGCCCCTACCGTGAAACCGGTGGTTCGGCGTTCCTCGCGAACATCGTCGAGAAACCCGCACTCGGAGACCCCTTTAGCGTCGAATACGGTGATCAGGTCATCGACTGGCAGTACGTCCGGGACATCGCCCAGGCGTTTCGCAAGGCGACGTTCGCTCCCGACGCCCGACTTTCCCGACGTGTGTACAACGTTCGAGGCACGGTCGCCACGATCAGGGAGGCCGCCGAAACGGTGGACCAGATCGTCCCCGACGCGGATCTCGAGGTATCCGACGACGGCGAACTCCCCTGGACACAGCAACTGGACATGACTGCCGCGAGGGACGATCTAGGGTACGAGCCCGACTACGACCTCGAGACCGGGTTCCGCGAGTACATCGACGTGTTGCGGGCCGAACACGGGCTCGAATCGCTTTGAACGACGTCGGTCACGCCCAGGAATCACCGTGGGCCGAACCCGCCCGTAACCGATTTTCACATCTGGTATTTGGAGCCAAAAGGCAAAGAGGTCGCCCTGTCATCCATACCCATGAACTTCGGTCTCGACATCGGTACGGGGGCGATCCGATCGGCGAGTGGTGACGCTCGATCGGACGGCGGGGTCGACACGTATCCCGCGGTGACACTGGCACTCGAGGAAGACGTCGAAGGCGTCGACGGGGAGTTCGATCAGACAGCCTCGTTCGAACACGGCGACACGACGTATCTCGTGGGACGGGCCGCGACACGGGCGGCCGAGGAACTCGACCGGTCGCCAACCCCGCTCTTTTCCAACGGTGTACTCGAGGTGGGCGAACCGACACAGCGAGCCCTCGAGCAATTGATTTCGACGGCACTTGGTGAGGACTCGATAGACCGGCTCTGTTACACGACGCCTGGAACCATCGTCGACGCGGACGAACCGACCGACGTACACCGTTCGACGGTCGCCACGGCACTCGAGAAACAGGCGGTCTCGACGACGGCCATCAGCAAGGGCTTCGCCGTCATTTACGACCAGTTGGCTGAGGACAACTATACGGGACTGGGTGTCTGCATCGAGTCACACTCGACCAGTCTGGCGCTCTCGTACTACGGGGTGCCGGTGCTCGCGTGTACGCTCGCGAAGGGTCGGTCCTGGATCGCCGAGCAAGCAGCCGCTCAGACCGGACACGCGCCCGACCAGGTCGATTCGGTACTGTCGGCGTTCACCCTCGACCCCAGCGCTGCGGGCGGCGGGATCGAGCGCGCGCTCGCTCAGGCACACGACGCTCTCGCCGCGGCTCTCATCGAGGCCCTCGAGGCCCAGGCGGCGAAAGCGGACCTCCAGCAGGGACTCAGTGTCCCACTCGCGGTGGCCGGTGACGGGGCTGTCGAGGGGATCGAGTTCCTCCTCGGTGGCCGCTTCGATGCGGCCGACCTCCCGGTTTCGGTCCGAGGGGTTCGCCTCGCGCAAGCGCCTGGCGCTGCGCCAGCTCGAGGGGCCCTCGCGGCCGCACGTGACGACGTGGACGCCTACGAAGCCGTCACCTGGGGCGAGGGAGGGTCGAATCCGAGTGGTGCTGTGGACTCCGCAGGCACCGACGATACCGACGTCGTCCAGGCCTCCGCTCGCTCGAGTAGGCGGGCGGATGCCGGTGGTGCGGATGGGGACCGTCGATCGACACTCTCGTTCGACGAGGACGCGGCCGCTGAGGGCGCCGATACTGGGGGTGACCCGATCACCGAACTGTTCGATCGTTTGGGATCGCGGGAGGAGGCCGTCGACGCCGTCGCGGAGGACCTCGAGTCCGTGGCCGGCGATCTCGATGCTGTGTGCTCGACCATCGATACCGTCGAGGAGGCGGTGACCCGGTTGGAGGCCGATCTCTCGTCGCTCGAAGACGAGACAGCGACGATCGAATCGCGACTCGAGACGACGGCGTCGACGGCCGAGTCGGCGAGTGAGGGGGTCGCGTCGAACCGCGAAGTCGTCGACTCACTCGAGGAGGAGCTTGCCTCGGCGGAATCGACGCTCGAGTCGGTGGCCGACGATATCACGGCGCTCGAGGACGGGCTCGACGGGGTCGAAGCCTCGGTCGAGCGAGTGAACGACGATGTTCGAGCCGTTCGTGACGAGGTGTCCGTGGTGCGGGAGGACGTGGCTGCGGACGTCGAGGCGGTGCGGGAGGAGGTGACCGACGTGACTGCAGACGTAGAAACCGTGACTGGCGAAGTGAAAGCGGTCACCGCCGACGTCGACGCCCTCGAGACCGAACTCGTCACCGCCATCGAGGACCTCGAGACAGTCGATGAACGGGTGAGTGCCACGACGGCCGACCTCGAGACGCTCTCAACCGATCTCGAGGCCCTGGCAGCGTCTCGTGCGACCACCGAGGACGTCGAGGCCATCGAGGACCGAACGACTGCGCTCACCGACGAGCTGACGGCTGTGCACGATCAGACTGGGGAAACTGCCCAGACGGTTGCCACGCTCGAGGCTGCCCTTGCCAGTCTGTCGGATGCAGTCGAGGACCGGGCCGCCACAGACCGGGTCGAGTCGCTGTTTGAGCGCCTCGAAACCGTTCGTGCGGATCTTTCGAAGACGGTGGATCGGGTGGACGCAGCAGCGGACGAGCGGTTGGAGATCGAGGAAGGCCTCGAGACGGCGGTCGCTGAGGTGCACGCGGACGTCGTGGCCACTCGCGAGTCGCTCCAAGTCACGCAGGAATCGCTCGAGGCTGGGATCGAATCGGTTGAGGACGACCTCACGTCGGTACGGACGGCCCTCGTGAACGACATCCAACGGGTCGAAGACGACGTACAGGAGGTCGAAGACGAACTCGAGACCACACTCGAGGACGAGTTGTCGTCGGTGCGAACGGCACTGGAAAACGACATCGGTACGCTGGAGTCGGACGTGAAGGGCCTCGCTAACACACTGGAGACCGATCTCGAGGAAACACGGGCAACCCTCGACGAGGAGACCGACGCGCTCGAACGCAAAATAGACGAAAGCGCCGACACCCTGGCGACGCTCCGGGCGGACGTAGACGACCTCGAGTCCACCAGTGCGACCCAAGCCGGGGTG
>LKND01000089.1 GCA_001564275.1 Natrialbaceae archaeon Tc-Br11_E2g14 | reverse complement strand
TCCGCGTCCTCGAGGCTCGCTGCCTCGCGCAGGTCGACGGCCTCGAGGATCGCCTGATAGAGGATTGCCCCCGAGAAGTCGGTGTTGGTGAGGGTCGCACCGGTGAAATCGGCTCCGGTGAGAGTGGCCTCCGAGAGATCCGTGTCCGTCAAATCGGCGTCGGTGAAGTCGTGATCCGCCAGATCGGCCTTCGAGACGGTCGCACCGGTGAAGGAGACGTTCTCGAATGTGACCGTCGAGAGGTCGCTGTCGGAGGCGTCGACGTTCGAGAGGTCGAGATTTCGCAGGGTCGCTCCGTCAAGGTCGGCCCGCTCGAGTTCGGCCCCCGTCAGCGTCGCGTCCGAAATGACGGCGTCGGTGAGGTCGGCGGCCGTGAGGTCGACGTCGGTCAGGTCCGCCCCCGAAAGATCGGCGCCCGCGAGCGTGGCTCCCGTCATGTGAGCGCCCGTGAAGTCGACGTTGGAGAGCGACTGGCTCGAGAGATCGACCCCGAGCAGTCTCGCCCCCGTGAGCGTCGCCCCGTCCAGGGGGACGCCCTGGAGCGCCATCCCATCGAGTGTGGCGTTTGCGAGTATCGCCTCCTCGAGGACGACCGCAGTGAGATCCGCGTCGGTGAAATCGACACTCGAGAGGTCAGCCCCGGAGAGGTCGACGTTCTCGAGGGTCGAATCCGAGAGATCGACGTGTTGCATGACGGTTCCCGAGAGGTCGGCGTCCCGAATTTCGATGCCGCGGAGTGGCTCCCCCGATAGGTTCGCCCCCCGCAGGTCGCCCTCCAGGAGAGCACCGAGTAGGTAGTCGGCCTCTCTGAGATCGGCGTCCCGAAGCGTGGCGTCCTCGAAATTAGCAAAGAGGAGGTCCGCATCCCGAAGGATCGTCCCCTCCAAGGTTGCCTCGCGAAGTGTGGCCTCCGAGAGGTCCGCGCCGGTCAGGTCACAGCCAGCGAGGTCGGCTCCCTCGAGATCCGCGCCAGCGGTGACTCGGTGGTCATTGCACTCGCTGCCCTCCCCTCGGATGGCCGACAGACAGCCCGCGAGGCCCATCGTCGCGGCGACGGCCCCCGCCTCACCGGCCCTCGAGAGGAGGGTGCGCCTCGAGAGCGAGTTGAGCTCGTGGTCGTCGGTCGATGCCAAGTGTTTCGCGGCGGTGTCAGCGTCTTCAGCCGACGGGCTGTCCGTCACGGTGGCAGTGCCCCCCGCTGACGGGCGGTCCGCTCGCTCCTGCTCCTCGATGTCCGCCGCGGTCCGTCCGCCAGCCTTGGTGGTGAACTGCTGTCGCATGGGCCCAAGATCGTGTTCGTACTGTGAGGGGATGTGGGACGTTGATAGGTTTTGTGGTCGAGCGGGCGACGGAAGGGACTCGAGAACACCAGTACGTCGACGCATACTCGAGGGTTCTAAACACCGTGGAATCGCTGATCGCCGACCGTCGGCGTGGGGCCTGTCGGGGCGGTTGGGCGAGGTTGGGACCAATCGAGACGGGGAGTCATCGAAAATCCCTCCGGGGCTCAGCCGTCGAACGGAGCGAATCAGGCTGCTTCCTCGGGTTCTGCCCGCTCGCGGATGAGTTTCCGGAGTTCAGACGCCTCCTCGAAACCCGAGAGTTCCCCACGCTCGACGAGTGCCGTCCCGTCCACGGCATCCTGTCTTGCCCGCTCGACGACGTACACCGACTGCGTATGGGTGACTGCCCCAATCGAACTCATGATCCGGGCGCGCTTCTCGGCGGCTTTCGTGAACTCGGAGTGACCCGTCAAGACCGGTTCATCGTCGTCGTCCTCGTCCTGGCTGACCGCCTTGAACGGGGAGCGAAGCGTCGGGTGGACCCGGTAGCCTGCCTCGGTCAGCACAGCCACGACCTCCTCGTCGTCCGGATCGGCCTGCGGATCCTCGGGTGGCTCGTCGGCTTCGTGAACCTCATCGGTTCCCTCGAGGACCTCGACCGGACTGGTCAGTGGTGCATCGAACAGATCCTCGAGGGCCATCGCCACCTCGATGGAGGCGTTCATCCCGTCCTCGTACTTCGAGACGGTCCGCCGGGAGACCCCCAGTTCGTTCGCCAGTCGGCCCAGGCTCCACTCGCGGGACTCACGTTCGTCGGCCAGCAGATCGCCGTCGATGTTGACGTAGAGGCCCCCAGGTGCGGCGTAGATCAGCGGTGGGACGCCCTCGATGAACAGGTTGTAGGCCGTATCCGGGCTGAACACCGGTACGCCGTGACGGAAGTACACCACGTCGGGTTTGAGGTCTTCGTCGCGACTCCGGAGCCCGATCACGAGTGGGGTGGCCTCGAGGTAGTCGCCGAGTCTGCGCATCTCGTGGCCGGTCGCCTGGTTGAACCCGTCGACGTTGCCGAGGATCTTCACCAGCACCAGGTCGTCGCCGCGGCGGGCAGCGATATCGAAGCTCTTTGGGCGAATCGCACACCGGTCACTCACCGTAAACCCCGCGTCCTCGAGCATCGCGGTGACGTTGCCGACCAGTGCGGATCGGGACATAGACGGAGGTAAGCCACTCCTCATATATTAGCGTTTCCCCGATCGATCCGCTGCCGTCCGGTGTTTTGGGAAATGTCGTCTGTCGACAGCCAGGGGTGTCCGCGCGTCCGAAAGGGGTCCTCGGGAGACGAAACGCGCAAACGGCTCGCCCGCCAACGCGAACTGATGACTGTCATCGGGCTGGACGACACCGACTCCCGCGAGCGGGGGATGTGCACGACCTACGTAGCCCACCGGATCGCCGAGACACTCGAGCGAGCGGGCCACACCGTCGAGCGCGTCCTCTTGGTCCGGCTCAACCCCGCTGTTCGATACAAGACGCGAGGGAACGCAGCACTGGCGATCCACCTCGCTGACACAGGGTCGGGTGACGGAGATCAGGTCGCTACCGACCCGCTCGAGACCACTCGCGAAACGGTCGAGCGACTGGCTGCAACCGCCGACGACCGAACCAATCCAGGGGTCATCGTGGCCGACGACCGTCCGGACGACGTCCCGGACGCGGTCGCGAAATTCACCCGCAGCGCGATTAGAGACCACCTCGAGATCGAAGACGCCGTTGCGGTCGCCGACGAACTGGGGTTCCGCCACTGGGGGGTGGGCGACGGTCGCGGTCGCATCGGTGCGCTCGCGGCCATCGGCGCGTGGCAGGCGCTTGCGGACTGGACCTACGAGACGATCAGCTACCGCGAGCCCGATCGCTGGGGGACCCCACGCGAGGTCGACCACGACAGCGTGTTCCGAGCGGCCGACGCCGGCTACCCCATCGTCTGGGACACGGTCGATCGCGACGAGGCCGAGGCCGTCTGTGTTCCCCACACGCCGGGGCCCATCCTGCACGGCATCCGTGGGGACGAGCCGGCTCGCACCCGTGAGGTTGCGGCAGCTATCGAGGGCGAACCCGTCGCCGACCGGCGGACGTTCGTGACGAACCAGGGGACCGACGTTCACCTCCGAGCGGTGGGTGCGCTCGAGGCCCTCGACGCCGCCCTGGTGGACGGACGTGCCTACAGACTCGAGGGAACAGTACTGACCGAACCGGAGACGCGCCGTGGTGGCCACGTCTTCGTCGACCTCGGCGGAGTCACCGATACGGACTCGGTCGGCGACAGGGGGGCGTCACTCCAGTGTGCCGCTTTCGAACCAACGAAGCGGTTTCGGGATCGTGTTCGTGCCCTCCGGCCGGGTGATCGCGTCACCGCCTGTGGGGAACTCGGTCGCGGGACGCTCAAACTCGAGAAGTTCGCGGTTCGCGATCTCGTGACCGTCGAGCGCGTAACACCGTCGTGTCCCGGCTGCGGGGGGACGATGGAAAGCGCCGGCCGAAACCAGGGTTATCGCTGTCGAGACTGTGAGACGAGCACTCCCGAGAAGGACTCGAGGCCGCTCGATCGGGGACTCGAGGTCGGTTGGTACGAGGTGCCGCCGTGTGCGCGTCGGCACATCGCCAAACCGCTGGTTCGAGGGGGGTTCGACGGGCCGACACACCCAGAGCGGTAGTGTTGGATCGGGGAATTCAGTGGCGCGACGGTGTCGGCTGAATGTGAGTTGGATCGTGCGCTCGAGGCAGTTCGCAGCCACGCATCGCACAGACACCAGGCGATCGCCGGGCGATGCCCTCAATCGCCGTGTCCGAGTTCGATCGGCGCGCGAACGATGTTCCCCCACTCGGTCCAGGAGCCGTCGTAGTTCGTCACGTCATCGTACTCGAGCAACTCGTGGAGCACAAACCACGCGATCGCCGAGCGCTCGCCCACACGGCAGTAGGTGACGACGGCACTGTCGCCGTCGATGCCTTCCTTGGCATAGCGCGCCTCGAGTTCCTCGCGTGGTCTGAATCGTCCATCGTCCCGGAGGTTGTCCGCGACGGGGACGTTCGATGCACCGGGGATATGTCCGCCCCGCTGGGCCGTCTCATCGAGGCCCTCGGGAGCTAGGATCTCGCCGGAGAACTCCGCGGGCGAGCGCACGTCGACCATCGGGATGCCCGAGTTGCGGGCCGTATCGACGTCGTCTTTGTACGCGCGGATGCCTTCGAAGGGGCCACCGGCGTCGTACTCCTGACTCGGGTAACCGGGTTCGTCGGTCGTCAGCGGGTAGTCGTTTTCCACCCAGTAGTCCTTCCCACCGTCGAGCACGCGGACGTCCTCGTGGCCGTAGTAGGTGAACTCCCAGTAGGCGAAGACAGCGAACCAGTTGGGGATGTGGCCGTTGCCGTAGAAGACCACCGTGGAGTCGGGGCTGATCCCTAGCCCACCCACGAGGGCTTCGAAGTCGCCTTTCTTCAGGATATCGCGCTGGGTTTCATCGGAGAGGTCCTCGGCCCAGTTGAGGCCAATAGCGCCGGGGATGTGGCCTTCGTCGTACTTCGAGGGAAAGTCGTTGTCCGGCGGTTCCGGGCTCTCGATTTCCACGATTCGCAAGTCGGGATCGTCGGACTGGAATTGCTCGAGTCGGTCCTCGACCCACTCGGGCGAGACCAGGACGTCGGTCTTGGCGGCGGTCGCTGTCATACAGGCCGAGTTTTCACAGGGAGGGAAATAGTCCTGACACCAGCGGTATGTGTGGCCAGGACCTGTGACAGCTGCGTTCATTTTTCGTGACGAGCAACCGGCTTCAACGGCAGTTCGAGTCCTCGACCGTCGGGATTCCGCTCGACTGCCGGCCGTTCGATCGATCCGCAACGGCGGCAAGGTCTGCCGCTCTCGACGAGGCCGTCCAGTTGACCACAGTATTGTCGCCCCTGTTGTCATCGGTGAAGAGTTCCCCGTCCACGTCGATCACGGCCCTACCAGCACGTCCACGGCCTCCGCAGCCGGCTCCCTCACGTCGCTCGCACGAATTCGGTGAGCGGTCAAACACCGCAGACCTATTCCCCTCGAGGACCATCCACGGGCATGCGCTTCGCACGACTCGCGACGCCGGAGGGCCCCGTCTCGGGCCGCTACGAGAACGGCACGATTCACGCCCCAACGGGCCGCTACGAGGTCGGCCGGGACGGCCACCTGCTCCCGCCGGCCGATCCCTCGGCCCTCTACTGCGTCGGTCGCAACTACGCCGAGACACTCGAGCAGATGGAGTACGAACGACCCGATGAACCGGATTTTTTCATCAAGCCCCCGACGTCGCTGCTGGGCCACGACCAGCCGATACCGTATCCCGACTTCACCGAAGAACTCACCTACGCGGGCGAGCTTGCGGCCGTGATCGACGAGCGCTGTCGGGATCTCTCGGTCGACGAGGTCCCCGGCGCCGTCCGCGGGTACAGCATCCTCAACGACGTCGACGCCCTCGACCAGCAGGGCCGGACCGCCCGCAAGGCGTTCGACGGATCGGCACCGCTCGGCCCGTGGCTCGAGACGGACGTCGACCCCACGGCCATCGAGATGCACACCGACGTCTCGGGCGAGCGTCGGCAAGCGGCCTCGACCGAACAGATGCTGTTCGATCCCGACGAGGTCGTCGCCGCCCTCTCCGAGCGGGTCACGTTCCAGCCAGGCGACGTCGTCGCCTTCGGCAGTCCCGCGAATCCAGGCCTGCTCGAGCCCGGCGACACCGTCGAAATCACCTACGAGGGTGTCGGCACGCTGGTCAACACCGTCACATCGGCAGGCGACTGAGAATGGCCGATGGGCGACCGATCACCACTGATCGAGCGACGTGATCGCCTCGAGCGTCTCGACCTGTGACAGTCTGGCCTCGAGATCGCCACCTGGTCCAGACGCTTCGAGGCCCTCGGCATCCGGCCCGACGTAGACGCCCCGCCAGCCGCACTCGAGGGCGGGCACCAGATCCCGCTCGAGGTCGTCGGCGACGAACGTGTACTCATCGGCGGCCAGTCGCTCCTCGGCGAGTCGATAAATATCGGCGTCGGGTTTCCACGCCCCCACCTCGCTGGAGACGACGACCGCGTCGACCCGGTCGGCCAGGCCGACGGTCTCGAGTTTGCCACGCTGGACCCGACCGAGGCCGTTGGTGAGGATACCCACCTGATGGCCGGCACTCGAGAGCGACTCGAGGATCGCCCCGGCTCCTGGGGCAGCGACGGCGTGGTCGATCTCCGTCTCGATCAGCGTCTCGCTGAACGCTGCAGGTTCGACGGCCAAATCAATCGCCGCGATGGCTTGCGTGTATGGCTCTGCAACGTTGCCGAAAACCTCGCCAAACCGCTCGTCGAACGTTTCGAACCCGCGTGGCTCGAGGCCCAGGCGCGCCAGTGCCCGCTCGTAGATGATCTCGAATGGCACCGAAAAGTCGAGCAGTGTCCCATCGAGATCGAAGTACCACGTTTGCACGATGACATTGTTCTGACGACCAGATGATAAGCGTTGGTCCCGTGTGGGACACCCCGACACGGGTCACAAAATGGCGGCCCTGGAGCGTTATGACGAGCCCGCGTGCCCGACAGTAACGTAAAACGGGACGGTTTCAGTTCGCTCGTAGAGGCCATCCTGCATCTGCTCGATCACGTCCCGCCCGAGGTCGCGCCACTCGCTGCGGAGGGCATCATACTCCTCGTCGGTCAGGTCGCCCTCGAGCATCGTCCCCCGGTCGTCGGCCAGGCCCGCCCCCGTGGCCTTCCGTCGGGCGTCAGTCAGCGCCTGTTCGTCGTAGGGTGGTTCGATGGAGCGATCGTGTTCGTATCGCTCGCTCGCGATCACCGTGAGGGCGGCGTCCTCGAATACGCCGGCGGCGTCAGCGCCAAGGGTGACGTCCGTCTCGATCCCAGCGAGGTAGGCCCGCCGAGCGCGACCCTCGAGGGTTGCCTCGCGAGGGACCGTCGAGTCGATGGCAACGGCACCGTTGTCGGGTTCGACGGCCGCGACGAGATTCGTGGAGACGCGGGCGAACTCGCGGACAGCGACAGTCGGGTCCGGCAGGTTGATCAACAACGCCTGACAGACCACGAGGTCGAAGGTGTCGTCTGCAAAGGGCAACCTGGTGGCATCCCCGCGGACGACCGGGGTCGGTTCGGCCGCGGGCCCTCGCTCGCGGGCGAACGCGAGCAAGGAGGCGTCGACGTCACAGCCGATCACCTCGCCGGGACACTCTTCGGCGAGGACGCGGGTGAGTTCGCCCGAGCCACAGCCCACGTCGAGCACCCGCTCGCGGGACTCGAGTTCGAGCCTCGAGAGGGAGTCCCGGGAGTCCGCCCACATCCCCTCGCGGGTCCGCCTGAGGTAGGATTCTGAGAACGCGCGCACAGCCACACCTTCGGCTGTGGGCTCAAAAGCGACGGGATTCCCCGTGGCCCGCGACATCGGTAGAAGTCCCGGTCAGTCGCCATCATCGAACGTGGCCGCGACGTATCTGGCGACTCCCTCGAGAACGCCGTCGCTCAACTCGGGAGTGTGGACCCACTCATCGACATCCTCGGTTCCGTCGTGGTGAAAAAAGCGGTCGTGGTCGCCACAACCGCTCCCGGCGAAGCTGAGGTCCTGGTCGTCCGTTCCCGCACCCGCGTATGCGGTCGCGATGGGCGAAACGTAACGGACGTCATCGGCGACTGCCTCGACCGTCCCGAGGTCGTGATCGCAGTCGCTGTCGATCACCGCCCCGACGGCGTCGTCGTCGAGAAACGGATGCAACATCTCGTGAATGGCCATGTTGACCGTCGCCGCGCGGGTGTCGTAGGTTTCCGTGGCCCCGACGTTGGCAAACGTGATGGCGTCGCCCGCCCGCCTGCCCACGAGGCCGTAAGAGCCGGGCACCCGTCCGTAGCCGAGGTCGGTGTTCAGCGGCTGCCAGGCGAGGATCAGGTGACAGCAGGCACCGGTGAGCGAGCCCCTGGACTCGAGGTCGTCGTACAGGTCGTCGGCGACTGCGCCGAAGTCACCGGTATCGGCCGGGAGGTCGACCGGCGGGCGGGCCTCGACGCGCCAGGTGACCCGATCGAACCCCGTTCGCGCCGCGACCGCGTCCGCGAGCGTGGCCAACGCGTCGCTCACGCCCTGGACTGCTTCGCGGTGGGGAGCCGCCCAGCCTCGGACGGTCTCGAGACCCGAGTCGCGTTCGGGATAACATCGCACGTGCAGAGTTGGGACGGACCCCTCGCTCGACGGTGTCCCCTCCATGGCGGGCAGGCTGTCGCCCGCCACCGGATCCCAGGCCGCTGACTCGAGTTCTGCCCCTGTCTCGAGGCACATAGTCCAGGCGAAGGTGTTCGCTTGATAAATGTCTCCCGACTCACCAGCTGTTCACGCAGCATCGACGAGCTGTCGAGAGTGCCACAGTCCACACCCACTCGAGACGTCACGGGCCAGTGTCGTAGCATAATCAGTTTCGAAGATGCTCAACCGTCATCTACACTCGACACCGAGTTGGACGGTTCCTCGAGGAAATCTGGAGTGCGATAGGTGTCCGTGAGAGGACACTGCGCATCGATGTGAGCGACGATGCCGTGGGCCACGCGCTGAATTCCTCACTTAACGGATTCGGCCAAACGAACGGCGAGGGCCGGCAAGAGGGGCGGAGCAGCGGGTTCTGCAGTGAACTGTCGACCGGCCTCGACAGGCCCCAATACATTCGTCTCCGTTACAGGCCAGGCAACCCCCGTCTGTCTCCACTGTCATACACGAATCAAAGTATATATCTGTGACTGGAGGTTCAATTGAGACATGGCTCAACCAAGCCACGGCAGCCAGACGGATGACGGTGGCTCCGTCGAACGGGACGCAATCGAGTTCGACAGAATCAGTAGCGAAAGCAAACGACAGCGCGAGGGCTCCGGCAATGGGTCCGCATACGGTGTCCGAACTGGAGAGTCTGACCTCCTCTTCTTCGAGGGAATTCTCCCCGAAGAGTCCGGTGTCGTCATGAGCGAACACTCAATCAAAGATCAGGCCGACCTGTGTCTCGATCGGCTCGAATCGCTGCTGTCGGCGCGAGATGCGACGCTTGCGGATGTGATGAAAATTGAGGTTCAGGTGACAGATATTGACGCCCGGGGGGCCGTTGACGAAGTCTACCGGTCCCGATTCGACGGGGCGTATCCACCGCGCACCACCGTCGGCGTCTGCTCACTCCCCGGCAACGCCGGCGTGCAACTCGACGTCGTCGCCGCCGACGAATAAGCATTCAGTTCCATTGATGAGCGTAGACAATCTTCTGTTACGGGTAGCGTGTCGAATCGATGCGATGATCGATCGACCTCGGTCGGAGGTTGGTCCCGATGAGTAGCCTCGAGCACGAACATGGGCCGGACTGTGACTGTCCGGACTGTGGTGATCCGCGCTCGATGGATTTCCTCGACAAGTATCTGACCGTCTGGATCTTCCTGGCGATGGGGCTGGGTGTCGGCCTTGGACACCTCGCCCCGGGTGTCGTTGATCCCATCCAGGACTACTACCTCGTGGAAATCGGCCTGATTGCGATGATGTACCCCCCGCTGGCGAAGGTCAACTACGGCCAACTCCCGCGCGTGTTCAGCGCCTGGCGCGTGCTCAGTCTGAGTCTGATCCAGAACTGGCTCATCGGCCCGACGCTGATGTTCCTGTTGGCAGTCGTTTTCTTCAGCGGGTTCGTGCCCCCCTTCCCGGCCCACCCCGAGTACTTCCTCGGATTGATTTTCATCGGCATGGCTCGCTGTATCGCGATGGTCCTCGTTTGGAACGACCTCGCGGACGGCTCGAGTGAGTACGCTGCCGGATTGGTGGCGTTCAATAGCGTCTTCCAGATCATCACCTACGGGGTGTACATCTGGTTCTTCGCGCT
This sequence comes from Natrialbaceae archaeon Tc-Br11_E2g14, assembly GCA_001564275.1. Taxonomy (GTDB): domain Archaea; phylum Halobacteriota; class Halobacteria; order Halobacteriales; family Natrialbaceae; genus Natronosalvus. The sequence goes on along the minus strand of LKND01000089.1, from coordinate 3,996 downwards.
GTTTTTACCTCCACTGCTAGGGATGGACGCCCTGGTCGCCGGTATCGGGACTTTCGATATCACGATCGGCCAGGTGTTCTGGGCGATCGCGATCTTCCTCGGCATCCCGTTCGCTGGCGGAATCCTGACCCGATTCGGGGGCGTCCGATCCAAGGGTGAGGAGTGGTACGAAGAGCAGTTCGTCCCAATGATCAGTCCCGTGACGCTGATCGCACTCCTCTTTACCGTGATAGTCATGTTCGCCACGCAGGGTGACAATATCCTCGCTCAACCGACCGACGTCGTCTGGATCGCCGTTCCGCTGACGATCTACTTCGTCATCATGTTCCTCGTGAGCTTCGCGATGGGGCGTGGGATCGGTGCGGACTATTCGACGACGACGGCAATCGGGTTCACCGCAGCGTCGAACAACTTCGAACTCGCCATCGCGGTCGCCGTCGCCGTCTTCGGCGTCGGTTCCGGCGTGGCGTTCGCGACCGTTGTCGGCCCACTGATCGAGGTGCCAGTCCTGTTGGCGCTAGTCAACGTCGCCATCTACTTCCAGAAGCGATTCGACTGGGCTGGTTACGAAACTGGCCAACTCGAGAGCACGAAACCGGTAACCGACGATCCGGCCACCTCGAAGACGGACGACGACTGATCACCACCTGGGATCGGCACACGCCCGATCCCGACCGACGCTACCGCGGGAGGCGGTTTCGACCACCCACCACAGTGGAACGTGAACCGACGCCTCCGTTCCCTGGCAGATATCAGTCCCACAGGATCCTCGAAGGATTCCCGCTCGAATCGCCAGGGTCAGGCAAACCAGGACGTGTCGGACGAGCTCGCTCCAAAACGCAGCCACTGCTCGTGGACGCGGGGCCACTGCTGCGATCCGTGAGAGGGGTGCGATCGGGTTCCCTCGAGGGATGCTGGGACGAGCACGTGAGTTGATCTCGTCATGGGGGACCGGCCGTCGCGAGATGCTCGCAACCGCTCGAGCCCTCAACCTCGACATGGACGTGGTCACCGATACCAGCGCGACCGTCCTCCAAACGGACTCGCCCATATCACCGAGTCTGCCTTGTCGGTAGTTGACCGGGACGCGGAGAGAACGACCCCTTCTACGGGACACCCTCCCCGAGTGGGAACGAAACGGGTTTCCCCCCAAGTCGGTTACTCGTAGGCGATGGACTGTAACCGGTGTGATGAACCGGCGGTGATGCACGCCGCCTACTCGGGGGCTCACCTCTGTGAGGGGCACTTCGTCGAATCCGTCGAAACGCGAGTCCGCCGGCGAGTGCGTCGGGACGACCTCGTTTCAGGCGACGCCACTCCCGAAGCCCCTCAGACGTGGCTCATCGGACTCTCGGGAGGGAAAGACAGCGTCGTCCTCACCCAGATCCTCCACGAGACGTTCGCCGAGGATCCCCGGATCGAACTCGTCTGTCTCACGATCCACGAGGGCATCGAGGGCTACCGCGATAAGAGTCTCGAGGCCTGTCTCGACCTGACCGACGACCTCGACATTCCTCACGAGGTCCTGGAGTACGACGAGGAGTTTGGCGTCAGGATGGACGACGTCGTCGAGGACGATCCCGAAAACATGGCTGCTTGCGCCTACTGTGGCGTCTTTCGTCGGGACCTCCTCTCGGGATACGCCACGGACATCGACGCCGACCTCCTGCTCACCGGCCACAATCTCGACGACGAGGCCCAGACCGCCCTGATGAATTTCCTCGAGGGCGACGTCGCCCAGATCGCCAAACACTTCGACGCCAGCCTCGGCCCGCTGAGCGAGCGCCGGGAGAGCGAGCACTTCGTTCCGCGCGCCAAACCACTCCGGGACGTCCCCGAGAAGGAGGTCGCCCTCTACGCCCACCTGCGTGACCTCCCTGCTCACATCACCGAGTGTCCCCACTCGAGCGAGGCCTACCGCGGCGAGATCCAGCAGTTGTTGTACGGCCTCGAGGAGAACCACCCCGGAACGCGACACTCGATACTCGCGGGATACGAGGAGCTCGCCGGGATCGTTGCCGAGCGGTACGACGACAGCGAGGATGGCGCGGAGCTGCGGTCCTGTCGGGAGTGTGGCTCGACGACGACTCGCGAAATCTGTCGGAAGTGCGCGCTGCTCGAGGCGCTGGTCTGAGTACGTGCTCCATGCAGGCGTGAATAGCGCCAGCAGCTCTTTCGAACGTAAACATCCGGTTGAGGGCTGTTCACTCTTGGCTCGACGGCCCGGTGAACTGCGAGCGCGCAGCCTCGAGATCCTCGGGCGTGTTGACGTTACGATGCCAGCCGTCGATCTCGACGCCGACGTACCGCCGGCCCCCGTCGACGAGAGCCTGCAGGGCGTCCGCCAGTTCGTACTCGCCGCTCGCGCCCCGGTCGACCCGCCGACAGGCCTCGACGATGTCAGGGCCATGGGTCTGGGCACCCGCGGCGAGATAGCCCGTCGCCGACGTGGGGCGAGTCGTGGCCTCGAGCTCCCTGATCGTGCCGTCCGGAGCGAGTTCACAACAGGCCGCCATCTCCGCCTCGTTTCTGGCGCACCGATCGAGCAGGACCGTCCCGTCGACGCCCGGCTCCCGGTGGGTGTCGACGAGGGGTTGCAGGTCGTGGTCGAAGACATTATCGCCGTTGACCGTCAGCAACGCCTCGCCGTCGTACCCGAGAGCGTCGACGCCACACAGAAGGGCGTGAGCCAGCCCCTCCCGCTCGGCCTGGTGGGCGTAGGTGATTGGCACGCCGGCGAATTCGTCGCCAACGGTCTCGACGATTTCCTCGCGGCGATAGCCGACGACTACCGCGAGTTCCTCGACGTCAGCGTCCACGACCGCGCGCAAACAGTGAACAATGAGGGGGTCGCCGTCGACCTCGAGCAACGGTTTCGGCGTCTCGTCGGTCAACGGGGCCAACCGCGTTCCGCGCCCGGCCGCAAACACCAGTCCGTACATCGCCTGTGGTGAGTAATCGAGCCTCGGCGATCAACAATGTGCCGATCGTCCGGAAACGCCGTCGCTCGTCGAGGTGATCGGTAAAAAACCGCGAATCGAATCGCGAGCCAGATCACGACTCGATCGGAAGCCGACGGACTTACCGGATGACGTCGACGCCGTTCTCACGCTCGAGTTCACTTCGTCCGCCGTCGCTCTGGGCACCGTACCCCGTGCGACCGCCGTTCGAGTCCTGTGCGTGGGACCGACCGGATTCGACGTTCTGGCTGGCGTCGAAGTTCGCCTCACCGACGCCCTCGAGGCTGGCGCGGGACTTGTCGGCCTGCTTCTGGGTGCTCGGGCCCAGCACCTGGGCGCTCTGGACGCCGGTCATGATCGCCATGACCCGCACTTTGCCCTTGTAGTTCTCCTGAATGCGCGCGCCCCAGATCACGTTGGCGCTCGCCTCGAGGCGTTCGGTGATGTTGTCCGCGATTCCCTCGGCCTCTTTGAGCGTGAGGTCCGGGCCGCCAGTGATGTGGACCAGCCCACCCGACGCACCGCGATAGTCGACGTCGAGCAGTGGGTGGTTCATCGCGTCCCGGACGACCTCCTCGGTCTTGTTCTTGTCCTGGGTCTCCCCGACGAGCATCACCGCGACGCCGCCCTGGTTCATGATCGTGGACATGTCCGCGTAGTCCAGGTTGATCAGGCTCGGCTGGGTGATCGTCTCGGAGATGCCCTTGACCGTCTCGGCGATGATCTGGTCCATCACCGAAAACGCCTTGCCGATCGGCAGGTTGGGGACGTAATCCAGCAGTCGATTGTTGTCGAGGACGATGATGGAGTCGGCCTGCTCGCGCAGTCGCTCGAGGCCCTCCTCGGCCTTCACCGTGCGGGCGCGTTCGACGTTGAACGGCGTCGACACCATGCCGACGACGATCGCGCCCTGTTCTTTCGCGATGTTGGCCGCGACGGGGGCGGCACCCGTGCCCGTGCCACCACCCATCCCTGCCGTCACGAAGACGAGATCGGCGTCCCCGAGGACCTCCTTGATCGTCCCCTGGGCCATCTC
>LKND01000088.1 GCA_001564275.1 Natrialbaceae archaeon Tc-Br11_E2g14 | reverse complement strand
CGCAACCTGAGCGACGCCATAGACGCCGACGATGGCGAGCGTCGCGGCCACGACACTCTGTAGATTGACTGTTGCGGTGTCGATCAGCCCTGCGCCAGCGAAGCAGCCGGCTGCGATGGCGAGGACAGCCCAGTTGGGAGCGCTGTGGGGGAATCTCACGTCGGGCATCGGCGGTTGTTGGTGGGTTCAGAAGGCGGTCGAGTTTATACTTGTCGGCCGCGAGACCAGTTGGGAAATGGTATCACGCCTCTTGAATCGCAGCTCGAGGCCCCCATTACACGACTGATGGAGCCAGTTGTCGTTGCGTCCTGTCACTCTCCCCAGAGGCGGGTGCGGTCGTCGGTCACGCCGTCGGACAGCGGGGCCGTCGCCGATCGATACGCAGGTGCAGTGATCGGATTTTGTTCGATCAGTGAACGGCTGTGGTTCGGACCCGTTGTTGCTGCTCGAAGGGAACGGTCGGTGTATTTCGCTACCACCCTCGCAGACGCCCCGTCCCAATACAAACCTTCATTTATACAGCGCCGAAGATGGATATATGTCCCTCGGTTCACGTCTTTCGGAACAGTTTGCTGACTTCGGGTCACGGTCGTTGATTACGCACGCGCTCATGGCAGTTGGATTCATCGGAGCCGTCGTCTCCGGGTTGTTCGTCGACGGTCAGGTGGGAACGGTATCGATGGTCGCATTTATCAATTTCACCGCAGGTTTGTGGGTCGCTCAGGCGGTTCACTCCCTCGGGAACGCCGCGACCGACGACGAGTACAACGGCGTCCTGTTCGAGGTTCTCGATCGTGTCCAGTGAGTCCGGCATCGACATTGGTCGATTCGGTCGAACGGTGGCCCTGATCAGTTTCGTAACTGCGGTTTTCCTGTTGCTCATAGCCAGTCGACTCGAGGGCGAAGTCTTCCAGATGGGTGCGGTTGCAATCGGAACCGTGGCGATCATCACGACGATGATCGGCTTTTTTATCGCCGCCGGAGACGTGGTGGAGGGGTAGGTCGCCAGGTGGTCACCGACAGGATGCATAGACGGAGATTCGAGCCAGAGAATCGTTCCAACGAGCACCATTTCTCTGATCAGTCACATTGGCATATCCCACAAGGGTCGTGTCGAGTACGGCCTCGCTATTCAGCGTGGGGTTAGTATTCGAGACGCTCTGCAGAGCGCAGTATCCTCACACGACACGCCACGTACACACCACACCGCCGTCCAGACGCGTCACGTCCGCGAGCGTGAGCCGGGGGAAGTCCGCGACGAATCCCTCGCCGTCCGCGAGTGTCGGCGCGTCGCGACCCCCGATCAGCTGGGGGCCGACGAACACTCGAAGCTCGTCGACGAGCCCCGCCTCGAACAACGAGAAGATGAGTTCGCCCCCTCCCTCGACCATGAGTGACTCGAGACCGGCCACCTCCAGGCCCCGAAACGCACGCTCGAGATCGACCCGATCGCCACCGGCCGCGACGACGGTCGCCCGGTCTGCGAGGGCCTCCCGCCGCTCGAGCGGTGCCGCCTCGCTGACACAGACGTAGGTGTCGGCCTGGTCGTCGAGGATCGTGGCCTCGAGCGGCGTCCGACCCCGAGAATCGACGACGACTCTGGCGGGCTGTGGGGGCTCGCCACGGCGCGTTCGAGCCTGGGTTCGGGGCTCGGATTTGACCGTCAGACCGGGATCATCGGCGAGGACGGTGCCGATACCGACGACGACCGCGTCGCTCTCGGCCCGGATCGCGTCCATGCGGTCGAAGTCGGCCTCGCCACTGATGGCGATCTGTTCCCGTCGTCGCGAGGAGAGCTTGCCGTCGGCACTCATCGCAGCGTTGACGAGGACGTTCATCGCGAATGCCTTGACGGGGGCTCCACAAGAATCCGTCGCGAATGGTGGACTGGCTTCGTCTCCGTGCACGGTCCCGACAACCCGAACGGAGCGATGGGGCGTTTTCGACCCGGCATCGAGACCGGATTCGACCGCATCCGCCACGCTCGCGGGAACGTTTTTTATCCCCCGCCGCCGATATAAACCCGATGGATATCGACAACCGTGCCGAGGATCTCGCCTCCGATCTCGGTGCCGACAAAGAGGAGGTCAAAGGCGACCTGGAGAACTTACTGGAGTACAGCGTGCCCATCGAAGAGGCCGTCCAGAGCCTGCGCCGCAAGTACGGCGACGGCTCGGGCGGCGGCGGGAGCGGCCCGTCGACGAAATCCGTCGGGGAGATCACGACCGAGGACAGTTCCGTCAACGTCACCGGTGTCGTTCTCACCGCGGGTGAGCGATCGATCCGGTATCAGGGCGAGGACCACGTCATCGTCGAGGGGGAACTCGCCGACGAGGACGGCAAAATCGACTTCACCGCCTGGGAGGACTTCGGCCTCTCGGCCGGGGACGTCATCACCGCGGGCAACGCCGGCGTCCGTGAGTGGGACGGCGACCCGGAGCTCAACCTGGGAGAGAGCACGTCCGTCTCCTTTCTCGACGAGACACCCACCATCCCCTACGAGGTCGGCGGGGAGGCCGATCTCACGAGCCTCCAGACGGGCGATCGCGCGAAGACACTCGAGGTGGCCATCCTCGAGTCCGAGGAGCGGACCATCGACGGCCGCGACGGGGAGACGACGATCCTGAGTGGGGTGCTCGGGGACGAGAGCGGGCGTCTCCCCTTCACGAACTGGGACCCGGTGCCCGAAATCACCGAGGGCGAATCGGTGCGCATCGAAAACGCCTACGTTCGGGAGTTTCGAGGCGTTCCCGAGGTCAACATCTCGGAATTTTCGCGCGTCACGGCCCTCGAGGCCCCGGTCGACGTGGGCTCGGCGGCCCCACGGATGGCCATCGGCGAGGCGGTCGCGACGGGTGGGGTCTACGACCTCGAGGTCGTGGGCAACCTGCTGGCCGTTCGTGACGGGTCGGGGTTGATCCAGCGCTGTCCGGAGTGCAATCGCGTGATTCAAAAGGGGCAGTGTCGCACCCACGGCTCCGTCGACGGGATCGACGACCTGCGCGTGAAGGCGATCCTCGATGACGGTACCGGAGCCGTCACGGTGGTCCTCGACGAGGCCCTGACCGAGGCGGTCTACGGCGGCGACGTCGAGGACGCCAAAGAAGAGGCGCGCGACGCGATGGACCAGGAGGCCGTCGCCGACACCATTCGCGAGCGGATCGTCGGCGTGGAGTATCGTGTCCGTGGCCACCTCTCGGTCGACGAGTACGGGGCGAACCTCGACGCGAGTACGTTCGAGGCCAGCGACGACGACCCCGTCGAGCGAGCGCGGGAGTTCCTCGAGCGTCGTGGTGCGGTCGGGACGACGGAGGTGGAGTCATGAGCGCCGAGGAGATTCCCGGCCGCGAGGTCGCCTACCGGCTGTTCGCCGCAACGTTCGACGACGCCACCCTCTCTCACACCGAGAGCGACGAGGAACGGGCCCCGAACTACGTCATCACGCCGACCGGCGCGCGACTCAACCGGGTGTTCGTGGTTGGTGCCCTCACCGAGGTTACCGCGGTCAACGAGGACATGCTCCGGGCGCGGGTGGTCGACCCCACCGGCGGCTTCGTGGTCTACGCGGGGCAGTACCAGCCCGAGGCGCTGGCCTTCCTCGAGCAAGTCGAGCCACCCGCGTTCGTCGCGGTGACGGGCAAGGCCCGGACCTACTCGCCAGACGATGCCGACGTCGTCTACACCTCGATCCGTCCCGAATCGATCTCGACGGTCGATGCCGACACGCGCGACCGCTGGGTGGTGTCGGCCGCCGAACAGACCCTCGAGCGCGTCGGCACCTACGCCGCGGCGGCCGAAGTCGATGCGACCGGTGACGCCCTCGTCGATACACTCCAGGAGGCGGGTGTCGAGGGTGGACTGGCAGCCGGGATTCCACTCGCCCAGGATCACTACGCAACGACGCCGGCGTATCTCGCGAGCGTCCGCGACCTCGCCCTCGATTCGGCACGCGTAGTCGCCGGCAAGAAAGCGGAGGTCGACGGACTCGATCGGACCCCGACCGACGCCGACCCTGGCGGACCGACGTTCGAAACGTTGGCGGCCGAGATCGAGGTGTCTCTCGAGGTCGAGGACCCAGGCGTCGGGACGGCAGATGAAACCGGCGAGACGACAGCAGCGACGGGCGTATCTGGATCCGAGGCTACGGTGAGCGAGGCAGACGCCACGCTCCAGGAGAGCGATGACAGCGAAGCGCCTGAGGCCGGGACCGAAGGGGGTGAAGTGGCTGATATCGAGGCTGAAGAGGCCGAAGCGACCGACGTCGAGGCCGAAGCACACAGCGAATCGGACGACGGCGCGGTCGAGGACGAAGCCGAGACAGACGATGTGGCGGGGACCGTGGACGACGAAGGCGAGGCCGACCTCGAGGGCGAGCAACCGGCCGAAGAGGCATCGGGCGGCATGTACGAGATGGACGACGAGGAGCGCGAAGAGCTCGAGGCGGAGTTCGGTGCGGAGTTCTCGACCGGAGCCGAGGTCGACGAGCCCGGCGAGGCAGACATCGACGTGCCGCCAGCGGCCTCAGCCGCCAGGGACGACGCCGAGACGGGAGCGAGCGACTCCCTCGAGGCCGAACCAGGGGCAGGTCCCGATGGACCCGGTGATTTCGAGACGGTTTCCGATTCGACAGCGGACACGGCCGACGAAGATGGTACGGACGTCGAAACGGACGCCCACGATGGCGACGATGAAGCGGGCGACGACGAATCGACCGGCGACGATCAGGACGGCGAGGACGAACTCGAGGATATCGACCTGCAGGATCGCGTGGTCGAGGTGATGGGCGAACTCGACGACGGCGACGGTGCCGACCGCGAGGCGATCGTCGAGACGGTCGTCGAGGAGACGGGGGCCGACGCCGAGGCCGTCGCCTCGGCCATCGAAGATGCCCTGATGGGCGGCCAGTGTTACGAACCCGGCGACGGGAAACTGAAGGCCATCTAGGCGATGTCCAGGACCCGTCTCGAGCCGGTACCGGGGGAACCCGCGGCGGTCGCGACGATGGAGACGGTGGCCCGTGGCGATCGGAGGCGTGGCACTGACGAAGTGACGGCCCGTGACGACCGAGGGCAGGACACCGGAGAGGGGACCACCGATCAGCGAGCGCTCGTCATCGCCGATTACCACGCCGGTATCGAGACCGGACTGCGTCTCGAGCGCGGCGTCGACGTCCCCAGTCGTGGCCCCGAGCGCCGCGACCGGTTGCTGGAGTTGCTCGAGCGGACTGGGACATCCAGCCTCGTCGTTCTGGGTGACCTGATGCACGCCATCGGCGACCCCGGCGGGGCCGAACGCGGCGAACTCGAGGTGCTGTTCGAGTCGCTGCCGGCGAACACGACGGTGACGCTGGTTCGTGGCAATCACGACGGGGCGATCGAATCCTGGCTCGGGGACGGGAGTGGGTTCGATCCCACGGTGGGCCACGCAGCGTCGACCACGGCCGAGACCCCGTCCGGTACCACCGAGGACGAGGGTGACGGCCATATCGAGGCAACGATCGGCGGGACCACGGTCCGGATCACCGACGGGTCGGGCTACCGACTCGGGGGTCTCGGCTGCTGTCACGGCCACACCTGGCCCGCACCAGCGGTGCTCGAGGCCGACCTGGTCTGTCTGGGCCACGACCATCCCTGCGTTCGCCTCGAGGACGAAGTCGGCGGCGCTCGCGTCGAGCGCGTCTGGCTCCGGGGGCGTCTCGACCCCGCGCCGTTTCTCGAGCGTGGCGGATACGAGGGTGTGTCCTGGCTCGAGGCCCCCGAAGCGGCCCCACGGGTGGTGGTCGTGCCGGCGTTTAACAACCTCGCTGGGGGGTGCTGGGTCAATCGCGACCAGTCGTTTTTGACGCCGTTTCTCCCCGACGGATTGGCCGACGGAGAGGCCTATTTACTCGATGGCACGCGCCTCGGCGCGTACGAGTCGGTGTGAGTGACAGCGCTCCCAGCGTGGTGGTGCGGGCCAGCCCTCCACACTTCGAATTTCGAATCCCTTGACTACGAATACTGGAGTGGCAAGCGCAGCGAGCGGATCCCACCTCGAACGTCGTGGACGCCGAGAGTGGATGGTGAGGACTTCGGCTCGGCGTGTCCGCTTTCAACGCGAGTCCGCCGACACCGTCGCCGCCTCGAGCGCCCTCGCCACCCGCTCGAGTACCCTGGCGTCGGTGCTCGGACGACCGACCGACACCGCGTCCGCCCCATACGCGAGGTACTCACGGACGGTTTCGCCATCGCGGACGCCGTTGTTGGCAACGATCGAGAGGCCACAGCCGTCGGCCACGTCGGCGACGACGCGCTCTGCATCCATCGCGTCGATGTGGACGTATGCCGCGCCGGCACGTGCTAAGGCTCGACAGGTTCGAGGGAGATCGACGCCCGCCACGCCCGCTCTGACCTTGACGCCAACCACGAGGTCGGTGGCCGCCTCCCGAGCCGTCTCGACGTACCGGACGAGTCGGTCGGTGTCGGCCAACAGGACCTCCCCACAGCCCACGGCACGGAGTTCCGGCTGTCGACAGTGCGCGTTGATCTCGAGGAACGCTCCACCGCGAGCACAGACTCGGGCGACTTCCGCAATCGGCTCGACCGTCGCACTCCGGACGTTGATCCCCGCCTTTAGTGGCGCGTCCTCGAGTCGTCCCAGTTGGTCCGCGACGAACATGAAGGGGTCCGGTGGCAAGAACTCGGTTCGATCGCGATCACGAAGCTCCCGAGCGGCCGCTCTGGACCGCTCGTCGATGGCGATACCACCCAGCACGGCGGCGTCGGCGTACGGGAGGCCGTTTCGGGCCCAGTGCGCGTCGGACTGGCCGCTGAGGCTCGCGAGAACCAGCGGGGGTCGATCGCTCGAGGATAGTGCCCGCATCGCTCAGGCGACGATCGAGAGGGCCTCGTGGATGGCCCGTACCACGCGGGCGGCATCCTTCGGCTCATCGATGCGGATGTCGGTCTGGATGGTCGGCCGCTCGAACGTCGTCTCGTCGGTTTCGTCGATGATGAAGGCGTCAGCGAAGGGATAGGCGGTCGCGAGCCCCGCCGTATTCGGGGTCGTCCCGACGGCCGCCATCAGGTCCGCCACGGGGCCCGAGAACGGCTCGTCGCCGAGAAACGGCGACACGGCGACGACCGGCGTCTCCATCAGGGCCCTGGCAACCCCCGGGAGCGCGAGCATGGGTCCAATGCTCGTCACCGGGTTCGACGGCCCGATAACGACCGGCTCCGAGAGCGCCTCGAGGACGCCCGGCGCGGGCTCGGCGCTCGAGGACCCCCGAAACTCGATGTTCGTGACGGTGGGTTCACCGCGGTGGGCGACCCAGTACTCCTGGAAGTGCATGAGTCCGTCCTCGGTGTGGATCAGGCTCGCGACCGCTTCGTCACTCATTGGCAGGAGGTCAATCGTGACCCCAAAGCCGTCGGCGAGGGTCTTCGTCACCTCGGTCAGCGTATGGCCCTGATCGAGGAGACTCGTTCGGGTCAGGTGGACCGCACGGTCGCGGTCGCCGATCGTCATGAACTCGTCGATACCCGAAAAGCGTCGCCAGTTGGCGATATCTCGGCCCGCCGTCTGGCGTGCGTCCTCGAGATAGTGGGGACCCGAGGGGAGGTCCGCCGCGGTCGCGATGTCCGACAGCGCCGAGTGCGTTCGGTGGGTGTCGCCGCGGATGCCCCACCACGTCTCGCGGTCGAGAATGCCACCGCCCTGAAACAGGAGGGTGTCGATGTCGGGCGAAATGAAGAGACCGCCGAGTTCGATGTCGTCGCCGGTGTTGACGACGACGGTAATCTCCTCCGGCGAGAACGCCGCGCCGGCACCGTCGAGTAACTTCGGGGTTCCGGTGCCTCCGGAGAGGAACGTGACCATATCGTTCCCTAACGGCGGGGGGTCTTAATTCGTTGCGGCCCGCCGCCGACACTCCTCGACGCACGTCGACGCGACCACACTCATCCATCCCTCCAATCGCTGAAACTCCCCTCGAACAGCGTATCGGTCTGGCGGTCGATGTACCGACGCTGCATCCGCTCGAGGGCCGCTTCGAGGGAGTGGCCCGCCGCGATCGCCTCGCTCACGACGTCGTGTTTCCAGCGGGCGGGCGTCAGTCGCTGGCGGACTCGCCGACGGAGTGGATAGAGGTAGGCCGCGATTTCGTCGTCGGTCAACCCGCGACTCGAGAGGCCGGCCTCGGCGTGGGCAAAGAGATCCTCGTAGATGGTTGCCGTGTCGCTCGTCGGCTGGCCGTCGTTCGTGATCCACTCGAGGTCGGCCTGGAGCCCGTCACGCATGGCGTCGTAGAAGTTCGTCCGGGCGTGCTCCCAGTCGAGGTCGACGACGGGATGCTCGAGGCGAGTCAGACTCTCCATCAGGCCGGCGAAGGCCGCAAGGAAGGCGATGGAGTCCCTGACCGTCGGCTGGGCCGGAATGGGGCGAAACTCGATCCGGGCGTTGGCCGCCGACCGGGTGGGCCCGTCGAACACCGGGCGGATCCACCGCCAGTAGGTGCCGTGTTTGCGCCGGAAGTGAGCGAACTGATCGTCGAAACGATCCCCCCTCTCGACCGGCATCGGCACGATAGTGTCGTCGGCTGCGACCCGGTCGACGGCCTGCTCGGCGCTCTCGAGGTCACGCGGGAAGCGGACCTTCCCCGCGCCCGCCGATGGATCGTTCAGCACGGTTTCGAAGACGCTGATTCGGTGTTCCATCCAGGCATCCTCCAAGATCTCCGCAGGCGTGGCACCCTCGTCGTAACAGTCGGCCGGGAAGAACGGGGCGTTACAGCCAAGTGCGAGCAACGGGCCCGCGATGCGGACGGCGTAGTTGAAGTACGTCGGCAAATCGGGCGCGTGGGGGACCTGGTAGTGTGGCTGGATCGAGGTGATCAGGCTCTCTGGCAGGGCCGTATCGGCCTCGAGGGAGACGTGTGGGCAGTCGATGACCAGCCCCGCGTTCGTGTCGCCGTCGGCGTTCGACATGGCGTGATACCGCGCGGCGTCGCTCATGTTGCTGGCCAGCTTGACGGTTCGCTCGCCGCCCGCGTCGTCGGTGAGGGTTCGCTCGACGCTGTCGGAGAGGTACGCACTCGCGAGTTCGCCCTCGGGTGGGAGCGTCCAGAGCCCGTCGCTCACCAGCCGCATGCCCTCCGTGGCGGCGACGTTCTGGGCTGCACGCAGTCGCGCCCTGATCTCGGCTTCCTGAGCCTTCAGACCGTCGGCATTGAGCGGCTGGGGGCTCGTCGTCATCTCCGCGTTGTGCAACCCGAGTTCCTTCTCGAAGCCCATCAACTCGAGCAAGCGCCGGGGGACCCGTTTCAGGGCCGCCGTCTCGGTATCCACGGCGTAGAATTCGTACTCGAAGCCGATGATCGCCTGTGGATTGTCGAACGCTCCCTGCTCGATGCCATCGACGATGACACTTGCCTCTTCGTTCGCTCGCTCGCGAAAGCGCTCGACGTCAGTCGCGAGCACCGTCTCGAGTCGCGTCGCGAGTTCCTCGGCTCCCATGCCCGCGAGTGAACTCCCCAACGACGTAAACCCAGTCCTTCGGTGTCGACAGGGCGTGGATACGAACGGTTTTGCCGGTCACGTCCCAAGCGTCGAGCATGAGTGGACTCGACCGTGCGGCGGCCGTCGACCGCGTCGAGGCGCTGGTCGACACCGTCGAATCGACCCTGCTACCGGTCCCAGTGCGCGAGGTGTGGGTCTACGGCGACCTCGCGCTCGGGCTGGACCCCGTCGATCGCCTGGACATCTACCTGACGAAGGACGTGCTGTTGCGCGATAACCCCGACGCTGAAGCCACGTTCGAAGCGCGCCACGGCGTCAAAGGCGTCGGCAAGTCCGTCCGTGCCGAGTGGGCCACGCGCCATCCCGACTTCATCCGGGCCAACACGAACGGCCACGCCGCCCCCGAACGCTGTCTGGCTGCCCACCTCCTCGAGGAACTGGACACCGATTCGCCGCCAGCCCTCGAATCGAGCGGGGATGGCGACGACAGCCCGCCTGTGGACAGCGACGACACCACACCAGCCGATGGCAACCCACAGGTCCCCATCCACCTCGAGGTCTGCAACGCCAGTTTCGAGGACAACGTCACCCAGCGGTTGCGGGGTGCACAACTGCGTGAGGATTACACACAACTGCTCGACCCACGGGGCGTTTGCCTCTGGGCCGAGGGCGTCCGAAGCGAGGAGGCCTTCAGGAAACTTCGGGCGAGCGAACTCGCCTTCCCGACGCTCTCGGGTGCCCTCGAGATGCTCGGCATGGATGACGAGGAAGCCGCGGCAGCCGCCGAAGTGGTCCACGCCTGGCGGGACGAGCAGGCCGGGGTCACGGTCCGCGGGGACGTGATTTGAGCGACCACCGAGGAACTGCAGGCGCCACCCCTCGAGCGTACAACGGCCCAAACCGCCAGACGCTTTTAGTTGAGCCGAGTACCCCAGAGGCAATGAGCGAGGGTTCGGACCGCGAGCGAGCCAGCGAGGACGACGAAGGCGGCGAGCACAGCAGCCACGGAAGCGACGAAATCGACGACTTGCGGACCATCGCCGACTACCAGTTCGGAGCCGGCGCTGGCGACGCGCTCTTCCGGGACGCCGCGGGCGTACGAATCGAACGCACCACCTCCGGCCGCCCCCAGCAAATCCACGTCGAGGCCGGCCGCCTGGTCTCCTTCGGGACCGACGGCCGGTACACACTCGGACTCGAGGGCGGACGTCGCCTGCAGGACGCCCTCGACCATCCCGCCTACCGGGTCGTCGTTGGCGACGAGAGCGAGCCGTTCGTCCGCGACGGGCGGAACGTCTTCTCGAAGTTCGTCACCGTCGCAGGGGCGGAGATTCGGGCGGGTGACGAGGTCCTGGTCGTCCACGAAGACGGCCACCTGTTGGCCGTCGGCCGCGCCGAACTCGACGGCCCTTCCATCCTCGAGTTCGAAACGGGAATGGCCGTGGCGGTCCGGAGTGCTGTCGGCCCAGCGACCGAGGACTGATACGGATCATTGTAGCGTTTTACCGGCGATCGCCACCCCGGTCCCCGCAATCGCCGGTAAAGAACTACAATGGACCGTATGGGCGGTGCCATCGGTCCGGAAGACGGCAACGGGCGGTGACCGACAGCCGACTTCGGGACACGGCGGTTCCGGTGGGTTTTTGCCCGCGGCTGGCAACGTCTCGAGTATGTTTGGAGGAGGCGGCGGACTCAACCCACGGAAGATGGAACAGATGATGCAGCAGATGGGGATCGACGTCGACGAGATCGACGCCGAAGAGGTCATCATCCGGACGGCCGAACACGATCTCGTCTTCACCGACGCCGACGTCACGAAGATGGACGCCCGCGGTCAGGAGACCTACCAGATCATCGGCGATCCAGACGAGCGCGAACGCGGTTCGGCCGGCGCGACGGCCGACGCCGGTGACGCCGACGCCGGTGACGAGGGCGGCATTCCGGACGCCGACGTCGAAATCGTCGCCGCCCGCACTGGTGTCGACGACGCCGAAGCCCGAGCGGCTCTCGAGGCTGTCGACGGGGATCTGGCCGCCGCCGTCGACCGACTCGAGTGAGTGATGGACGAACGCGACGGGGCGGACCGAGAACGCCAGAACGGACACGACCGTCCCGAGCCCAACGCGCCAGCTGACACACCCACTGCAGCCGACGCCACCCCCGACCGTCCGCCCGTCCTCGTCGTCCACGAGAATCGCGAACACCTCGTGCGCCCCGGCGAGGAGTTCGGCTCCGACCTCGGCGTCCTCGAGGTCCCCACTGACGTCGAGCCCGGAACGACCCTCGAGACCCACCTCGGGACACCGTTTCGGGTCCGCAAACTCCGGGGCCCGGATCTCTTTCATCACTTCGAACGGACCGGCGCACCGATGGTGCCTCGGGACATCGGCCTCGTCATCGCCGAAACCGGAGTCAGCACCGACGATCGGATCCTCGATACGGGAACCGGAACCGGCGTGCTGGCGGCGTCGATGGCCCGCTGTGGTGCCTCGATCACCACCTACGAACGAGACGCGGAGTTCGCTGACGTGGCCCGAGAGAACATGGCCATAGGCGGCGTCGCGGACGACGTCGACGTTCGCACCGGCGATCTCAGGGACGATCTCGAGGCACTTCGCGAGGGCAGCGGCTTCGACGTCCTCACGCTCGATACGGGAGACGCCCCGGATATCGTCCCCCACGCGCCGGCGCTCCTCGTCGACGGGGGCTTTCTCGCCGTCTACAGCCCCTTCGTCGAGACGGCTCGCGAGACGGCGATGGCTGCCAGGGAAGCAGGTCTCGGGGACGTCGTCGTCCGGGAGACCATCCAGCGGGAGATGTCCTTCGGCGACCGCGGCTCCCGCCCGTCGACGGCGCCAGTCGGCCACACTGGCTATCTCTTGATCGCCCGCGCCGTCTGAGACTGCTGAGCGTCACCGACGTCGGTGTAGCCGCCCCCGAACGAACGGTGACGCGGGAAAGGCCCCGACGCGGACGCGCTCGAGGTCGATCGGATCGAACGCCTCGTGGCTCACGAACCGCTCGACTGTCGGCCGGTTGACGTTGCAGCCGGCAGCCACGCGTTTCCAAACCGGATTGCAGAGGTCTTGGCCCCGCTCGCGCCAGCCGTCGGCCCGAACGTGTTCGAAAAAGCGGAACTCTCCACCGGGTTTGAGGACGCGTGCCACCTCGTCGACGGCGCGCTCTGGGTCTTGAACCGTACAGAAGACCACGCTCGAGAGGACGACATCGAAGCTATCCTCGGGATACGGGAGGGCCTCGGCGCGAGCGTCTCGGATGTCGACGGGCATTCCGACGCCGCGAGCCCGCTCGATCGCCCGCTCGCGCATGTTCGGGTCCGGTTCGACGGCGTGATACTCCAGGTCGTCGCCTCCGTGCTCACGAACGGGTTCGAACATGCCGCCGTCGCCAGCCCCCACGTCGAGCACGCGTCCGGAGAGCTCACGAGCGAGGTACGCCCGGTGGGGGGCGAACAGCCGCTCCATCAGTGGAACCTTGGAGTAGAGGCGAGCGAACCAGGGATTGTCGACCTCGACGTCGGCGTCGTCCGCCCGTGCCGACTGGGCGTCGCCTCGAGCGTCATCAGTGCGGTCAGCGGGCAAACGGCGCCTGGACATGGGCCACCATACTGTCTCGAGCGTGGTAGGCGTTTGGTCGACGGCCAATTGCGGGCGGCGTTGGGTCATTCGGAGCGAAGAAGTTGCCCAGCATCAGCACCGAATGGAGGTAACCGCCCAGCATCAGCACCGAAGGCGGGTAACCGTCCTAATCAACACCGAATCGAGGAAATCGCTCAAACAACCCGGGGTACGCAATTCGCCCAGCTCAGCCCGCAACCGACAGTGCTGGCGGTGCCAGTGGATTCATCGCGTCAGTCGAGTCGTCCTCCTCCGTCTCTTCTTCGTCTGACTCGTCTTCTTCGTCGGCCTCCTCGGGCGCAGCCGGTTGTGGTTCGGCATCCGGATCGGGAACCACTTCGCCATCGCCCGGCTCGAGCGTAACAGCCGTCGTCTCACCCTCGATGACTGCCATCTCGCTCACCTCGGTCGTGCCGATGAACTCCCGTTCGATCTCCCCGTCTTCGGCGCTGCCGACGAAGACCGCGTAATCGTCGAGCGCCTCGACTTCGGTGTCGGTGTAGCCGTCCTCGGCCCCGACGTCCTCGGTCGTCGCGTACGGCACCGTCATCTCGAAGCTGCCGTCCTCGACCTCGGCCTGCTGGGTGTAGACGAACGTCCGGCCCGGCTCGGTCTCGAGTTCGACCTGCGCGTAGACCGTTTCACCGTCGGCCACTTCGCCCTCGACGGTGCCCTCGATGGTGGCCCCCTCGACGCGCTCGAACGTCTTGACGGCCGAGACGATCTCGCCATCCCAGATCGGGAGGCCGAGTTGCTGGCTGACCTGCTCGTTGGCGTTCGCCTCGGTCAGCATCCCGTCTAGCTGGGCCACGTTCTCGTCGTAGCCGTCGTGGGGAATGCCCAACTGCTGGCCGAGTCTGAGCGAGTAGTGTGGCTGTGCGCCCAGACCGGGCGGGGCCATCCCGCCGACGACGGAGTACTCGTCGTTTTCGTGGACGAGCCGATAGTGTTCCATTCCCTCAGCGTCGTCGAGGTACAGCGAGGCGAGCATCGTGTTCTGATACTGATCATTGCCGGTCGGTAATCGCTCCTCTTCACCACCACCGAATTCGAACTCGTCTTCCTCGAGGTAGGTCTGATAATCGGGGCCAGTCCAGTCGGTGATCGCGCTGAACTTCCCACCGGCCATCTGGTCGTCG
>LKND01000016.1 GCA_001564275.1 Natrialbaceae archaeon Tc-Br11_E2g14 | reverse complement strand
TTGCCGGGTTGTCGGCTTCCCCGCGTCTGATCCCGTCAGGATGTGACGAAATCGCGAAGTTTCCGACGACGAAGGGGTCGTACTTCTCGAGCAGGGCTATCTCCTCGTCGGTGAACAACGCGGCGTGTTCGATCGTGTCGACGCCCTCTTCAATGGCGATCCGCGCTCCCTCACCGCCGTGAGCGTGGGCTGCCACGTGGACTCCGTGACGATGGGTTTCGTCGACGATAGTCCGCACTTCCTCACGGGTGTATAACGACCGGCCGAGATCACCCGTATCGGAGCTGACGCCGCCGGTCGCGAACAGCTTCGTGTGTGTCGCCCCTTCGCGCATATTGGCTCGAATTTGTCGCCGGATTTCATCGGGTCCATCGGTGGCCGTGTGGACCATTCCGTGGCCGTCAGTGGGCGTCAGGTGGATGCCACTCGGCAGCAACCGCGGTGCGTCTAGTTCGCCGGATTGCTCGAGTTCAGCCAACCTGACGTCGAGATAGCCTTCCTCCGCCATCAACCGCATTGTCGTCGTCCCAGCTTCGAGGTCCCGTCGGAGATTGTTCGCGGCCCGAACAGCGGCGACCGTCCGATCAGCACCGAGTTGGCCCAGTTGGTCACCCTCACCGGGCCGGATCGTCGCGTGCGAGTGTGCGTCAACCAACCCCGGAATTGCGTAGCCGTCGTGATCGATCGTCACTTCGATATCGGCCGGCACGTCGTCTCTGATCGCCTGGATGCGGCCATCCCTGACGATCGCAACCTGGCGGGCAATTGACCGGTTAGTTGGGTCGTAGATTCCGGCCGTTCTGATCGCGGCTGGTTCTGACTCGTTAGTCATCGGCACCGATGGGCTCTTTGCCAAAGAGTTTCCCGAGTTTCTCCCGGTTCGCACGCGGATAGGTGACGTCGCTGTGGGTCATCCCATGTCGAGCCCACGTGCTCGCCGTCTCGAGGCTCACGGTCACCGGATCGACAAAGGGGACGCCGACACGGTCGGCGATCTCATCGTGGACCTGCATAAATGAGAGACTCATACAGCCGGGAACGAGCGCCTCTGCGCCGTCCTTCTCGACGGCCTCCAGGCCAGCCGCGACCATGTCGTCGACGAGCGCGTCTGAGCTGTGGTCGATCTCGAGGACCGGAGCTTCTACGATGGGAACGCTAGCCAACTGCTCGCCGAAGCCGTATTCGTGGACCAGGTGCCGGGTGAGCGGCATCGTCGTCTCGAGAATGGTGATGACCGAAAACCGCTCCGAGAGCTGCGAGGCCGTGTGGAAGGAGGCGTTTGCCGGACCGACGATTGGTTTTTTTGTTAGTTCCCGAAGTCCCCGGAAGCCAGGGTCGCCGAAACAACCGATCACGAACGCATCGAAGTCGTCCTCGCGCTTCTCGAGTAACTGGAGTAACCCGACGGCCGACCACTCGTCTTCTACCGCACTTTCGATCGAAAGTGGCCCGGTACCGGCCTCGACGACCGACACGTTCGCAGGGACCAGGTCGTTGGCGATTCGTTCACGTCGTTGTACCTCCTCGGCGTCGAGTCCGACACCAGGCACTAGGTAGGCTATCGAAACCATGCACTATGTGGGTCTGTCCCACACATTAAACGTTGCGTCTTGAATATTCGTGTCCGGTCCGATCAGAACAGATCCTCCGCCAGGTCGATCCCGAGGCCAGGTCCCTCTGGAATAGAGATCGTTGGACGGATCTCGAGAGGGGCAGTCGTCGGATCCGCAGCGATCAGCCCAGGGTCGAGTTCGCAGGCCAGGGGAATCTTCCGGACCGTCGCGGCGAGATGGCAGATCGCAGTCGCCTCGAGGGAGGTGCCAAAGGCACTCACCGGCGTCGCCGCCATCGCGTAATCGTTAGCCGTTTCGGCCATTGCCGACATCCGGGAAAGAGAGCCGGTCTTGGCAAGTTTGAGATGACATCCCGCCGCGAGCCCGTCCTCGCCAAGATCGGTGACGTCCGCTGGACCATTGACGAACTCGTCCGCGAAAACCGGGATGCCAGTGTCGTACCAAAGAGCCCGGAGATCAGTCGGCCGGTCCGGGCTGACGGGCTGTTCGACGTACTCGAGCTGGTCGGGGTTTGCGAGGCGCTCGAGGATACGGGTGGCTTTCGGGGTGTTCTCCCAGGACGTGTTCGGATCGACGCGGGCGGTTGCGCCGTCGGGAAGCCGGCCGGTGACCGCGTCGATTCGATCGATGTCGTTATCGACGTTGCCCGTCGCCTTGATCTTGAACCGGTCAAAGCCAGCCTCGATTCCCTCGTCGGCAAGTTCGAGTGCCCGGTCGGGGGCGACGCCGGGAATCGGATAGACGAGCGGAATCTCAGAGCGGACCGTCGGTCCCAGCAGATCACGAACCGGAACGCCGGCACGTTTACCCCGGAGGTCGAGAAGGGCGAGTTCGACCGCGGCTTTTGCGCCCGGATTATGTGGAAACTGTCGAGCGCGTTCGTCGAAGTCAGCGACGGCATCCTCGAGTTGTTCACCGACCACCGTCGGCAGTAACCACTCTTCGGCCGCGGCGACCATTCCGGGGAGGGTCTCGCCGGTGAACCAGGGGAGAGAGGTGCCCTCGCCGTAGCCGACTGCGCCCTCGTCGGTGTGCAAGCGGACGAAGAGGTGCTCGGTGTCGACGTGTTCTTCGTAACTAACGGGGAAATCGTCAGCGAGTGGAATCCGCCGCCCGACGACGTCCGCTTCGGTGATCTTCACGGCCCTCTCCCGAGCGAAAAAAGCTGTTCCCACCGGTCGATACGGGTGACTCCCTCGGCGTCTGTAATCGTCCCGGAACCCATGCCTTATGACTCACTCGCAGCGTGAAAACAGTTTCTGTTAGAGTCCTCTCACCTCGTATCGAATAATGAGAGGAGCAGGTTGCCCTCCAACTCGACGCTAGTCAGCGGTAGGCGGGTCGCTCCCAGTCGTAGGTCGAACTCCACCGTGCCGCCGCTGCGAGGGCGGTCGCGTCGTCGAAGTGCGGGGCGACGAACTGGAGGCCAACAGGTAACTCTTCGACCGTCCCGCAGGGAACGCTCACGCCGGGGTGGCCGCTTACGTTGAAGGGACCGGTGTTCGACAGTGCCCCGAAGACGTCCTCGATTTCCTCGTCCCACCGCGGTGCCAGCATTGGGACCGTCGTCGACGCCAGCACGTCGATGTTGGTGAGGGCCTCGTCGATTCCCTTGGCGAGGCGACGGCGGGCACGGTGTGCGAGAATGTAGTAACGGTCGTCGTGGGCATCGTTGAGGTGCTCGGCGTACAGCCGTGCGGTGACAAGCGCGTCGCCGAGGGCCGCCTCGTCGTTCCGTGAATCACTCAGGGCAGCTGCGAGCGCGGGATCTCCATCCGAGAGGAGCCAGTGGTTGACGCCGTTCGACCGGAGGTACGCGCCAACCTCCGTCATCCCGATCCCGAGCCACGCCGGTAACCACCACTCGTAGTCGGGGATCGACACCTGGCGTAGCTCCGCCCCTTCGTCCTCGAGTTGCTCGAGGGCCGCTCGCGTCACCTCGTCGAGTTTGGGTGCGTTGCCGAACAGTTCTTCCGGGAGGCCTATCGTCAACCCCGACTCTGGTCCGGACTGTACGTCGTCGACGGCGTCGGCGTACGATTGGGGAGTGCGTCCTCGCGTTCGCTCGTCGAAGGGGTCTTCGCCGGCAATAGCATCCAGGCCCAGCGCCAGGTTCTCCACAGTTGGGGCCAACAGCCCCACGTTGTCCAGCGTCTTCGCGTACTGAACGAACCCATGGTGGGAGACAAGCCCACGAGTCGGTTTGATGCCCGGGACACCGCTCCAGGCCGCAGGAAATCGAATGGACCCACCGGTGTCAGTCCCAAGAGCCAGATCGACCTCGCCGGTTGCGGCGACGATACCGCTGCCAGCGGACGAACTACCGGGCATCCGCTCGTGATCGTGGGGATTGTGCGCCAGCCGGAGACGCATCGTCGAGCGATCGCCGCCGAAGGCGAACTCGTCCATATTGGTCTTCCCAACGATTCGTGCGCCGCCCTCGAGCAGTCGCCTGACGGCCGTCGCATCGGTCGATGGTACGAACGACTGCTCTTCGAGCAACGGCGAGCCACAGGTCATCGGCACACCGGCAACGGCGATGTTGTCTTTCACCGCAACACGCATTCCCGAGAGCGGTCCCGACCCGCTAATCGGGCCGACGTCACAACGAGTAAGATACGCGCCAAGCGGATCGTCCTCCGATTCCGGCTTCCAGTAGTCTCGATCCGGTGTGTCCGGATCGGCGAGTTCCGCAAGCGATTCGAGGACCGCATCCTGTTCGACAAACTGTTCAGCAATGGCACTGGCCGTCCCCTCGTCGATTGACGCATCGATAGCTGCAGCGTACCGGCGCACGTCCTCAGTAGATACCGACTCTTCCATACACACGGCTCTCGACGCTCGATAATGAAAGTGCAGGTCGGTGATCGATTGTGCCGTGACAACGAGAGTGAATCGTGTCGCGAAAATCAACGACAGGCCGACGAATTGATTAGGACGTGCCCGCTACCAGACTTCCTCAAGCACGCGGATTACGTTACCACCCAACACCTTCTCAATCTCGTCGTCGGGGTAGTCGTTTTTCACGAGCCAACGCGGGATATTGTTCCAGGCCTCGGTCGGGTTCTCGAGCCCCTTTACGTAGGGGTTCTGCATGGTGCTCTCGGGAAGTTCGACGCCGTGGAATTCGCCGAGTACCTCGAGCAGTGCCGTGTGGTCGCCGTAGAGGACGTCCGGACCGAACGCAACGTGGTCGATTCCCACGAGGTCAACCATGTACTCGAAGTGGTCCATGTAGGTTTCAAGATCTGGCAAGTGCGTCGAGGAAAGCACGCCGATCACGCCGCCGGTGTCAGCGATCGCCTCCAGTTCTTCATCGGAAGAGCCTCGCTGACCCATGCCCCCGGTCTGTGCCAGCGCGTGGGTGTCGAATATTGGCTCATCGGTCACCTCACAGACGTCGAGCGTCGTCTGTGGGCTCGAGTGGCTCGTGGAGATCGCCATGCCGAGTTTGTTCATGCGTTCGACCGCGTCCACACCGAATGCCGTGAGTCCGCCGTCGCGTTCATAGATGTCACCCTGTCCAGTTCCGACGCTGTTCGAGGCGTTGTACGTCACACCAAGGCACCGGATACCAAGCCCGTACAGGAGATCCAACCGATCGAGTTCGTTCTCGATCATTGCCGTTGACTCGAGGGCGGGAACGATAGTGACCTTCCCTTCTTCTCTTGCGCGGTGTATGTCCTCGACACTGCTACAGCGGAACGCGAAATCGGAGTGAGCGATATCCGCAGCGCGCATCGCGACGTCATGAACGATGTCGTCCCACTTCCAGCCGTGTTTGGAGTGGATCCCGGACAGGCCGTCCAGATGCATATCGAAGACAGCATCCAGTGGTGACTGCGAGAGATACTCGTAGGCAGTGTGCACGCGCCCCTCTCTTACATACGTCCAGATGTCATCGTGGACGTCCTTTGGGAAGTAAAATGGGTGGTCGTGAAGGGAGACGACATCGTTCTGGGCGACCAGGTCTTTCAATCGCGCTTCTTCCTCCGCTGAGAGCGGTACTTCGTGTGGTTCGAACCCCGAGAACAGCTCGCCAAGTTCGACTTCCCTGTAGTCGGTTCCAGCCTCGAGGTAGTCGTACGACTCATAACCGTGGTACTGCTTATTAGTGCCCATGAACCTATACTGCTGGGGAGACACCTAATACTTTGCAATCAGTACTAAGTCGCCGAGATCCACCCTATGCCAACCCTCGAGGTCAACCATCCCAATGGGCACTGTCTAATTTAGCACCTCCGCTGGCGTCTGTCCATTGGGTGATTGATGCTGCCGGCGTCTATTGTAGTAGTGTACAAAATGCTCAAGTGCTCTGCTGACGCTCGCCTGACTGCCCACCCACGAATTATCGAATCGGTCACCCTCCATTTTGAGGATATGAAACCACCTTCGATCAGTTTTCATTCAATATACATGAACTGATCGCTCAATCCTAACCGAGAGACGGTAATCAGATGGCCGTCGCCATCGACGAGATACATGTCGACGGGGAGATCGTATTTCTCGCTCAGGCGGTGCAGGAACGCAGCGGATGAGTCGGTGCCTCGCCGTCCAAACACTGCGACGTCGAGAATGACTCGTGAGCCGATTCTTATTGTATCTTATTCACAAGACCAGTTACCACTGATCTTAACAGATTTTTTATAAAAAATGACCAATCTCGTTCTCGAAGTGCTTCAGCAACGCCGAGGTAACGACTAACGATCAGTAGAGTAGGTGATTCGCCTTCGTATGGAACCGGCTTATTCGCCCGTGACCCGTCGTTGACACTCAGCTTTTACGGAAAATCGAGGAGAAAGCCCCGTGCTTTAGCGCGGGGATGAATCCGACAAATCCTCAACAACCGACATTATCAAGTATCCCGGCGTCGTATCGTGAGGTAAGACAACTCGCGTAAACTCTCAATCGGAAGAATCGGGGCCACTTCCCGCTGATACGGACGGTTCCACGCCCACCACCGGCAAACCCGGTGGGGAGTACGTGGTTGAGACTCGTTCGCCGTCCTCACAGTACCCCTACCAGTCACTGGAGACGGTCGGCAACGACCGCGCACACGAGGGGGCGACAGCGCACCTAAACACGCCCCGTTCGCGGTTGCACTCCGCCTTCGTCGGCGGAGTACGGTCGATGGCACGACCCGTGTCCGCCCACGTACCAACCGTGGGTGGTTACCCGGTATTCGGACGCCTCGGTTCAGGCGGTATCGGGTACGGCACAAGCGGACACCACGTCCCTCTCGGACGTTGAATACGCCATACCTTCGTTTCGAGGGCCGACGTGTAGCGCACGAACCCGGTACTCACCACGCGGGGTGAGGAAGTTGCCTTCGGGGGCTGACGGAACGGCCCGACGCCCCACGAAGGAATCCTCGCGCTTTAGCGCGGGGAGGATGTCAATTGCTCGCATTAACATGTATGTATGCCTCGGTTTGACGCTGTCTTATTTGATCTCGATGGAACGCTTTGTGAGCGCACCCAGGATAGGGAGTTGATGTACACCACAGCGTTTGAGCAGGTTGGGGTTGAACCATTCGGTGATCCTGAGTCACTCTGGGCGTCGCTTGAGGGGCCGCCCGATCACGACGACTGGATCGGGTACATCGGCACTGGGTTCGCTCGTCTCGCCGCACAACACGGGCACACGGAGGTCGATCCGCTGGCGTTGGCGGCGGCTGTCCAATCGCTCCTCGACGATTCAGCAGTTACATTGCGCCCTGGGGCAAGGATTGCCCTTGATCACGCGGCGAGCGTCGGGCCAGTCGGACTGGTGACCAAGGGGCCAGCAGCGAGCCAGCGGCCGACACTCGAATCCCTCGAGATAAGCGACCGGTTCAACACCCTGGTCTTCGGCGCCGAGCTCCCACGAAAGAAGCCACATGTGCAGCCGTTTGACCAGGCGCTCACGCGCATCGGTGTTCCAGCAAACCGAGCAGTGTACGTGGGTAACTCGCTCGAATACGACGCTTCTGGGCGCAAATGGCTGGGTTGTCCGTTGCATGACTGTGTGACGATGGCGACGATCCTGATCCGTATCCCCCGGAATACCTGCTCGAGGAGTTGAGCGAGCCTCCTGCCGTGCTGAAGAGTGAGCGATAATGACGGAGCGTGTAGCGGAGGTATTCGATGACCGACTCCATCGGACCGTAACCTACGCGCTCGAGCAGTGTCCAGAACGACCGTCGATCAGACACGAGATGCCCGCTGTCTGGAGGGCACATGCTAAACCCCAGGAGCGCCACTACGTCTACGAATGCTCACACCAACACTCATCTCCGAATTCGATTCGAACGCCCCGGGCGACACGGAGACCGCGACGTTTGGACTCGGGTGTTTCTGGGGACCTGATGCCGCAACTGGCGCGATGAACGGCGTCGTTCGCACTCGAGTCGGGTACGCTGGCGGGACGAAGCCTGCCCCCTCCTACGCGGTCATCGGTGATCATACCGAAGTCATCCAGCTGGAGTACGACCCCGACCGCGTCTCGTTTAGGGAGCTTCTTGCGTGGGCGTTCTCGGAACATCAGCCGCTCCGGCAGCCCAAGAAACGCCAGTACCAGAACATCGTCTTCACCGAGACGCCCGGCCAGGACGAACAGTTACAAGCGTTTTTGGACAGAAGCGGGTTCGATCGAGAGCGCGTTGAGACGCGGTTCGAGGAACTGGAGGAGTTCTACGTTGCAGAAGACTACCACCAAAAATTTCAGCTTCGGGGCACACGCTGGATCACCGATGTTTTCGACGAAGCTAACTACAATCCGGAGGCTGTCAGGGAGTCTCCAGCAGCGACGAAATTGAACGCACACGCTGCAGGCCACCAAGTGGATGTCCCCTTCATCAAGACCTTCGACCGTCCAGACGGGTGAATCGGTTACCAGAGATGACTGGTTCACCTATTGTTTACGACGGGGAGGACGTCACTAACGGTGTGTTCGACCGTTATGGGCGCGCTACCAGACGAACGGACTCGAGGACTTGAGCTTGGGTGCCGGCCAAACGACGCTCGTCGAAGGCGAATGAACGCGCTCTCCGAGTTAATACCGGATCGCGGCATCGAAAATGCCTGCCGTCTGTCCGAGTCCGACGAGCGCGAGGGCGCCGACTGTGGCCGGCTGAAGACCCCAGAAGTGCCCGACAAAGTAGAGAGCTGCGCCGAATAGACAGCTCGCGGTGCCGGCCGCGTAAATCCAGCCCCCGTCGTTGACTCGACGGCCAGTGTCGACGAAGCCGACAGCTGGCAGCACCATCCACCCGAGGAGGGCAACGGCCACGAGCGGTGCATTGCTCGGTTCCAGCCAGAGGCCAACGGCCCCACAGACCGTGATGATCGAGCCGATAGCGATGAGTCGCCACCACGTTTGCAGAACCCCCTCGCGCATGTCGGTGTAACCGGTAACCGCGAACCCGATCAGCAGGACGGCCATCACGACGTGGGCGACGAACAGCGTGTGTTCGGTCACGACCTCGAGGTGGGCAGCCATCATGAACGCCCAGGCCAGCGGGACCAGCACCGGTGGGCCGAACTCCCGGGCTCCTCGGAACATACCGAACATAGCGAGTGCCGATACAAATACGTGATTGGTGGCTCACCAGAGTTTGACCGCCGCCGATCTGGAGGCTGCAGGATTTTCGAAGAGTTTAATCCGATTGTCCGTCGGTATCGAGCACGAAGACGACTTGGTTGCTAACCTCGACTCGGCTATCGACGACGGGGGAGTATGATCGAGGATAGCGCGATCGACCGGTCGTCGAGCCGAGGAAACGAGCCAATGTACGAGCACACTGTAGAGGAGGCGGATGATCTTCAATCACTTGCTCGTGAGCTCGTCCGGATTCCCACCGAAAATCCACCGGGCAACGAGAAACCGGCGGCCGAGTTCGTCTATGAGTGGTTCACTGCCCGCGGTATCGATGCTACACGCGTCGAGAAACCAGATCCCGACCGACCACAGGTCGGGGCGCGTATCGAGCCGGACGAGTCGCCTACTGAGACCGATTTCCCGACTCTCGTGTTGAACGGGCATCTTGACGTGGTACCGGCTGGCGACAGGAATGCCTGGTCGGTGGACCCATTTGGGGGTGAAATCAACGGTGGACGACTCTACGGCCGAGGGAGCGCGGATATGAAAACCAGCGTGGCACTCGCGATGATAGTCGTTCGAAATCTGGCCCCGGAGATTCGGCGTGGCGACCTCCAGGGATCGATCGTCGTTCACGCTGCAATGGGCGAGGAAACCGCTGACCCGGGAACAAAAACGCTTCTTGAACAGGGGTACGACGGGGATTTTGGAATCGTTCTCGAACCTACCGATTTCAGAGTCGCGACGAGCACGAAAGGTCTAGCAGTCTACCGAATCACCGTCCACGGAGAAGCGACCCACGCGAGTCAGCCAGACCAGGGAACGAACGCAATCGAGGACAGCAGACGGGTCCTTTCTGCAATCGACGAATACGATATGCACCTCCGCGA
Organism: Natrialbaceae archaeon Tc-Br11_E2g14; assembly: GCA_001564275.1. GTDB lineage: Archaea > Halobacteriota > Halobacteria > Halobacteriales > Natrialbaceae > Natronosalvus. Next base: position 30,605 of record LKND01000016.1, on the reverse strand, counting down.
GCAAGCGGGGTCGCTGTGCGGACGAGCGCTCGCTACAGTCACGGAATTCGAAGCTGGAACTGAGTCGAACCTCGCTGTCGTTCCTCAACGGGCCGAACTCGTTCTCGACCGACGTGTCCTCCCCGACGAGTCGGTCTCCACCATCGACGACGAGGTCGAGTCCCTCCTCACTCGTCTCTCTCGGACGCACGGGATCGAGACGACGTTTCGACGGATTCAGACGTACGAATCGTCGTCAGTTCCAATCGATCATCCGCTGGCGACGTGTCTCCGGGAGCAGTCGGTTGCCACACTCGGTTCCGAGAGCGGAGTCGACAAGCCGTGGGGAATCGAAGCGGCGACAGACATGCGGAACTTCATCAACGACGCAGGTATTCCTGCGGTGACCTGGGGCCCGGGTCACCTCGACGAAGCACACACTGTCGACGAGTCGATCGCACTGACCGAGGCGGAAATGGGGAAAACCATACTAGAAGATACAGTGAGAGAGTTGCTCTCCTCGCGGTGATGGCATCTCGCAAAATCGGGTTAGGGAACGTTCTGTGTGAGAGTACTCACTGGTTTCCGCTGTCGGGTCGTAGAGGGGACGGGACAGGGTGCGTTCAGGAGTAGGAACCGACTCACACTCCCGAAGAGTGCCTTTTTATTCAGTAAAGTGATGGAATTAGCCCTCGACGAATCTATAAGCTGTTCCATCCGTTCGAGAATTTTGTTTGGGCTGCTCTCAGGCCCAATGTCACCTAAACCTGGTAGACACCGTCTTGGTGCAACCAGGTGTGACACTGGTCCTTGACACGAGATAATCGCCAGAGAGAAGTCTCCGCCTTGGATATGGCAGGGTATGTCGGAGACCGGTGGCGACGTGGTCGATGTCCTTGGTCGAGTGCTCGATCGGCTAGGCATTATCAACGCCGAACGGTTGCGGCCAACACTCGACCTGGCCTGGCCGCGCGTCGTCACAGGGTTTGCGATCATGTCAAAACAGACCGCTGACCTTGCGATGGTTGGCATCGCCGTTGGCACCGCCGGGACGGCAGGCCTGGCGTTCGCGCTCGGTTACTGGAGCGTCGTCGTCCTGTTTGGGTTGGGGCTAGCGGGCGGGACAGTGAGTCTCGTTTCACAAAACTACGGCGGCGACCGGACCGATCGGGCCGCACTCGTTGTCAAACAGAGCGTCTTAGTCGCGACGATTTTCGCCACCCCGATCATGATCGTGTTCGCCCTGTTCGCCACCGAACTTATCGCCGTCCTGGGCGCCGAGTCCGAGGTCCTTCGCCATGGAACCGTGTATTTACTGTTCGTTACGCCGGCCGTGCTCTTCGAGATGTTGAACCTGATCGCCAGTCGAACCTACACCGGCGTCGGAGACACGTTCACTGAGATGGTCATTCGGAGTGGCGGGGCGGTGCTCAACATCGTCCTCAGTGCGGTGTTCATTTTCGGTCTTGGGATGGGCGTCGCTGGGGCGGCCCTGGGAACGACGCTTTCGACCGGCGTAGTGATGATCGTTCTCGCGTGGGGAATGTTCGGCCGCTCCTACGGCGGCCTGGGGATGGAGCCGAGCCCAGTTCCAATCTCGCTGTCGACCCCGCTCGTGGATCGCGCGATCGTTCGACAACTGCTCGAGGTGTCGGCTCCAGAGATCGGTCGACGACTTGCTGAAGGGCTGGTTATCTTCCCGCTTCTGTGGATCGCTGCCTCGTTCGGGCCGGTGGTTGTGACGGCCCTGGAGGTTGCACGGCGGGTTCGTGCAATGATCAACAGCATCAACTGGGGGATGTCACTGGCATCGAGTTCGCTGGTTGGCCAGCACCTCGGTGCCGATGAGGAATCGGAGGCCGGTGCTTACGGTGCAGAGATCATCCGTTTGGCGATGGTGGTATACGTGATTGTTGCCGCCGCAGTCATCGTGTTCGCTGCGCCGATCGCCGAATTGTTCGTCTCCGGATCCGAAGAGGTCGCTGTCACGACGACGTTCGTCGCTGTTGCCGCCATCAGCGCTGTCGGGCTCGGGCTCGACGGGTCGGCCTCGGGTGCACTCGTCGGAGCCGGGGACACTCGTTGGCCGTTCGTTGCCTCTCTGGTTGGCCGATACGGCTTCGCGCTCCCCGCCGCACTAGTCGGATTGGGTACCCCGCTCGGTGTCGTCGGCCTCTACCTGGCGCTCGTTCTGGAATCGTTCGTCCCGGGAAGTCTCAACTACGGGTTGTTCAGGTCCGGCCGGTGGAAAGTCGTTAGCCGCCGATACCGGCCGGGTGGAGATACGGGTCATTGATCCACCACGGTCTTGCATGGGAGTCGGTCGCGAGCGTGGATCACTTTTAAAAACGGGAGCTTTCTGGAAACGAACCCCATATATCCCGTGTGGGAAAGACAGTCACGAGAATACTCGGATGAGGAAACATCGAAAGACACCGCGGAACAGGCAAAACTGCTGGTTTCAGTTCGAAAAGAAGTTGAGAAGTCGACCAGCGAGATAATGACCCTTCAGCAGAGCGTGAGGTGTTCTCGTATTTAAAGCGAAGGGGGGTTGTAACGCCGCGTTGAATGTCAACTCACGTAACATGGCGAAACTGGGAGTGGTTCACTCTAAAGCGACCTGAAGACTGCGACCGCTGTAGAGCCGACTCACCGGGAGTTGGTATCTGCAAGTCGGTCGTAAAAACAGGAAGTCTCTACCTCACGGAAGTCGCGTCAGCCGCTGATACGGATTGCTGTAACTTTTTACCGGTGATTGCCGACCCGGTATGGGCAATCACCGGTAAGAGACTGCAGTAAACCGTATGAGTAGGTAGGGGCAGTTCACAGGCTGTAAACGATCCGTTCGCCGGTGTCGAGTCCACATCGAATCGCTGCGTGCAGTCGGGCTTCCCCAGCGACCCAGTCGCCGACGAAGTAGAGGTCGTGCTCGCGGGCGGCGGTGTCGATTGGACCGCGGTTGACGCCATCCTCCGGAAGCGCGTACCGCCAGCCCTGATGATCCGTCCAGGACGGCTCCGACAGCCAGTCCTCACCGATGATGGCAGCAGTTTGCACTGCGAGTTCCTCGACGTTCGCGTCGGGCTCGTCATCGTAGTGCTCGAGGGCCCACTCGTGGTTCGACTGGACGATCAGCACGGACTCGCCGTCTGGGATGTGGCCGGGTTTGCACTCCTCGCGTGCGATCCACCCGACATCGTGGGCTTTGTCGGCGTTAACGAGCGCGTAGTACGGCACCTCGAGGGAGCGTTCGTAGCCAAGCACTGCGGCCCAGACAGATCGATACGGCACTGCTTCGATCGCATCGACCAGAGTGTTCCGGAGGGGAGCATCCCACACGGCGGCATCGAGCAGCGTAGCGGTCTGTGGGGCGGGCGGGTTCACGACCAGTGCATCGAAGGGACCCCAGGTGTCACCATCGCTGTCTTCGAGGTGCCACTGCTCGCCGCAGCGTTCGATAATTTCGACACGCGTCCGGCGATGGACGGTGGCATCGGTTCGCCCAAACAGTCGTTTTGCGAGCTGTGTAATGCCGTCCCTGTATGTCCACTTGTGGTCGTCTGCGTCACGGCCCTCGCTGATCGCACCGTCGCTGTCGAACGTCCAGACTGGCTCTGTGATATCGACAAGTCCCTCGTCGTCGAGCGTTTCTGTGACGAGTTCGGTCACGCGCTCGTCGTCGTCTTTGAGGTAGTTCGCGCCGTACTCGTAGGTGATCGGCCCGTGACGGCGTGCTGCGGCGCGGCCACAGAGGCCGCCGGACTTTTCGAAGACGGTTAGCTCTGCCTCAGGCAGCGTCTGGTCGACGACAAAGGCGCTTGAGGCGACGCCGGCGCCGGCACCGACGAATCCAATTCGGCTCACGGTCGTCGTAGGCGTGGCACCGACTAAATGGCTTGGAAGGCGGTAGTGGGGTGAATCGCTTCGGGGTCAAGCCCCAGGGCTTCCCGTTCCTACGACGCGCCTTGCAGACACCGAGGTGGAGTCCGTAACGGTCACCGCCTCCACGGGCGTGTCTTCGGGTCATCCCGGTCCTATAGTAGCCACTGCAAGTCATTGCACACCTGATCGCCAGACGAGTCGGCGATCAGTGTGTGAATCGTTTCAGTTGTTACTCTAGTTCAGAACAGGTTTCTCTGCAAGACGTTGAACGAAGCGTTCGCGTCAGGGTCGCACTCGAACCCACACGACGGGCACGAAATCTCACGTACCCAGATAGGCGTTGTCGTATCCACTCCACACGACGCACACGCCTTGGGTGTACCCCGAGTCTCCACCTGTATGACGTGACAGCCCTACAGATCGGCTTTGTATTCGAGGACTGTGATGAATTGCCTCCACGCAACATCCTGTTTGTTGCGGGCGTTTCCGTCGCCCTGAAGCAGACTTTGGATGGTAACGCACGCGCTGTAGTAACAAGTGAAACCGAGTTACACACCCTCACAGCGAGTCGGCTCAGAACCGGTGACAAACCGGTTCTGAGCCATGGGGTATCGTGAGGGTGTGTAATGACGTTCAGTGGCTACTATAGAGCAGGCTGTTCGGTTCCAATCGAAGGCCTCATATCGTTACTGTCATTTGAGAGGTAGAGGGGTCTTCGTCGAATATGAACGGTGAATCGTGAATGAGACCAGAACGAACGGAAAATGAAGGCAGTCCGGATCGATTACTCGTCGATCAGGACGACGTGGGCGGCGGCGAACCGCTCACCGTCACCATCGGTACTTCCGGTCACGACGATCGGCTCAATCACGTCGTAGTCGGGGGCGAACCTACCGGAGGCATTCGCCGGGATCGGCTTGATATCGGCGTCCTCCGGGAGCCCACTCCCCTCGATGGAGAAGGTGAGTTCGAGATGGTTGTTGCCGAGTTCTCTGTATGAGTCGACCTCGACCCCGTCACCGTCATAGACGGCGTCAGGGGTGCCGAATTTGATGGTGTCGATGTCGACATCGTCGGCGGTCGTGGTGTCGAGTCTGACGGTGATATCGTCACCTCTACTCCCACGGAAGCTCATGTCGATCCCCTCAGTCGCCCACTCATCGACCGGACAGACACCGATGGAGGAGGTCGCAGTGAAGTTGTCGTCGCGGTCAGTCGCCGCAGCGGCGAACGCCAGATCATCGCCGATCCAGTCGGTGGTGTCGAAGCGAACGGCGTAGGTGCCGTCATCTTCGAAGAGAACTTCTGCCTGCTCCCAGTCACCGGGTTCGGCCACGGTCTCAACGTCCTCTGCGCCCCCGTAGAACGCGTCGAAGTCAGCTAGACCGCTCCGGCCCCTGGGCGCGCCCTCCTCGAACTCGACAACGGCACAGGCGATCCCGGAGTTTAGCACATTGTCCCTGGTGAGCCCAGGAATACTAAACTGCTCCAATTGCGGCGGGGTGTCTGTGTCGGTGCCGAGGGTCGTCTCGTGTACCAGTTCGGCGGTGGTACCGAACGATGGGGACCCCTCGAGGGTCCGAGATTCGGTCTCCAGGCGGACCGTGTCCCCCTCTTCGAGGCCAGACACGCTGAAGTTGAAACCGAAGCCGAAGTAATCCACGCTTCCGAGCAGTTCGTCGTCGACAAAGACGTCGACTACGTTCTGGTTGTCAAAGTCCTGCTCGTAGGTGACGAACGGGACCGCACCCTGGTCACGGTAGGGTATCAGCCGGGCATCGATTTCGTCGTCGCCGACCTCCCAGTCGGTGAGCCGCGGGAACAGCGGCTCGTAACCGACCGTAGTCGACACCTCGGTGCCCGGCGTCGGGACGAGCTCGCCATCCTCGAACGTGTAGCGCGCCTCGAGGTTTGCGATCGAATCGTCACGCCAGGTGTACGAGTAGCTGGCGTCCTCGGTGAGGTACCAGCTCTGATCGTCGTCACGGATGTCGTTCACGAACGTGAAAGAGATGAGCCTCGGGAACGTTTCGAGGTCAGCCGGGAACCAGCCCGGCGAGTGGGACGGGGTCGCGTCGACGTTCGAGAAGAAGTACTCGGTGTCGACGATAGCCAGTTCGGGGTCCAGCACCTGGCCGTCGACGGTGTGATCCGTGCTGGTATTTACGAGGTGATAGATGTCCTCGGCCTCCGTGGCGTCAACGAAGCTTCCATCCGGCACCTGGTCTTCCGGTGCGAACAGGTTCGCGATCCCGACATTGAGGTTAAGATCGTCGTCGGTCGGCCCGAAGTGGCCGGTGAAGATGCGGAAGTCACCGGAGAACCCGCGGCTGAACGACGCAGTGGTGGCCTCGTGGTAAATCTCGAAGTCGACATCCTCGGCCTGGAACGGTCCGTCGTTCGGCAGCGTATCGAGGTCGAACTCCCGTGGACCGACATCGTTGGCGTCGATTTCGACGCGCCTGTCGTCAGCCGATATCGTTTCCTCGTGGGCAAACGCGAGTATCGGCTCCCCGGAGAGGTCTTGGCCGGCATCCTCGTCGGGTTCGAACTCGTCGCCACCGACGAAATCGTACGTCCGCTCGCCCGCGAACTGCAGGAAGCGGAACTCGTTGTTGGCGTCGAAGTCACCCGTCTGAACGACTTCGCCGTCAGTGTCGTAGGCTGCCGCGAACTCGCCAGCTGCAGTTTCGAGACCGCTGTCCTCGTTCTGGATGAGTTCGACGACAGCCTCGACGGCGACGCTTACCCCGACGATCGACCGATAGGTCTCGCCATCGTCGTCTTCGAACACCACCAGTCCACCCCATTCGCCAAAGGCGAGATCAGCGGTGACGGTGACCTCCGCAGTCTCGCCGGCACCGATAGTAACCTCGTCCTCGGCGACAGAGAGGACGTCTTCGTCCTCAATGCCGTCGTTGATCTCGTAGGCTGTGGTCTCGGTCACCGTGAGCGTGACTTCTTCGTCGCCCAGGTTCTTGACCGTCACCGGAACCTCGGTCTCCACCGCGTCTTCGACGATGCCCAGGCTCGTCGCCGCGTTCTCGACGACGACGTCCGTGCCGATGGCCTCTTCCATCCGAACTTCGCCAGCGCCCTGCTGGAACGGATCGTCCTCGTCAATATCGGCTATCGGCTCGGCGGTGGTCACGGCGTGGTCCTCTATGGTCTGGGGGTCGAGTTCGTCGTCGATCTCGAAGAGCAGGGCGGCGAGTCCGGCGACCATCGGCGCCGAGAAACTCGTCCCGCTGATGTCACGGTAGGGGAAGTCCCCGGGGAGTTCCTGACCGTCACTGGCAGCAGTCGTGATCTCGACCCCCGGGGCCATCACTTCCGGCTTGAGACGCCGGTCGAAGGGGCTCGGTCCCCAGGCGGAGAAGTTGGCCTGTCCGACCTCGTCCCCGGTGCGGTCGGTCGCACCTACGGTGGTGACGTTCTCCCCTTGTGCCGGGTTCGTGATGCTCTCGTACCCCTGGAAAAGCGTGTTGCCCGCGGATACGGAGACGAAGATTCCCTCTTCCTTAGCCGCGCGGTTGCAGGCCTCGACGACTGGGTCCTCTTCTTCGACGATGGGGCCGCCGAGGCTCAGGTTCAATACGTCGGGCTGTGGGTCAGCCTCGTCAATGGCCCACTCAACGGCCTGAAGCACTTGTTCACGGGTGGTAGTACCCTCTTCTGGGAACGCCTTCGCGTCGACGTACTCGACATCCGGTGCGATGCCGACGACATCCTCGTCCTTGACACCGCTGCCGCCAATAACGCCCGCGACCGAGGTCCCGTGACCGTTGTTGTCTTCCCCGACCTCGTCTTCATCACTGAAATCGACCTCGTCTACCACACGCCCCTCCAAGTCGGGGTGCGTGTCGTCGATCCCTGTGTCAACAATACCCACGACGACACCCTCGCCGGTGACCTCGAAGGCCTCGCGAGCGTCAGGAGCCCCAATTGGCCCAGTATTCGTGTCGAGGAACACTTCATCCTGAGCATTCAGGAAGACGCGCTCGAGGTTTGAGTTGGAGAACGCGTTCGCGTCCATGGCCTGGATGTCGTCCTGTCCTGGCTTTGGGACGTCGACGGCGACCGCGTCAGTCGAGTTGTACTGACGACCGCCATCGGTCATCGCGCTGGGACCGTCGCCTTCACGCACGAATACGGGGGTGTGGTCCCAGTCTTCGTCCGTGTATCCCTGCTCGATGAGGAAGTCGACATCGAAGAGGTGTCGGGCGAATACCGAGGTATCGACGTACTTGGGGATGATGTAGGTTGCGTCTGGCTCTTCGATGACGTCGAGAACCTCCGGCTCGTCATCCGTGTCGACGCTGTAGGTCCGCTGAACTGTCTCCTCTTCGACTCCGTCGTCACTTACCTCTACACTTGTCTCCTCTTCTACGTAGACCGTGTGACCGGTGATCAGTGTCACGGAGTAGGTCTCTTGTGAACCGCCGCCATCGTCAGTGCCACTACCACCGTCGCCATCACCGCCATCACCGCCGTCGGTAGCCGTGGTCGGTGTTGTCGTCGCCGCTAGAAGGCCAGTACCGACGGCGGCGCCGAGGAACTCTCGCTTCGTGAGCTGTACTCTGTCACTGTGGGAGTTGTTATTACGGGACACCCAGTGGAATAATGCGAGAATCAGATATTTAAGATTATCTCGAAACGACGAATGTTGAGAAAGAGAAGGTTTAAGCACTATATAGAATAACATAACAATTAATATCACTAGAGAATATCCCATTGGCACTCTCTAGTGTAGCCCCTCCTCAGCTGAGGTTCGTCCACCGAGTGATTGATGCGGTCGCTGACGGTTGTAGTAATGCATAACTTGATCAATCCATTTGCGGGCGTTTCGCCGACTGCCAACCTGGGAGTGATGGACCCGTTCAACGCGCATGTTGAGAGTGTGGGACCCCTTTTCGACGAGGGTTCGGCCGATATAGTCAACCCGACTCTTCAGGCCTAATCGAGCAACAGGGATTCGGTAATCAAATTGATCGACGAGAAACACCGCCTCGGAGAGATGGTGGTTCTCGCGGAGTCCATGCAGGAACGCGACCACCGGATCGATGCCGTGGCGGCCGAACAATTGCGCGTCGAGAATCAGCTTTGGATCGAGGTTATTGCACCACACACCCAAGACCACTGGCCGTTAATCTTGACAGCGGTCTCGGCAACCGCGACCCGTGAGGGTTTCGCCCTCGCGATATCCGGAACGCTGTCACCCAGGCGATATATCCCCTTCCACATGGCTTCATTAGGGCGTTTAACGCTTAATCAGGCGAGAATCGCTGTTGTCTCTCGAGTGGACAACTGCCGGCTGGGAACTGGACGGCGAGCGCCCTGACTCGCGTCGCCGTCCGTCTCAAGTTCTTCTAGATCGGTGTGGTAGGACTCGCTGAGCATGTCTGCGAGCGTTCTAATCCAATTAACTCAACGCCCTGCTCACTTCTCAAACTGGCTCACCTAGACAGTGCCTTATCGCTCATTGAGTAATTCATCTGTCGTTCCAGGGATGAGCGTGATGTCTTCGAGGGGGTCGGTTGCCTGTTCGGCGTCGTTCATTGCCTGCCCTCGATGACGGGAACCCAGGTCATTGCCCCTCGATTTAGCCAATCGCAAGACGGCGGCCGATTTTCCCCTTGTACTTCATTGCCTCACGAGAACTCGGAATCGCAAGACAGCGTCGGGTTCGATACACCTGCTGAACCGCATTGCCCATGAACATACGTTTACCTCAGGTTAATTCACGGCGAAAACCACGAGAAGGCGGCGGGGTAGAATGCTCCGTCAGGGATTCGAACCCTGGTCATTGCCGTGAGAGGGCAATATGATTGGCCGGACTACACCAACGGAGCGGCCTGTGGATAGAGGTTGCGCTGAGAATCGTTTAAGCGTTCCGTTTCGGCCCTGCCGTGTGCCATATCCGCACACACGACTCACTCGTCGAACGGTGATTTCGTCGCTTCGGGCTCGTATCCCTCGAGGCTGATGATGTTTTCCCGACCGACGCGAAGTTTGCTGATCGTGTCCTCGTCCGCCATGTCCGAGAGGAGCATGCTGACTTTCGACTTCGACCAGCCGGTTTCGTCGACGATGTCGACTTGCTTCATGCGACCGCCGTTCTCACGGATGAGCGAGATCACGCGATCCTCGTCACTCATGAGTTCGTCCTCGTGAATCGGACTGGCTGGCTCCGCATCACCAGCACCCGTTGTGACGCCTGTGGCCGACTCCTGATCAGCGCCCCCGCTGGCACCAGGTCCACCACGCGGTAGCAAGCCCAGTCGGTATGCCCCGAGCGCCCCGGCAATAGCCAGCAAAGCGACCAAGGCTGCACCAGCTACGGCGCCGTTCGTCGACAGTATGGATTCCGAATCACCCTGGACGTTCTCATCCGTCTGCCCGGAGTCAGAACCGTCACTCTCGAGGGCGTCAGCCTGGATCAGGACGATCCGGGGTTCGCCATCGAGGAACTGCTTTCTACCGGGCCACGTCACCGAATCACTCTCCTCGAGAGTGGGTCCATTAAGCACCCCTTCAGGCTGGACCTCCTCGAAGACGAGGTCGTCAGCGGGTCGCACGACGAGACTTTGATCGGACGCGATGACGAAACTGCCATCGAAGACGTCGTCGACGATCACCCGGTCGTCGGTGGTGTCGGCAAAGCCGTGCCAGGTAAACGACATTTCGACGACACCGTGAGTGTTGAACCGCTGTTCGGTCGTCGCCGTGCGGTTGAACTCGGTCGCTTCCATCTCGCGGTCGGTTCGCTCGTCGCCGAGCTCGACGAGGGTCTCGGCTTGCTGGACGAAATCCTCGTACATCTCGGGCTCCTCGCTTTCGAACTCGTCAGCGAAGGCCTCGAAGCTCTCTTCGTCGTCTGTATCGTGCAGTATCGTCTCGTATCTGAACGTCCATCTGGCGTCACCGTTTTCCTGGATCTCGATTTGGTAGGTGGTCGTGTTGAACTCGGTACCAGTCGATGCCGAAATCGTAGTCGACGTCGACGCGGCGGCAGTCATGGCTCCCCCATCACCAGACCCAGGTGCGGGTTCAGACGGTTGCGCAGCTGGAGCGGACCTCTCGACCCCGTCGACGACGCTAAACGCGCCGAGGCCAATTCCGACCCCGACGATAAGTAGCATACTGACCCCAACGAGAAGGCCACCAGCCAGAGCCCACCTGTTCATTCGTGTCCCTGTACGTGCTCTTGCTCAAAGAGCTTGTGAATGTTTGGATCGGACGGGTTAGACCGGTTACCCGAGCCGCTTCCCGATCATTGCCGGCGGGGTAGGGACAATCACCGGTAAAGAGACACATCAAACCGTATCAGTCAGCGGGCCAGCGATCGGAGCCGGTCGACAGCCACAAACGGATCGCGAGCGAACGCTAAACATGGTCACGAATCTCGCCGCAAACGAGCGCGTGTTCACCAGCAACGCGTTTCTGGTCGACGGCTCACGGACAGTCCTGATCGACACCGGGGCAAACTTCGACGTCGTCAGCCGACTCGCCGATCGGCCACTCGACATCGAGGCGGTCGTTCTGACGCATACCCATCCCGATCACATCGGGAACCTCGAAGCCGTGACCGACGCGTTCGACGTTGAGGTCTGGGGGTACGATCCATCGGTTCCTGGGGTCGATGAGCAACTCGAGGACGAGTCGACGATCACGCTCGGCGATCACGAGTACGTCGTCCTACACACGCCAGGGCACAAGGACGATCATTGCTGTTTCTACAGCGAAGATGCAGGCATTCTCTTTGCGGGTGATCTGGTGTTCCAGAACGGGAGTTTTGGTCGGACTGACCTCCCCGAGGGCGATCGAGGGACCCTGATCGAGAGTATCGATCGTGTCCGCACCTGGATCGATGACGACCTCAGGGAACTACACACCGGACACGGGCCAAGCGTCTACGAGCAGCCGTTCGATCACGTCGAACTGGCGAGTCGGATGGCCCGACAGCGGTGATCGGGATTGTCACTGTGAAATCTGAAACGGGTGATATACCCCCACAGCGGTCGCCTCACCACCGGTGAGGATTGGGCTCTCGGACGCAACGTTGTGTATTCTGTGCAATGGAACACACGAAACGCACGGGGGTGTGAAAGTGCCTTCAGTGGCTACTGTAGCCGAACGGGCCGTTGACTGGTTTTTTGGGGTGTCCCCCACGTTCGGGTGGCCCTAAAACCGCCTCGTCTCAGCAATACTGCCACTGGGGGCGACTACGTCTTGAGCCCATAGTAGCCGGGTTCCTCGTCGTCTCGAGGTTCGGCGACCACTAGGTCGTCTGCGTTCGTCATAATCCAGGGAATCGCCCAGTCGAGGAGAATAGCTTCAGTTTCGGGATCGAGTTCCGCGTCCGGATCCAGGCCCTGCAGAAGTCTTGCGATCTCGTAGACCGTGTACATGACCTCGGGCTCGAGCAGCTCCGCTGGCGTGTAAAAGTCACACGGCGGCAATCGATCGAAGTCGTCCTTTGGAACGGGCATGGCACGCACTTATACGGGCTTCGAGTAAACGGTGTGGGTTTCCCCCGAGGAGAGTCGTGACTCGGTATGCGGTTGCGCTAAAAAACGTGTGGGTTGACGGCTCGTCGCTTACTCGAAGTGATCCAGACACTTCGCGTACTCTTCGGCGACCTTGTCCCAGTTGACGACGTCGAAGAATCCCTCAACGAAACTGCCGCGGTCTGGCCCGTAATCGTAGTAGTAGGAGTGCTCCCAGACGTCACAGGCCAGGATGGGGTGAGAGCCCCAGAGTGCGCCCTGGTCGTGCTTGTCGACGGGCACGTTGCGAAGCTGCTTCGCCACGGGATCGTAGACGAGCAACGCCCAGCCACCGGCAGCGCTCGCGGCGGCCTCGAACTCGCCCTTCCAGCCCTCGTAGGACCCGAAGTCCGCCTCGATGCGGTCGGCGAGGTCGCCCTCGGGTTCGCCACCGCCGTCCGGGGACATGTTCTCCCAGAACAGCGTGTGCAGGTAGTGCCCACAGCCGTTGTGGGTGACGCTCCCCAGCGCGCCAGCGGTGGAGCTGTGGTCGCCGGATTCGCGGTTCTCGGCCAGCGTCTCCTCGGCGGCGTTCAGGCCGTTGACGTACCCCTGATGGTGGGTGTCGTGATGCCAGGTGACGACCTGTTCGGAGATCGACGGCTCGAGTGCGTCGTAGTCGTACGGCAGTGGTGGAAGTTCGTGATCAGTCATGGTAACACCGATTGACTAAACGCTCGCTAACCTGTTAAATATTGAGGAGAGAAACGCTATCACACCGCACGTGATTGATCGGTTCCGGACGGGCCCTCAGTGTTCTTTGTGGTACGTGTGTTCGAGCAATTCGTCCAGCGACGGTTGCCCCCGGTACCTGACGGTCTGTGAGCGGGCATCGTGTTCGATGACACCGACCTCCTCGAGTTTCGGCAGGTGCACGTGCTGGAGGACGCTGGCGATGTCGGTGGTCGACTGGTCCGTCCCCATGCTCGATTCGGCGGCACGAAGACACTCGACGAGTTCTGCCACCGTTGTGACGCCGTTTGGCGTCTCGGTGAGGTAATACAGGACAGTGCGACGGCGCCGACTCGAGAGAATTTCGAAGATCTGATCGTAGGATGGTGTCGGCTCTCCCCGCTGGGCCGGGGATTCGCGTTCGGGGTTACTCATGTCGCCACCACCCGGCCAGTTTCCCCATGTGAAACCACATGGAATCATACTGGACACCACACAATAGTTGTTGTGCCCCTCGTGCGGCCGATATGTGGTTCTTCGAAAAGCAACCGAGATAGTGGAGTGGACCCAACCGGCGTACCCCGCTCGCTCACTCGTAGAGCCAGCCAGCGTCGTGCTGGTCGTAGTCGATGAGTTCGTCCTCGTCGAAGTGGATCCCGATTTCCCGCTCGTTTGCGCCCTCGTCCTCGTGGTCGGCCGCGTGGACGACGTTTCGACCGAGATCGAGCGCGTAGTCCCCGCGGATGGTCCCGGGGGCGGCCTCGAGTGGGTCCGTTGCGCCGATCATTTGACGGACCTGTCGGGTCGCATCCTGGCCTTCCCAGACCATCGGCACGACCGGACCGCTCGTGATGAATTCGATGAGGTCGTCGAAGAACGGCTTGTCCTCGTGTTCGGCGTAGTGTTCTTTGGCCCGTGATTCGGGCATGTTGAGCACCTTGATGCCGACGAGTTTGAGGCCGCGCTCCTCGAGTCGGGAGACGACTTCGCCCACGAGTCCGCGGGCGAAGGCGTCGGGTTTGACCATGACGAACGTGCGCTCGTGGTCGCTCATGCGTTGGCTTCCTCCTCGTCGACGTCAGCATCAGCGTCGTCGGCATCAGCGTCGTCGGCATCAGCGTCGTCGGCATCAGCGTCGTCGTCGTCAGCGTCGTCGGTATTAGACTCGTCAATGTCCCCCTCCTCGACGTCGCTCTCGAGGGCATCGTCCGCTTCGGCTACGTCCGAATCCGCCTCAGCCTCGGCTTCGAGGTCCGCGGCCTCCGCTTCTGCCTCGGCTTCAGCCTCAGCTTCGGCCTCCGCTTTCGCCTCAGCTGCCGCCTCGTCCGCGTCCGCAGCTGCTTGCTGACGGCCTTCCTTGCCGCGTCGACCGGCCTCGGTCCACTCGAGGTCTCTGGGCTCGCGACCGAGTTTGTAGTTCTTCTCGGCTTTTGCGTCGACGAAGTGGAGCACGCTGCCGTCGTTCTGGACGTACATGATGCCCGTCCCGGGCTCGATCTCTTCGCCGGTGTAGTCACAGGTTCGCTTCTCGACCATCTTACTGTCCTCCGATGGAGTCGGCCTCTCGAGCCGTCTCGCGGAGTTGGAGGATGTCCCCCACGCGAACCGGCCCGAGACAGTTTCGGGTGATGATTCGTCCCTGGTTCTCGCCCTCCTTGATTCGGCACTTGACCTGCATGGCTTCACCGTGCATACCGGTCTTGCCGACGACCTCGATGACCTCGGCGGGCGTTGAACCGCTTTCTGCTTCTTCAGCACTCACGTGAACCACCTCCGGTGGTGAACGTGCGTAGACGAGTCACAGCTCGCGAGTCCCACGAGCGAGTTCGTCTTGGCGTACTCATCTCTGATCACCTCAGTCGAGGTCCTCGATCTTGCCACCGATGTCCTCGACGTCGCCGTCGGCTTCGCCGGCGTCGACGATCGCCGCGGCGGCCGAGCCGACCTCGAGGCCGGCGGCGTGACCGACGTCGTCCTGGGTCTCGACGAAGACGACGGGAATGCCCTTCTCCTCGGCGAGGTCGGGAATGTGCATCACGATCTCCTCAGGGGAGACGTCTTCGGCGACGTAGACCAGGTCCGCGTTGCCACGCTCGATGGCTTTGGTGGTCTCGTTCGTTCCTTTCTTTACACTGCCTGTGTCTCGGGCGACCTCGAGCGCCTCGAGGGCGTCGTCGGCGAGGTCGGCTGGGATGTCTGTGGTTACGTAAACTGCCATTGGTTGTTCACCTCTCCCACGCGCAGGCTCACACTCCCCTGCCGTCCGGACCGTGGTCCGGGCCGGGCGAACCGGCGGAAATCCTGTGAGGCTAGGAGCATCATCAACCTCGCGTAGGGTGTACTCCGGAGTAGCGCGGCCCCCCTTAAAAGCGTGTTCAAACGGACGGGGCTGTGCGAGGCTGTTACACGGCCCTGTCGGGGCCT
Organism: Natrialbaceae archaeon Tc-Br11_E2g14; assembly: GCA_001564275.1. Taxonomy (GTDB): domain Archaea; phylum Halobacteriota; class Halobacteria; order Halobacteriales; family Natrialbaceae; genus Natronosalvus. The sequence continues at coordinate 15,099 of LKND01000016.1, read as the reverse complement.
ATCGGCAGCGACGACTGTCTGGACCTGTCGATACCGCCACCAGCCTCCCTCGACTCCGACAATCTATTGGGCGTGGTTCGCCCATCTGCGACCAGCAACGGATGTCCGACGAACCGGCTGTGGCTACCCTGGCAAGACGTCACGCTCGAGCCCTCCTCGAGGAGGCGCGGGCGGAAAACGAGCGACGAGCCATCGTACTCGCGGGAGATCGCGAGCGCGGCTACGAGACACTCGAGGCCACCCTCGAGGAACTCCCGGTGGGCATCCGCCACACCACGCTTGTCGGCCCGTCGAACCGACTCCGGTGTGAACACTACCCCGAATCCCGCTCGCGGGAACTCCTCGGTCAAACTCGTACCGTGATCGTCGTGGACGCCCACGAGGGGCTCGATCCCAACACGCTCGGGCGGGCAGTCGGAGCCGTCGACGGTGGCGGTCTCCTGATCCTGCTGACGCCCTCGCTCGATGACTGGCCGACCCAGCGTGACGCCTTCGATCACTCGCTGGCTGTGCCACCGTTCGATCTCGAGGCCGTCACCGGTCACTTCCGACGGCGACTCGTCGAAACCGTACGCGCCCACCGCGGGATCGCGGCCGTCGACGTCGATGCCGGCCGCCTCGAGATCGAGGGGACGACCGATCCTGCACCGAAACTGGGCCGCAGTAACCGCGGACCCGCCGACGCTACACGGGGGGTCGATCCACCGGCCCCCTCCGCCACCGCCCCGTCCTCGGGTGTATCCTTCCCGGCCGAGGCACACGAGGCTTGCCGCACAGCCGACCAGCAAAGGGCACTCGAGACGCTCGAGTCGCTTCGAGGCGACGGAACGGCTGTCGTCCTCGAGTCCGATCGGGGTCGTGGCAAGTCGAGTGCCATCGGCCTGGCAGCCGCATCCCTGGCCGCCATCGGAGACCGAGTGCTCGTGACGGCCCCCGAGATCGACAACGCGGGCGAAGTCTTCGCTCGAGCGCGGGAACTCCTGGCCGACCTCGAGGGGGCCACCAAACACGCCACAGTGGAACAAGGGGGGGCCGGACCACAAGCCAATTGCTCGCCCCACCTCGAGACCGAGGCGGGTGGTTCGGTCACCTACGTGGCCCCGTCCGAGGCAGCCGAGGCCATCGTTGGTGCCACGAGCAGCGGTAGACGGGATGGGGCCACGACGGCAATCGACGGAGACGACGTCTTATTCGTCGACGAGGCGGCCGCACTCCCCGTGTCGATGCTCGAGGCGTTTCTCGGGGCCGACCGCGTCGCGTTCGCGACCACGATCCACGGCTACGAGGGTGCTGGTCGCGGGTTCACCGTCCGGTTTCGCGACCGACTCGAGGCGAGCACCCACGAGGTGGTCGAGTATACGCTCACCGACCCAATTCGCTACGCGGCCGGGGATCCACTCGAGGCCTGGTCGTTCCGGACGCTATTGCTCGACGCCAGCCCGCCCGTCGAGCCACTCGTCGAGTCGGCGGCGCCGGAGTCCGTCACGTACCGACGTCTCGACCCGAGAGAACTCCTCGAAAACGAGTGGCTCCTCCGGGAGACTTTCGGGTTGCTCGTCCTCGCCCACTATCGAACGGAACCGAACGATCTCGCTCGGCTGCTCGACGCGCCCAATCTTACCGTGCGAGCGCTGACCCAGGAGGGCCACGTCGTCAGCGTCGCCCTGCTGGCACGCGAGGGTTCCCTCGACGCCGAGGACCGGGCAACGATGTACGAGGGCGGGCGGATTCGCGGAAACATGATTCCGGACGTGTTGACGAGCCACCTCCGGGACGAGGGGAGCGGTCGATACGCCGGGATCAGAGTTGTGCGAATCGCCACCCACCACGCGGCTCGAGACCGGGGACTGGCCACGGCTCTCCTCGAGCGGATCGAAACCGAGTTCCGTAACGAGGTGGACTGGCTGGGCACCGGGTTCGGCGCGACACCTGGACTGGTCTCTTTCTGGAGCGGGGCTGGCTACCGCACGGTGCACCTCTCGACGACCCGGAACGACAGGAGCGGCGAGTACTCGGCAATCATGCTTCGCCCCACCACTGGCGCGGGCCGCAACCTGCTCGATCGCCACGAGGCGACGTTCGCACGCCGGCTCCCCTCCCTGCTCACCGACTCGCTTCGCGACCTCGATGCGGACGTCGTTCGGAACGTTACACGGTCGATCGATCCCGGTCTCGCTCCGCCCCTCGAGTTGAGCCCACGAGCGTGGGCGGTCGTCGCCGGCGCGGCATACGGCCCGGGTCTCTACGATGTCGATCCGGATCCGTTCAGGAACCTCGCGATGCGATACTTGCTCGAGCGCCAACCCGCTTTGGCGGCGCCGACAGCAGACACGTCTACCGAAGCGGCCGTGGCAGCTCACACAGGCAGTTCGACTCTGAGCCACCGGCTCCTGGATGAGCGTGCGGAACGACTCCTCGTCCAGCGCGTGCTGCAATGTCGTCCCTGGGGGCGTGTTGCCACGGCGCTCGAATACCCGTCATCGCGGACGTGCAAGCGGGCACTCGGTGACCTATTCGCCTCGCTCACTGATCACTACGGCGGGCAAGAAGCGGCGTCGATGAAGCGCCGATTCGAGGAGTGACGTCGGTCGGTCGGACGGCGGCCTCACCGCCGGCGGTCCGCGATGGACTCCTCGCCCGTCTCCGCGGCAACCACCTCGTACAGGATGGCGCGCCCGTCGTCGGCTTTCGGTCGAAGAATGCGGCCCAGTCGCTGGGTGAACTCACGTTCGCTCCCGCTGCCCGACAGCACGACGGCCACGGATGCGTCTGGCACGTCGACACCCTCGTCGAGCACGTTGGAGGTCGCGACCCGGGAGTACGTTCCCTGCCGAAAGCGTTCGAGGATCTCCCGACGTTCGGCGGGACTCGTCTGGTGGGTGAGTACCGGCATCAGGAACCGCTCGCCAACCTCGTATGCCAGATCGTTGTGGGCGGTGAACACGATCGTTCGTTCGCCCCGGTGGCGCTCGAGAATCTCACCCAGGCGCTCGAGTTTGCCCGCGGCACCGAGCATGATCCCGCGGGCCCGGCGCCGGGCGAGGAGGGCGGCTCGAGCCCGAGGATCGGAGCCCGACCGCTTGACGAGTTCCTGGTAGTCAGCGCCTGACTGCATCCTGATGTTCGAGTGGGCGAGATAGTCGACGAAGATGCCCTGAGCCTCCTCGTAGGCTGCCCGCTCCTCGGGGGTCAGGGTCACCTCGAGGCGTTTGACGTCGTACGGGGCGAGGTGTTCGCCGGCGAGGTCGTCGGGAGCGAGTCGATGGACGACCGGCCCGACGAGGTCCTCGATCACCACGTGGGCGTCGTCAGGGCGTTCGAACGTCGCGGTCATCCCCAGTCGCGCAGGGGCCGGAAGGTCCCGCGCAATCTGTCGGTAGCCCTCGCCACCGAGGTGGTGGACCTCGTCGAACACGACGAAGCCGAAGCGGTCGCCGACGGCCTCAGCACGGAGGTAGGCGGAGTCGTAGGTCGAAACCGTCAGCGCCTCCCGGCGTTGCTCGCCGCCACCGAATCGGCCGACCGGAACGTCGAACTCCGTCTCGAGTTCGGCCACCCACTGCTCGAGGAGATCGATGGTCGGCACGACCACGAGAGTGGGCGTCGCGAGTGTCTCGATGGCCTTCATCGCGACGACGGTCTTCCCGCTGCCGGTGGGTAACTCGAGGACCCCCGCGGGAGCGCGTGGTTGGGACGAACCATCGCCAGTCCCCGGCCGAGGGTGGGAGATATCCCCCCCAACCGCCCAGCGATCGGTCGCCAGCCAGTCCTCGAGGGCCTCCGCCTGGTAGCTCCGCAGGGAGTACGCGGACTCGAGGGCCCCACGGCCCACCGACGATAACGTCAGCACCCGATCGTCGTGTGGTATCGCCAGGGCCGTGAGTCGGTTCTTGAGCAGGGCGTAGCTGTGGGCCTCGAGCCGGAGCGTGCGCGAGCGAGGATCGGATTCGATGCCGAGGTCGTCGAGGACGGCGTCCGCGAGCAGCGAGGAGGCCCACTCACGGTCTGCCATCCCGTTGGGGTCGCCTCCGGTCGTCGCGTCGGCAGTGGGGCCGAGGCTGATGGTTCCGTCTTCGAACGTGATAACGATCGGCGGGGTGGCTCGGTCACGATGATCGGGGCTATCGTTCGAGCAGCCTTCTGGAGGTGACTCGCTGCCTCGTTGTTCGTCGGCCATCTGCAGTCGTCTCTCGTTCGGCACCGACCGGCCATAATACCACCTCCCGCGATACCTCAACCCTTTTATTATCCGTGGGCCTTGGTTTGGGCATGAGCGAAGACGAGGGCCAGAACCCCACAGCCCAGGGCGTTTCCCCGGCGGACGATGGGGAGGCTGACGACGACGGGGACGACCGCGACGAATCCGCGGATACGCCGGAGGAACAGGCAGCGGCCGAGGAGGGGGGCGCAACTGACGCTGGGGACGAGCAGTCACCGCAGGCTGGGCGGGCAGAGGTCGAGGACGACGCCAGCCACGAGGATGGCCCGGAGACGAGTGAGGACATCCGAAACCTGCTCGACACCTTACAGGAGTACGACGACGATATCGCCAGAGACGTCAACGGGATCGTCGAGATGGCCCGCGACCTCAACGGCACCGTCTCCCACCAGCGCGAGGAACTCGAGGACCTGAGCGAGCGCGTCGAGGCGCAGGCGGAGACGATCGGCGAGTTGCAGTCGAAACTCGACGACAGGGAGCAGGCGCTCGAGGCTCGCGAGGAGATCATCGAGGAGTACGAAACACAGATCGAGGACCTGAAGAGCCACGTCAAGCGAACGCAGGCCGACTTCCAGAACTACAAGAAACGGGCCAAAAAGCGCCAGGAGCAAATGAAGGCTCGGGCGACCGAGGACCTCGTCGAGCGACTTGTCACGGTTCGGGACAACCTCAAGCGCGCCCTCGCCGAGGAGAGCGGCGACGTCGACAGCCTGCGTGATGGCCTCGAGATGACCCTCCGGGAGTTCGATCGAATCCTCGCCGACGAGAACGTCGAGGAGATCGACCCCGAGGCAGGGACCGAGGTGGACCCACAGCGCCACGAGGTCATGGTACAGGTCGATAGCGACCAACCGGAGGGGACCATCGCCGAGGTGTTTACGCCGGGGTACGAGATGGGTGAGAAGGTCATTCAGAACGCCCAGGTGACGGTGAGCAACGGCGCGCTCCTCGAGGGCGAAGAGACGGACGACTCTGCGGCAGACGCGTCCAGTGATGCCGACGCTGCCGAAGACTCGAGCCAGGCGGACGGCCCCGACGAAGATGGCGACGCCGCGATCGAACTGGGTGGCGAGGTTGCCCCGGAGAGCGACGTCGACGGGGAGGACGCAGCCGAATCGAAGGAATCGGTCGAGGCGAGCCCGGATGACGACTCGGAAGCCAACGCGGCCCCAGACGAGAACGGCGAACTCGAGAACACCGCCCGAGACGACGATGAAGAGGCGTCGCCACCCGATGCTGCTGACGGCGACGTCGATGCCGATGGGGACGGCGACGTCGATGCCGATGGGGACGGCGACGTCGAAACCGACGACGAATAGCCTCCAGTGGCCGACCGACCAGATTTCTCGAGCGTGCCATCCGGCGTAATGGCTAGATGGACCCATCGAGAGTATCGAACTCACTCGTCGCGTTGGATGACCCGGTATCTCGAGGGTCCAGCCCCCGGCTGGCGCGTTTGAGTCCACGAGAAGACCGGTAGTGATCGATACTGAAAAGTCACTACAATCGGCGTAAGGCTTCGGACTCGTTACCGGTCGGGTGGGGTTTCAGAAGCCTTTTGATGGCCTAGGGGCAACGTCCGCTACGACATGACCGAGGACTTAAACTGGGCGATCGGAGGCGAGGCCGGAGATGGCATCGACTCCACCGGAAAAATCTTCGCCCAGGCACTCTCCCGAGCCGGACGACACGTCTTTACGTCGAAGGATTTCGCGTCCCGAATCCGCGGCGGCTACACCGCCTACAAGATTCGGACGTCGACCGAACGCGTCCAGAGTGTCGTCGATCGGCTCGACATTCTCGTCGCGCTCACCCAGCGAACCATCGACGAGAACCTCGACGAACTTCACGAGGGCAGTGCCGTCATCTACGACGGCGAGCGCTCGTGGGACGCCGAGATTCCCGACGAAATAACCGCCGTCGACGTCCCCCTGAAATCGCTTGCCGAAGAGGCTGGCGGTGCGATCATGCTCAACGTCGTGGCCCTCGGTGCTGCCTGTGAGATCACCGGATTCGACGTCGAATACCTCGACGAGTCCCTGGAAAAGCGCTTCGGTGGCAAGGGCTCGAAGATCGTCGAGAACAACCGCGAGGCCGCACGCAAGGGTCGGGACTACGTCCGTGAGCATTACGACCTCGAGCTTGGCTACGAGCTCGAGACGACGGATAACGATTACGTCCTGTTGAACGGCGACGAGGCCATCGGGATGGGCGCACTCGCCGCCGGCTGTCGGTTCTACGCCGGCTACCCGATCACGCCCGCGACGAACGTGATGGAGTACCTGACGGGTCGTATCGAGGAGTACGGCGGCCACGTCGTCCAGGCCGAAGACGAGCTGTCGGCGATCAACATGGCCCTCGGCGCTGCCCGCGCTGGGGCCCGATCGATGACGGCCACCTCTGGGCCAGGGATCGACCTGATGGCCGAGACGTTCGGCCTGGTTGCGACCAGCGAGACGCCGCTGGTCATCGTCGACGTGATGCGCTCGGGTCCCTCGACGGGGATGCCGACGAAACAGGAACAGGGCGATCTGAACATGACGCTGTACGGCGGCCACGGCGAGATCCCGCGGTTCGTCGTCGCACCGACGACGATCGACGAGTGTTTCTGGAAGACCGTCGAGGCGTTCAACTACGCCGAAAAGTACCAGACGCCGGTGTACCTCGTCGCCGACCTCGCGCTCGCGGTGACCGAACAGACGTTCTCCCCTGAAACCTTCGATATGGATGCCGTCGAGGTCGACCGCGGCAAACTCGTCGACGACGAGGGGGCCGCCGAGTGGCTCGACGACAAGGGCCGGTTCCGTGCGCACGCCGCCACGGACGATGGGGTCAGTCCCCGCGCCATTCCCGGTACGGTCGACGGGGCCCACATGAGCACGGGGCTCGAGCACGACGAACTCGGTCGTCGAACGGAGGACACCGACGTTCGCGTCGAGCAGGTCGACAAGCGGAACCGAAAGGTCGAAACCGCGAGAACCGTAGAAGACTGGGACTACCGCGAGTTCGGAAACCCGGATGCCGACTCGGTGGTCATCTCGTGGGGCTCGAACGAGGGCGCACTCGTCGAGGCCCTCGAGTCCCTCGAGGACGACGGGATCGACGTGCGGCTCCTCTCGGTGCCGTATCTCTTCCCGCGACCGGATCTGACCGAGGCGGTCGAGGCGGCAGACGACGTGATCGTCGTCGAGTGTAACGCCACGGGGCAGTTCGCCGACGTCATCGAACACGACACGCTGACCCGGGTCGACCGGATCAACAAGTACACGGGCGTTCGGTTCAAGGCCGACGAACTCGCGGCCGAGATCGCGGCCTCGTTGACCGAGGAGGTGCCAGCACAATGAGCTCTCAATCAGACGTTCGATTCACCGACTTCAAATCCGACAAGCAACCGACCTGGTGTCCCGGCTGTGGGGACTTCGGGACGATGAACGGCATGATGAAGGCCCTCGCGAACACGGGCAACGATCCCGACAACACGTTCCTGGTGGCCGGAATCGGCTGCTCGGGCAAGATCGGGACCTACATGCACGCCTACGCGCTTCACGGTGTCCACGGCCGTGCACTCCCGGTCGCGACGGGCGTCAAGATGGCCAGGCCCGACATCGAGGTGATGGCCGCCGGCGGTGACGGTGACGGCTACTCCATCGGTGCGGGCCACTTCGTTCACGCCGTTCGTCGCAACGTCGACATGACCTACGTTGTCATGGACAACCGCATCTACGGACTGACCAAAGGCCAAGCCTCGCCGACCTCTCGAGCGGACTTCGAGACGTCGACAACGCCTGAGGGGCCCCAGCAGCCCCCCGTTAACCCGCTCGCGCTCGCGATGGCGTCCGGAGCGACGTTCATCGCTCAATCGTTCGCCTCCGACGCCCTGCGTCACGCCGAGATCATCGAGGAGGCAATCGAACACGATGGCTTTGGCTTCGTCAACGTGTTCAGCCCCTGTGTCACGTTCAACGACGTCGACACCTATGATTACTTCCGTGACACTCTCGTCGATCTCAAGGAGGACGGACACGACCGGCACGATTACGAGGCGGCCAAGAACGTGATCCTCGACGCCGAGAAGGAGTACCAGGGTGTGCTGTACCAGAACGAAAACTCCGTGCCCTATCACGAACAGCATGGCGTCACCGAAAACATGGCCGAGATTCCAGACGGTGCACCCGAGAACGCCATGGATCTCGTCCGCGAATTCTACTGAAGCGAACCGCGTCTCGATTTTTCGCCGCGTTTCGAACACCGACATCGAGCGACACGATCCCGTGACGCGTGGATTTGCGTGCCCGACTCGAGTGGACCATCGAAACCCACAGGGGGGTCGATACGTGACACGTGGCTCGGCTGTCAGTAACCGCTTGGGGTCTGCCGGTCCAGCGGACAGTTATAATAGCCACTGAACGTCATTGCTCACACCCTCACGATAGCATGGTTCAGAACCGGTGATAGACCGGTTCTGAGCCGCCTGGCTGTGAGGGTGTGTAACTCGTTTCAATTGTTACTATAGTGACCGCCGTCCCGGATGTGAACCAACCACGTTCTCGAGGCCTGGGAATCAGCAATAGCCATGATTCATGCAGGGTGGGTAGTTCACGATGGGTGACTACAGTGACATGGACTATCGTCGTCGGCGTCAAGCAAGTACCGGACGCTGACGAGGTCGGGATCGACCCCGACACCGGACGACTGGATCGGGCAAGTGCCCCGGCAGTGATGAATCCGCCCGACAGAGGGGCACTCGAGGCGGCCCTCTCGATCAAAGACGTCGTCGATGCGAGGGTCGTGGCGATGACGATGGGGCCGCCAATGGCGACCCCCGTGCTCGAAGAGGCAATCGCAATGGGCTGTGACGACGCGGTGTTGATCACCGACCGGGCGTTCGCTGGCAGCGACACCTGGCCGACGAGCCTGACCCTCGCGAGGGCAGCCGAGCAACTCGGCGCGGACATCGTCCTTGCGGGCGAGGAGACGACCGACTCCTCGACGGGACAGGTTCCACCGGGCATCGCTGCCCACAACGGCTGGGCACAGTTGACCTACGTCGAGGCGGTCGAGCCGCGACCCGAGGAGAATCGGCTGGTCGCCACACGCGACGTCGAGGGTGGCCACGAACGAGTCGCCGCAGACTTGCCGGTGGTTGTCGCCGTTGCCTACGGCGAGTTCGACCCTCGCCCTGCGCCGCTCCACCGCAAGCTCTACGCCGAGAACGACTTCGAGCCGATCGAGTGGACCGCCGAAGACCTGGATATCAAAGACGAGGTGGGCCTGGACGTCTCACCGACGTCGGTTGGCGGCATGGAAACCGTCCAGCCGGTCGAACGCAAGGGTGAGGTCGTAGAAACGGCCGACGACCTCGCCGAGCAGATCACGGAGGTGTACTCATGAGCGAACCCAACGACGCGGGAATCGACGTCGACGAGTACGAGGACGTCTGGGTGTTCGTCGAGGAACACGCCGGGGAGGTCATGCCGGTCTCCTGGGAGTTGCTCGAGGAGGGTAAACAGCTCAGTGAAAAACTCGACCAGGACCTGGTTGCACTCGTCATCGGCGAGGACCTCGACGACGTCGCCGAAGCGGCACTCGAGCGCGGCGCAAACCGTGTCCTCGTCGCCGACGATCCGGTCTTCGAGCCATACCGGGCCGATCCCTACGGCGCGCAGTTCCGGGCGATGGTCGAGAACCGGAAGCCGACCATCGTGCTCATCGGCGGGACCCACACCGGTCGGGACTTCGCCGGCCGCGTTGCGGTGCCGACCCACGCCGGCCTGACGGCCGACGTGACAGAGATCGACGTCGACGACGACGGGCTGTTACAGGCACGACGTCCCGCCTTCGGGGGAGACATCCTCGCGACGATTCTGTGTGAGGACCACCGCCCACAGATGGCGACGATCCGCCCGGGCGTCTTCGAGGCCGGCGATCGCGACCCGACGGTGGCGTTCGACGCGGATTCGATCACCGACGTGGATGTCGTGGTCGACGAATCAGACACCGTCAGCGAGGTCCTCGAGCGCGAGATCGGCGACACGGCCGACATCACCGAGGCCGAGCGCATCGTCGCCGTCGGTGCTGGCGTCGAGGGGGACCTCGAGCCGGCCCTCGAACTCGCCGAGTCGATCGACGCGAAACTGGCTGCCAGCCGAGCGGCGGTCGACGAGGGCTGGGTCGACGGCTCCCGGCAGGTCGGCCAGACCGGCAAGACGGTCAGGCCCGAACTGTACGTCGCCGTCGGTATCAGCGGAGCGATCCAGCACCTCGAGGGCATGAACAAGTCGGGAACGGTGATCGCGATCAACAACGATCCCAACGCGCCTATCTTCGAACACGCCGATTACGGCATCGTCGGCGATTTCGCTGCGGTCTGTCCCGACTTAGCGGAGACGCTTGCTTCGGATGAACGAACGGAGGTGACACCATGACTGACCAGACCACGGGCATGGGCCAAACGCTCCTCGAGGAACGGGCCGGAGACGCGGCCCTCGAGTCGCCGAATTACGACAACGAGTTCGACGCCATCGTGGTCGGGGCCGGCCTCGCCGGCAGTGCCGCCGCCCTGACCCTCGCAAAGCGTGGCCTCGAACCGTTGCTCGTCGAGCGCGGGACCTATCCCGGTGCGAAGAACGTCTTCGGTGGTGTCCTCTACACGCCGACAATTCGGGAGTTGACCGACCTGGATTCGGCACCGCTCGAGCGCTATATCGCCGAGAAGCGCTTCAGCATGCTGAGCCACGACGACGAGACGGCCATCTCGATCAAACCCGGTGAGTGGAATCGCGAGCCACACAACGACTCCTTCACCGTCTTGCGCGGCGATTTCGACGAGTGGTTCGCCGAGCAGGCCGTCGAAGCCGGGGCGACCCTCGTCACCGAGACGACGGTCACGGGCCTCATCAGAGAGAACGGTGGCATCGTTGGCATCGAAACCGACCGACCGGACGGCGAGATTCGCGCACCCTACGTCGTCCTCGCCGAGGGCGGCAACTCGCTGGTGAGCGAGGGGGCCAACCTCAAGGCGACCGAATCGCGCGAGAACATCGCCGTCGGGGTCAAGGAAGTTCTCGAGTTCCCCGAAAACGACGAGGCGATTCAGGATCGATTCCGGCTGGTGGGCGACGCTGGCGTCTCCTATCACTACTTCGGTGAAGGAGCCGTTGGCGAGGCCTACGGTGGTGGCTTCATCTACACCAACAGCGACACGGTGAGCGTCGGCGTGGCCTACAGCCTCGAGGATGCGGCAACGAAACACCAGACCCCCGAGGAGACGCTGAATCTCTTTAAGAGCCACCCGGCGGTGGCACCGTTGCTTCGCGGCGCTCGAACCGTCGAGTACACCGCCAAGACGATCCCCGAGGGTGGGGCCGAAACCATGCCCGATCTCGTTCACGACGGCGCGGTCCTCGTGGGCGACACCGCGGGACTGGTGCTCAACAACGGCGTCCACCTCGAGGGGACGAACATGGCGGTCGAAAGCGGCTACCACGCGGCCGATGCGATCGCGACTGCCGCCGAACGCGGCCTGACCAGTGCCGACGCCCTGTCCAGCTACGCCGATGCGCTCGAGAACTCCTTCGTCGTGCAGAACCTCGAGCGCTACGGCTGGCTGACAGACCGCGTCGAGGAGGACCGGGACCTGCTGTTCGAGCAATTGCCATCGGCGGTTGCCGACGCAGGAACTGAGTACTTCCGCATGGATCGAGCCCCGAAAGAGGCACACGCCAGGGCAGCGAAGCAGCGGATCTTCGAGACCCTTGGCGGCTGGACTGGGGCGATGAAACTGGCGATGCGATACCGAAAACTGGTGAGATAACATGAGTGTCCAACCATCCGTTCCCGAGGTACAGAACGACTCGATCGAAGACCGGCTCTACACCGTCAAGTACGACGATCCCGGCGACTCACACCTCGGCGTGAAGGTGCCGAGCGTCTGTACGGATAGCTGTGAGACCACCGATTGCGTCCCCATCTGTCCAGCGGACGTCTGGCACCGGGCGGACACCGACAGCGTTCCGACGATCGCCTACGAGAACTGCCTCGAGTGCTCGAGCTGTCGGTTCGCCTGCCCCTACGACAACGTCAGCTGGGAGTACCCGACGACCGGGTCCGGTGTGACGTACAAACACGGGTGAGTGTGCTCTCGCCTCGCGTGGCGGGGTCGCCCCGCCAGGCCGAATCGCCCAGCAGTCGAAGGGCCACCGTGTGTCCGCCCGACCACCAGTGACCGGTCTCCCACGTCGACGCTGTACGACGATCAGTCCATCACCCGGCCCCGTCGTGTATTCTCGAGGACTGGGAACAGGTGACGCACTTCATGATTGTTGCTGACCATCATCCACACGAGGGATCTCGCCATGACCCAACCGTCGCCAACCAGCCCCGATCGGGTACGAATCGCCTCCGCAGCCGACGCCGCAGTCACCGCGTACGATTCACTTCGTGCGGCGGGCCACAGCGTGATCGAGGTGGACACACCCCACCAGACACGCGGCACGTGGATCGTTCCGGCAGAAACCGACGAGGGTCCCTGCCGAGTCCACATCGATCCGCGAACCGGACAGACCCGCGTCGCCACGGCTGCACCATAGAGAGCCGTCGGCTGACAGCCGTTTCACAACCGACGGTGAGCGACTTTCAGCAGGGTGGCCACCAGTGGGGCTATGACGCGGACTCGTTGCCCGGATCCGGCTCGGGGACCTCGCGGTCGGACGGGTGCTCGACCGATTCCATCAGCAGTTCGATGTTGACGCCCTCGTCCGGGAGTTCCTCGGGAAAACCGCCCAACAGCACGACAGCGTCGTCACTGTGATCGAAGGAAGTGATCCACAGGACGATCTCGAGTTCTTCGCCCGCGAGCGTCGCCGCCGTTTGGTACTCCTCGATTTCCCGGTCGTCGGCAAGTATCTCGAGTTCGAACGACTCGCCGGTCGGTTCCGGATCCTGAATGTTGTCGTACTCGCCCTCGAGTTGGGCTCCGAACTCCTCCATCAGCTCGTCGGTGTCCATCTCCGCCAGCGGGTTCAGCGGCGAGCCGGCGACCTCCATTAGCGGCATGGTGATGCCGGCGAAGACGGCAGCGTCCTCACGTCGGTTCTGGATCTCGAGTTCGTTCGTGTAGGCGACTGTCCAGCCGGCGGCCCGAATCTCCCGGCCGGCGACCTCCTCGTTGATGCCTTCCCACCCCTGATCGTACTCGTCGTAGCCGGTTTCCTCGACCCGTTGTTCGGATGGGAACAGCGTCTTGGCGGTGTACTCGAGTGGGGCGTTGCCGCGGATAAAATCGAGACAGCCCGCGGTGAGCGCGAGGCTGCCGACGCCTCCCGTGGCGAGGACCGATCTCCTGGAATACATCGATATCAGGTGGGACGTATCAGAGGAGGGGTAAATGTGTTCCGGCTACTGGTTGGTGTGGATGGTAGGTCGGCGGAACCGATCGATTGGGGCGCGTCGGTTGCACCCAGTGTATCAACAGTTATCGGGGAGGCCCACGCCAGTAGTGATATGACGGGATTTTCCAGCCGCGTGGAAGCGGTGTCGATCAGCGGCATTCGCGAAGTGTTCGAGGCAGCCGGCGAGGACGCCATCAACCTCGGGATCGGACAACCGGACTTCCCCACCCCCGAACACGCCCGGACGGCCGCCATCGAGGCCATCGAGGCGGGAAAGACTGACGCCTACACCTCGAATAAGGGGACCCTCGAACTCCGCGAGGCCATCGCCGAGGCGTACGATCGCACCTACGGTCTCGAGGTCGACCCGGCGAACGCCATCGCCACCGCCGGCGGGAGCGAGGCCCTGCACCTGGCGCTCGAGGCCCATGTCGACCCCGGCCAGGAGGTCCTCTTCCCCGATCCTGGATTCGTCTCCTACGACGCCCTCACGCGACTCGCGTGTGGCACCCCGAAGCCGATCGGGCTCCGTGAGGACCTCACTATGGCTCCCGCGGACGTCGAGGCGGCGATCACCGAGGACACCGCGGCGTTCGTCGTCAACAGCCCGGCTAACCCCACGGGGGCGGTCCAGAGTGAAGCCGACATGCGCGAGTTCGCCCGCATCGCCGACGAACACGACGTGCTCTGTATTTCCGACGAGGTGTACGAACACATCGTCTTCGAGGGCGAGCACCGCTCGCCGATGGAGTTTGCGAGCACCGACAACGTCGTCGTCGTCAGCGCCTGCTCGAAGACGTACTCGATGACCGGCTGGCGACTGGGCTGGGTGATCGGCTCGAACCGACGCATCGAGCGCATGCTCCGGGTCCACCAGTACTGTCAGGCCTGTGCCTCCGCTCCCGCCCAGTACGCCGCCGAGGCCGCCCTCTCGGGCCCACAGGACTGCGTCGCGGAGATGACCGAGGCCTTCGAGGGTCGGCGCGATTTCGTCCTCGAGGGGCTCGCGGACGCCGGCCTCGAAGTGCCAACCCCACAGGGGGCCTTCTACGTCATGCCGAAGGTGCCCGAGGGCTGGTGTGACGAGGTCCTCGAGCGCGGGGTGGTCGTGGTTCCCGGGGAGGCCTTCGGAGCCAACGGCGAGGGCTATGCCCGCCTCTCGTACGCGACGAGCATGGACGAACTCGAGGCGGCACTCGAGAGTATCCAGGCGGCTACGGCGGCGGTTCGGTAGCTCACTCGAGGAGCAATTGATACGAACGCACCTGCTGCAATTCGCTCCATATCACGCGATCTGTAATGAAATACAGGGTGTGAATGTGCCACGAGGTTCCGCCCAATTTGCAGGGGTCATGATCGCTCAGTACAGGTCAAGCAGATACCACCATCAGCATCCGCGAGCCAAGCGAGCGGTTCCCCGCCGAAGCGGACGAAGTCCGCGAAGGCGGCCTTTTTAGCGTAGATTTTTGCGCCGAGTGGTTCCGAACGGAG
>LKND01000015.1 GCA_001564275.1 Natrialbaceae archaeon Tc-Br11_E2g14 | reverse complement strand
TAGCCGCGACCCACGTCAGATACCACAGCAGCGCGATGCCGGCGAGGACGCCAACGAGCGTCGTCAGTGCGATCAGCTCGAGGCCACCACCGGCCTGGACGCCCATCATCGTCCCGGAGACGCCGACGAGACCCACGAACCCGAGCTTCAGTCGTCGAATGTCGGTCGCATCGAGGGCACTTCGTCCACCACCAACCATCAGCGCCGCCTCCGAACACCGCGAGTGAACGGCCCCATCGATGGACCGTGTCGTCCACGCCCCTCAGACATCACTCCCACGCACATACCTGCGGATTCGCGTCGACGGGCAAAGAGCCTGCGAAAGCGATTGCCACGCCTCTGTTCGAGCGGGTAGCAGCTGTCGACGGAGCGAGTGCTCGAGAGTGTGTAAAATGCGTTCAGCGTCGTCTCACGACGACGAACTGAAAGAGTTAGTTGCGGACGACGTTCGTCGCGCGTGGGCCTTTGGGGGCCTGTTCGATGTCGAATTCGATCTCGGTGCCTTCTTCGAGGTCCGGGCCGCCGACGTCTTCCATGTGGAAGAAAACGTCATCGTCCGCGTCGTCCGTCGAAATGAAACCGTAGCCGCCTGTGTCGTTGAAGAAATCAACGTTACCTTTCGCCATTACGAACAAATGTATGCCCACCTTACGGTTAAGGCTTGCGAGTGTCGCGGTACCACGGCTGTATGGTGGACATTCTAGCATCTATAAGACAGATATCAGGGCTGTGTAGCCGCCTATCCGGGGATCACGAAACCCAGTGTGGGTCAGTAGCTGCGGACTTTCGGCTCGTAGGTCTTCGCTTCGCCCTCGAGGATCACGGGCCGATACCAGATCGAGGGTTTGCCGCCGTTCCAGGAGATCAGCGTGTGTTTGAGCCAGTTCTCGTCGTCGCGCACCTGGTTCTCGAGTCGCCAGTGGGCCCCGCGGAACTCGTTGCGCACGAGTGCCCCGAGCGCGATCGTCTCGGCGATGTCGATCAGGTTGCGCGTCTCGTAGGTCATCTGCAGGTCCGTGTTGAACGTCCGCGATGGATCCTGCACGGCCACCTCCTGGTACAGTTCGCGACACTCACGGATCTCACGCAGGGCGCGTTTGAGTCCCTCCGCTTCGCGGAAGACGTTGACGTCTCGGGTCATCGCACGCTGCAATTTCGCGCGGACGTCGGCGTGTTTGACGCCGTCCTCACGCTCCATCAGGCGCTCTGTTCGGGCGCGTTCGGCCTCGACGGCACGCTCGAGGACGTCCGCTTCGTCGAGGACCTGGCCGCTGCCGTCAGCGGCGACCGCCCCGCCAGCAGGCTCGAGGCCGGCCTCGCCAGGGGTGACCGGCAGGTCGGGGTTGGTCTCGTCCTCGACGTCCTCGCTGTATCCCGTCTCGATTGCCGCCTCGCCCAGGTCCGCGCCAGCGGCGTGATAGCCGGCTCGCTTGCCGAAGACCACGAGTTCGGGCAAGGCGTTCCCGCCGAGGCGGTTCGCCCCGTGGACGGAGACACAGGCACACTCGCCCGCGGCGTAGAGTCCGTCGATGCAGGTCTCGCCGTTTTCGTCGGTCTCGATGCCGCCCATCTCGTAGTGCTGGCCGGGTTTGACCGGCATCGGCTCGACGAGACCGTCGACACCCTCGAAGTCCTCCGCCAGGTGCAGGATGTTCTCGAGGCGGTCCAGAATCCGTTCGGCACCCAGATGGCGCATGTCGAGGTGGACGTACTCGTCCTCGACGCCACGACCCTCGTTGACCTCCGTCAACTCGGCGCGGGAGACGACGTCGCGGCTGGCGAGTTCGCCGTCGTTGTTCGCGTAGCCGTGTTCGAACATGAACCGCTCGCCGTCTTCGTTGTAGAGGATCCCACCCTCACCGCGGACCCCCTCGGAGATGAGGACCCCCGTCGAGGGAAGGGTCGTCGGGTGGAACTGGACGAACTCCATGTCCTCGAGCGGGACGCCCGCGCGGTAGGCCATGGCTTGCCCGTCACCGGTACAGGAGACGGCGTTGGTGGTGTGATCGAACGCCTGGCCGGGACCACCGGTCGCGATGATGACCCCGTTTGTGGCCTTGAAGCCCTCGATCTTCCCGGACTGGACGTCGTAGGCGACGACGCCGTGGCAGGTCCGGTCGTTCGGGTCGGGTTCGTCGGTGACCGCCAGGTTCATCACGAACCACTCGTCGTAGACCTGGATGCCGCGTTTGACGACCTGCTCGTAGAGGACGTGCAGGAGGTGATGGCCCGTCTCCGCCCCGGCGTAGGTCGTTCGGGGGAACGAGAGGCCACCGAAGGGGCGCTGGGAGACCGTGCCGTCGTCCTCGCGGGAGAAGGGCATGCCCCAGTGCTCGAGCGTGATCGTATCCTCGGGGGCGTCCTTTGCGAGCGTTTCGATGGCGGGGGCGTCGCCCAGGTAGTCCGAGCCCTTCATGGTGTCGTAGGCGTGGAGTTCCCAGTCGTCGCCCTCCCGGAGGGCGGCGTTGATGCCACCTTCGGCCGCACCGGTGTGGCTCCGGACCGGGTGCAGTTTCGTGACCATGGCCACGTCCGCTCCCGCCTCGTGTGCTGCGATTGCCGCTCTGAGGCCGGCACCGCCGGCGCCGACCACGATGACGTCGTGTTCGTACATAGTTACCAGAATTTCAGGTTTTTCTTGACTGCCTCACGCTTGAGCTCCTGAATGTGCTCGGTGAGTGGGATGTCCTTCGGACAGACCTCCGTACAGGAGAACTGGGTCTGGCAGCGCCAGACGCCGTGTTCCTGCTCGATGATGCGCAGTCGATGCTCCTTGATCTCCTCGTCTTCTCGCTCGTCCATCGCGAATCGGTAGGCCTTGTTGATCGCTGCCGGCCCCAGATACTGATTGTCACCGGCCGCGATGTTGCACGAGGACATACACGCCCCACACCAGATGCACCGGGTGGACATCTTGATTTTCTCGCGGTTTTCGCGTGACTGGCGCATCTCCGCTAAGTCGCCCTCGGGGAGGTCCTCCTGTTGCATGTAGGGTTCGACGCTGTGCATCTGGTCGTAGAAGTGTTCCATGTCCACGACCAGGTCTTTGACGACCTCCTGGTGGGGAAGTGGCTCCACGCGAACGGGCTGGTCGAGTTCGGAGAGCTGGGTCTTACAGCCCAACCGCTGGGAGCCGTTGACGAAGAAGGCGTCAGAGCCACAGATCGCCTGCCGACAGGAGTGTCGGAAGGTCAGCGAGGAGTCGTACTCGTCGCGGGCGTAGATCAGCGCGTCGAGGACGGTCATCCCGCGCTCGAGGGGGACGTGGAAGTCGTCGAAGCGCGGTTCCTGCTTGTTCGCGACCTCGGGATCGAACCGGAACACCTTGAGGTGGACCGTGTCTCCCTCGAGTTTGGCCTCGTCCTCGGCGGCCTGGCGTTCGCGTTCGGCCAGGTTACTCGCCTTGCGCTGCATGCGCCGTTGCTGGGGGGAGGCCGGTGCGCGCTGTTCGACTGGAGCCTCCTGGCTCTCGGGTTCTTCCGGTTCCGTATCGGGTTCTGGTTTTTGTTCTTGTGTACTCATAGGATCAGCCCTCCGCGCATCTCGATGGCGACCCAGATGCCCTGGCCGACCAGGGCGAGGCTCGCGAGCACCAGGATCGCCAGCACGACCTTGCGTGGGGTGCCGGTGAGACCCTGGTTGATCAGGGCATTGTAGACGCCGTTGACGCCGTGGAACGTTGCCGTGATCAGGAACAGGATCATCGTGATGAAGTAACCTAGATCCTGCATCCGCGCTTGCGTCCCGGCAAACTCGATCTCCCAGGCGTGGTTGACGAAGTGCAACAGGAAGAAGTGAAATGCCAGCGCGAAGATCAGAAAGACTGCGGTCACGCGCTGGAGTAGCCATGCCGTCCCACCCGGTGTGAAAGAGGAGTAGCGTTCAGCCATTAGAATCCCACATCCGTCATGAACGTTGGCACACTCGCTACCGCGATCGCGCCCGTGATGAGCAACGATAGGTAGAACGACTTATCCTGTGCGTCGAGGCCAATGCCGAGGTCCACCATGAGGAGGCGAATACCGTTCAGGATGTGGAAGACGGCCACCGCCAACAGACCGACCTCCAGCAATCGCACGACGAACAGGGCCTCGAGACCCTGCAGCGTTTCGGTGTATGCCTCCGGGCCCGCGAGGGCACTACTCAATACCGCGATGTGGGTGAACAGGTAGCCGATGAGGACCCACCCCGTGAACTTGTGGAAGATCCACGCCCACATCCCGGCCGAGAACTCCTTCCACCGTCCGAAGTCCTCGATAAGGCCGCGGTTGTAAGACTGACTCATGCGTTCTAGTTGGGCGTTAGGCCCTGGGGGTATAGAAGTTACCGTTGGCGATCTCCCGCGGGTTCTGTCAGCCGGTGACGGCGCGTGGATCGATACCGGACTCACTCGGCCCGCACGCTCGCCGATCCGCGGGAACACCGGTGTCAGCGGCGTTCGAGGCCGAGAGAACGATGATCACTCGAGGGTCTCCAGAAACGGGTCCTGGTGCTCGAGTTCGCGCTCGAGCGCGTTGAGAATGGTGTCGTTCAGACCCACGAGGTGACAGATCGGGTTGCCGGGGTAGACGACCGGATTCTCCAGGACGCCAATGACCAGACCAGTGAACGGAGCCTCGACGGTCTCGATGTCGTCTTCCTCCTTGAACGGGTTTGTGATGGCGCAGATCGTCTCGCCCTCCCGGACGAGATCGCCACTCGAGTGTTTCATGTCGACGATGCCACCGGCGTCGGCCCGTAGCCAGGTCTTCTCGCCCGCGTCGTCGATGATGACCCGCCAGCCAGGCCAGTGGACGGGGGCTTCCCGGTGGCAGCCGACCTCCGCGAGGACGCTCGCGACGCCCGTCAGCGCGCGATCGATCAACTGACGCTGAAACCGGTGGGCCTCGCCCATTTCGACGGTGATCGTCGGGATCCCCTCGGCGGTGGCCTCCCGACGGAGGGTGCCACTCGAGCCCGACCCGGCGATGATGACGTTGGAACTGAACGCCCGAGCCAGCCGCTCGACCGTGGGGTTCTCTAGTTCCGCGCGGACGTGGAGCATGTTAGTCCGCCCGCGAGTAGAGGTGTGAAAGTCGATGCCGAGGTCGCAGGGCTCGATGAAGTTCGTGAAGATGCGGTGAGCCATCCGGCGGGCACTCGTACTGTCCTCCCGACCGGGAAACGATCGGTTGAGGTCGCGGTCGTAGATGGGGAGATAGCGCTCCTGGGCGAGGAAGCCTGGGACGTTCATGACGGGCAGACAGACGAGCGTCCCGTGTAACTCGCTGTGGTCCCAGTCGTGGGCCACCTCGCGGACGACCTCGATCCCGTTGAGTTCGTCACCGTGGGCCGCTGCCGAGAGAAAGACGGTTGGGCCAGGGTGTTCGCCGTTGATCACGGTGACGGGGATCCGGACGGGATCCCCCAGGTAGGTCTCGCTGATACCGTAGCGAATGTTCGCCGACTCGCCGGGGTCGACGCGGCCGCCGTTGTAGGTGAACGCCTCGTTCGCATCATCGCCCGCCCAATCCTCGACGCCACCGTCCGTAATGGTCGTCTGCGTGCGGTCGGCGGGAGCTTCGTGCATGCTCGAGCAATGGGCGTCGGAGCCTATATAAATGACCGGAGTGCTCCCCGGCCGGGAACGGCCACGGTGAGATCGGTCGCGGTGAGCGGCCACGTTGACCAGTGGCGATCCGCAGGATGGAACGGGAGCCGTCCCCCGGCGACACCGTATCCGGATATGGAAGCTGTAGAAGTTGTTTTCTATCTGGGGCGTGAACGTCCAGATATGAACGTTCGTGAAGCAAGCGCCGGCGACCGTGAGTCGATCCACACCATCGCCCGTCGTTCACTCGAGGAAACCTACACGGACTTCCTCGACGAGTCGACGATCGACGCGGCCACGACAAACTGGTACGGGGCGGAAGGCGAGATACACGAGTTGCTCGAAGATGATGAGCATCTGGTCCTGGTAGTCGATCGCAACGGCGAGGTAATTGCCTTCTCCGAGAGTCGCCTGCTCGGTGACAATCACGCGACTGGGCGCATCAACTGGATTCACGTCGACCCCGACAACCGGGGGGAGGGGCTGGGCGCGCGGTTGCTCGCCAGAACCAGAGAGGCGCTCTTCGAGGCCGGCGCGGATCAGCTGCAGGGGGCCGTCCTCGCGGGGAACGAATTCGGCAACGAGTTCTACCGCGCCCACGGGTTCGAACGCGTCGACGCCCGCGAACTCGCCGTCGGTGACGAAACGCACACGGAGAACGTCTACGTCGAGGCAGACGGTGACGTGGACGACGACTGGCGTGCACAGGCAACCGTCGAGGAAGACGGCCTCACGTGTCACGTGAGCTACGGCGAGCCCGCCCGCGGCTCGAAGGCCCCCTTCTACGCGGCCTACGCCGACGTGGACGCCACCGACCGCTACGGATGGTACTGTGGCAACTGCGACTCGCTGGACAACGCCATGGACTCGATGGGCCGAATCCAGTGTAACGACTGTGGGAATCGCCGGAAAGCGACCCGGTGGGACGCCGCTTACCTCTAATTGCCAACGGTATCGAGGTTGCCGCTCGAGCGGGATCCTATCAGAACGAGAGACGAGTGCAGTAGGGCCGTGATAACTGCTTTTCAGGGGTTAAGGCAGCGGGAATCGCCACTCGAGTCAGCCGGCACCCACTCGCGGACGAGTACGGATCGGTGCACGCGACCCAGTACTATGGGCGCTCCACGATGTACGAATCCCCTGACGAACCCGCCGTTGCTGTACCAGCTCGCTAACAAAGAGTCGACTCGAGGAAGCCCCGTCCGATGCGTGGACACCACCGACGGATCAGTGCGTTCGCTCGCCCGTCACCCGTTCGTCGATCGCTCGAGCCCCCGGAGCGACCATGGTGAGCAACGGGCACCGAACGGTCGTCCTCGGGTTCGATGCGCTCGACGCACGATACCTCGAGCGATATGCTGAGCATCTGCCGGCCTTCGAGACACTCCGCTCTCGCGGGGTAGCCGCGCCTCTCGAGTCGACACACCCGCCCTGGACCGGCAGCGCCTGGCCCTCGATGTACACCGGCTGTGACCCGAGCGAACACGGCGTGTACGGGTTCTTTCAGTACGACGGGTACCCCAACGACGGGAGGTTGGTCTCGCGCCAGGACGTCGATCGGCCGGCCCTCTGGGATTACTGTTCGCACCTCGGCCGACGATCCATCGTCGTGAACGTGCCCGTGACCCATCCGGCCGACCCGATCAATGGCATCCTGATTCCGGGCTATCTCGCCACCGAGGACGCGCCGGCACACCCCCCTGACGTCGAGGACCGCCTTGAGGCGGCCCTGGGGGAACCCGCTCGCCGGTACTCGAGCCACGAGGTGAGCGACGACAGCGAGGCGAAACTGGCCGGCTACCTCGCGTTGATCGACCAGCGCGGGCGGGTTGCGCGGCACCTCCTCGAGACGGAGTCCTGGGAGTTCGCGTTCGTGCAAGTTCAGAAGACCGACGCCGTCTTCCACAACTTCGACAGCGACGACGCCTTCAGGGCTGTTTACGAGGCCGCCGACCGGGTGCTCGAGGGGGTGCTCGAGAGCGTCGGTGAGGACGTCAACGTCGTCGTCTGCTCTGACCACGGCATCGGGCCCGTGACGGGATACTCGCTGTACGTCAACGAGTTGCTCCGTCAGCACGACTTCCTGGTGCCGACAGCCCAGGGTGGAACGGGTCTCGACTTCGCCGGGGAGAAGACGGCACTGACGGGCGACACGGCACCCCAAGATGGTCGGGCGAACGGCGACGGAGACGACGGGGGATCCTCGACAGTTGACCAGGATCAACCCGACGAGGCCCCCCTCGTGGCTCGAGCGGCAAAGCGCGTGCTCGACCGAACGGGGATCACGCCGGCAACGGCCTACAACGCCGCCGACAGGGTCGGCCTGGGCGAGGTGGTCAAGCGCCGCCTGCCGGAGTCGATCCGGCGAGCGGTCGCGGAGGGGATCGACTGGCGACGCTCGAAAGCCTATTGCACCGAGGGAACCCGACTTGGCGTGCGGATCAACCTCGAGGGGCGTGAACCCGCTGGCGTCGTCGCTCCCGAGGTGTACGAAACGGTCAGGGACGACCTCATCGAGCTCCTGTCTGCGTTCGAGACCCCGGATGGCGAGCCGGCGTTCGAGCTGGTCTGTCGGTGCGAAGAGGTGTACGACGGCCCCCATACCGACCGCGCCCCGGACATATTGTTCCGCCCCACGGAGATGAACCACAACGTCAAGACCGACCTCTATGGGACGACTGCCGTCTCGATCGACGTCCACGATCACAAGCGGGAGGGGGTGTTCCTCGCGGCCGGCCCGGACATCGACCCCGACTGGACCGGTGACCCGCTCTCGCTCACCGATGTTGCCCCAGTTACGATGGCCCTACTGGGCTGTTCGGTCCCCGAAACGATGAGCGGACACGTCCCACCCGGACTCCTCACCGCCCCCCACGGGCGGGCGGCCTACGATGGCGTCAGCTTTGGGACGGCTCACGGACGGGCCGGGG
The DNA here is from genome assembly GCA_001564275.1 of Natrialbaceae archaeon Tc-Br11_E2g14. Taxonomy (GTDB): domain Archaea; phylum Halobacteriota; class Halobacteria; order Halobacteriales; family Natrialbaceae; genus Natronosalvus. The sequence continues at coordinate 32,763 of LKND01000015.1, read as the reverse complement.
ATACCGAGTCCGTAACTAATCGGCTCGAGGATCTGGGCTATCTCTGATGGCCGATCGCGAGCGGGAACTCTCGGCGTTGCTCTCGAGTGCCGTCCTCGTCATGGTGGGTGGCGTGATGGGGGCGGCGGCGAAACTCGGCGAGCGCGTCGTCATCGGGCGACTCCTGTCACCGGACGCCTACGGCGAGGTGAGTCTGGGTCTCGCCCTCCTCATGTTCACGACGACCTTGGCGATGGCGGGCTGTACCCAGGGAGTTTCCCGGTTCGTGCCCCGATTCGACGACGATGTCGACCAACGGGGCGTCTGGGTGAGTGGCATGGCCGTGACGACGGGGCTCGCCGCGGCGTTCGCCGTGGCGATGTTCCTCGGTGCCGAGTGGATCGCAGGCCTCTTCTTCGAGTCCGAGGCCGCCGTCCCCTTCGTGCGGGTACTGTCGTGCTCGATTCCGTTCGTCGTCGGCTTCCGAATCGCCATCGCCGGCATCCGCGGACACGAGAACACCGTCTACCGGACGCTGGCTCAGGACGTCCTCGATCCGTTCCTCCGGATCGGGCTGATCGCGGCGCTCCTGCTCGCGGGCTACGGCATCGTTGCCGCGGGCGTCGCGTACCTGCTCGCGGCCGTCGCGACGTTCCTCGCGGCCCACTACTTCCTGCACCGACTGCTCCCGCTCGTCGGGCCCTACCGAACCCATACCCGCGAGCTCGTCACGTTCTCCGCGCCGCTGGTCGTCTCCACCGTGGTGAGCGTCCTGCTCACCCAGACCGACACCCTGATGCTCGGGTACTTTCGCACTTCGGCGGAAGTCGGCCTCTACAGCGCGGCCTACCCGCTCGCGAGTGGCCTGCTCGTGGTGCTCACCGCCTTTGGCTTTCTGTACCTCCCAATCGCCTCGCGGCTGGATGCCGAGGGCGATCGGACGATGCTGGACGACATCTACGCGACGACGACGAAGTGGGTTTACGTCGTGACGTTCCCGGCGTTCGTTCTCTTCGTCGTCTTTCCCGCGGACGTTCTCGGACTCGTGTTCGGGAGCGAGTACACCCCAGCCGCGACGGTGTTGCCGATCCTCGCAATCGGCTTCTTCCTCAGTGCTGCGGCGGGTCGCGACCGGGAAACCCTCTCGGCGCTCGGCGCCACGACCTGGATCGCCGCCGGCAACGTCTTTGGCCTGGGGCTCAACGTGGTCGTCAACGTCGCCCTCATTCCTCGACTCGGGATCACCGGGGCCGCGCTGGCCTCGGTCACCTCCCTGCTCGCCGTCCACGTCGTGATCTGTGGAATCCTGGCCGTGAACTACGGCATCACCCCACTCTCAGCCGAGGCGGGGCGGGCCTACCTTGGCCTCCCCCTGATCGTCCTCCCGTGGGCTGTCCTCCTCTCTCCATGGGTGAGCGTGACCGCCCTCACCGCTCTGCCGGTCCTTGTGGCCCTCGGCTGCCTCTCGCTCGTCGTCGTGGCTCTCGTGGGCGGCCTCGAGCCCAGCGACCTCGTCATCGTGACCCTGCTCGAGGATACCCTCGGCGTCACGATTCCGTACGTTCGACGGTGGATTCCCGGTGACGGGGAGCCAGCTATCGCGGCGTCAATCGCGGACTGACCACGGCTCGAGGGACTCCTCGGCACGTCGGGGCTCCTCTTCCGTCCCGGCTCGGCCAGCCGTCACGTGCCATCCATTCCGCCTCGAATTTGACCAAGCCCCGCCTCTCTGCGAACCACGTTCACATTCGGCCGCCGCACGCGCATTTTTACCTATGGCGTCCGAACGCCGGCTATGACCACGCGTATCGAGCGCTCCTTCCGGGGCATCTCCGAACGGCTGACCGTTCGATACCTCGAGAACCTCGGCGGGGAGCGAACCGATGACGACGTCGTCGAGGGTGACGACTGGCGAGCGACGTTCTCGTCCCGAACCGTCGGCATCGGGCCGTCACTGACGCTGACCGAGGTGACAGTCGTCTTCGAGGGCGAGTCGGCGACCCTCGAAGAACTGATCCCCGCGTTCGCCAGGAAGGCCATGCGGGCCGGTGGCTGAGATGAGCGCCGATCCGATCGACGGCCAGATCATGCTGTTGACGGCCGCGAAGGCGAGCGTTTCCCCCTCGCGGGTTCCCGAACTGATCGAGGCCGTCCAGGCGCACCTCGGGCCGGACCTCGAGACATACCTGCACTCCACCGAGTGCATCTTCGAGGACGACCGGCGGCTGGCGTTTCTCCTCGAGCGGGGGTTCTGGAGCGAGCTCGGGGCCGACCTCGGGTTGACCAGACACGAGTGGGACGCGGTCCGACGGGCACACACCGAACAACTGCGCCGGATCGGCCGCAAGACCGATCGCCACGAGGAGTTCGACGCCGCCCTCGAGATTCGCGATCCGCTCTTCATCGGGCGACCGAACGATCCTGAGGAGAGGACGGTCCCCGGCGCCAGAGAGCAGTAGTCCACATCTTGAAACCGGTTAGACGGCGTCCAGAAACGTACACAGCTGGTCGTTGACCGCTGCCGGCCGGTCCACGTTCACCCAGTGGCTGGCATCCGAGTACCGTTCGATCGCGAGCTCCCGCACGTACCGGTCCAACCCCTCGAGTTGGCTCGTCGAGAGCGCCACGTCCCGTTCGCCCCAGATCACGAGCGTCGGCACCGCAATCGGGTCCACGTCGTCGGCGAGCCAGTCGCCGATCACCGGAATCGCCGCAGGTATTTCCTCGACGGTGTGGTGTCGAAACAGCGCCCGGTAGTACGAAATCGCCGATCGCATGGCCCCAGGGCGTCGGAACGCCGCCTTGTAGCGCTCGATGTCCGCCTCGCTGAAAGCGTCGGCGTCGACACGCTCGTCGGTGAACATCGCCTCGAGGGCGGCGTAGTCCCGTGCAGCGAACGCTGCCTCGGGTACCCAGGGGAGCTGAAACGCCAGCGCGTACCACGACCGGGCCAGTTGCTCGAGGGTCAGTTCGCGGGCGTACTTCACCGGATGTGGGGCGTTCATTACGGTGAGGCTCTCGAGGATCTCCGGTCGTTCGAGAGCCGTTGCCCAGGCGACGACCCCACCCCAGTCGTGACCGACGAGGTGGACACGCGCGGCGTCGGTGCCGTCGGCGAGGCCCACCACGTCGCCGACCAGTTCCTCGAGGCGGTAGGCGTCGATCCCGTGGGGTTTCTCCGAGCGATTGTATCCGCGCATGTCTGGAGCGACGACGCGATAGCCAGCGTCGGCGAGGGACGGGATCTGGTATCGCCAGCTGTACCAGAACTCGGGGAAACCGTGGAGACAGATCACGGGTTGGCCGTCGACCGGGCCGGCCTCAACGACGTGCAGGCGAACGTCGTTGACGATCCGCTGGTCGTATCGCAGGTCGACCGACTCGAGTGCGTTGGCGCTCATCGTTGGTCGCTTCGAGCCGCTCGGGGAAATTCGTACCGTCGTCGGGCCCCAGGTCTTTGTCCCTCGAGCACCAAGCGGAGGACGGTCGTGACACCACCAGTCACCATGGAGATCGTCGGTTGGCCAGCCGACGGTCCCACCCTGGCGCTCCACCACGAGCGCTTTAGCTACGCCGGCAAGTTCGTCATGTCCAACACGGGGAAGGCAGTCGCCCGGCTCGAGTCGGGCAGTATTGATCTTCCGCCGGACGTGCCAACGGACGCCAGCGCCACGGGTACACCCGCCTACGAGACGGACGTCGTCGCCGCCGTCGCCTTCAACGAGGATCGCACCGACGCCGACACCTGTTGGATCCGGTACGTCACCGTCGAGCGCGACCACCGCGGGCAGGGCATCGGGCCGCGACTGACCGCTCACGTCAGGGACGCCGCCCGCGACCGAGGCTACGATCGGCTGCGGATCGCCGTCAACAATCCCTACGCCTACGACGCCCTCTGGAAGGCCGGCTTCGGTTTCACTGGGCGGACGACCGGCCTCGCCGAACTCGTCCTCGAGCATCCCGCCGACGACCCCGCGAGCTATCGTCGAGGACTCGAGCGGTTTCAGACCGGGGATCGCTCGCTCTCGAGCGAGGAGGTCGCGTTCGTTCGGGATCGGCTGGATCGAGGGCCGCCCGATCGGGAGGGATGATCGGGGCCGAGGGCGTAGCCGCGGCGGTCGATCGGGTGTCGCGTGTGGTCGGAATCCACCCGGTGGCGATCGGAGCCGTGCCTTGCCCGTCACTGCGACCGTGTCCCGTCTGCCGCAGTGACAACCATTACACTCCTGCCCGGAGAGCGTCCAGTATGGAACACGTCTCACTCACCGACGTCGAGTCCACCGAAGCCGCCGACGGCGTCCACCTGGCCCTGATGGCAGGCACCGACTCGATGAACGTCCAGCACTTCGAAATCGAGCCGGGTGCCGTCGTCGAGGAACACAGCCATCCCCACGAGCAGACCGGATTCATCTACGAGGGAACGGTGACGTTCGTCTCCGATGGAGACACACTCGAGTGCGAGCCTGGTGATGCCTACGCCCTCCCAGGGGGCCAACCCCACGCAGCCGAGAACCGCGGAGCTGAGACTGTCCGCGGCGTGGACATCTTCAGCCCGCCGCGGGAGAACCCGAGTTGGCAGTCAGAGTGAGGCGTAGCCACCGAGTGTCAATGCACGCCTGGTCGCCATACGTATCGGCGGTCAGGGTGTGAATCGTTTCCGTTGTTACTGCCGGGCTCGGGTGACTGACCGTCACTCGACGTCGTGAGTCGTCCCTTGCACTCCCTGGGCGTAATGTGAATCCGTCCACGAACACTCGAGGAGGTCCGTACAGTGCGCTCGCGATTTGGATCGTTCCCTTTCACCTCACTCCCTGATACAAATCCATGGTGCCGGTTTCACGGCTCAGGAAATGTCGCCGGAAAACAGGTGTGACGGACGTGAGCGGCCGCCGTGCGTTCGCGAGCTGCGTTGCAGCGATGAGACGAGCATCGCGAGTCGGACGGGCGCGACGGGATTTGAACCACGGTCGTTCCGCGTTGCTCCACTCCCTGATTCAAATCCCGCGTGCCGGTTCGCTCGTCACTCCGTTCCTCGCTGCACGGGCGCGACGGGATTTGAACCCGCGACATCTTGGTCCGGAACCAAGAACTCTGTCCACTGAGCTACACGCCCTGTATCAGGTCACACCCACCGAACGCTGATAACGCTTCGGTCGACGGCCGAAGATACCGCGGCCACAACCTCCTGTCTCCCCCTGCCAACCTCGCTCGAGACTCCAGACACTCGTCGCCTCCTGTCCCACGCAAACGGGTTCTTGCCGGTTCGTACCGGCGGTTGCCGACCCGGTACGGCCAATCGACGGTGGAAAATCACTGCAAGACGTCTCAATCCTCGAGTGCCGCGCCGCCATCCTCGCTCGCACTCGAGCCCTCACCCATCGGTGAGTCGACCACGTCCTCGTCGATGTACGCCTCCTTCCACGTCCCTCGAGTGAACCAGGCGACGCCGACGATCGCCCCGAGCACGTTCCCCATGGCCATCCCGATCCAGACGCCAGTGGGGCCCATTTCGAGGGCCGCCAGCGTGATCCCGACGCCGGGAACGGTGATAGACCACGAGAACGCGAGGACGAAGACGCTGGCGACCCGGCCGACCCACAGCGTGAGGATGGAGATAACCATCGCGGTTTTGGTGTTGCCAGCCCCGCGGAACGCCCCGAGCATAACCTGCGAGACGCCGATGAATGCGAACTCAACCGATCGAATCTGCACGTACTCCACCCCGTAGGCGATCGTCGCGGGGGCGTCGGGAACGTCGCCCAGGAACACGCTGACGATCGGTTCGGTGAACGAGACGGCGATCACGGCGACGACGAGCATGACACCCGCCCCGGTGGAGGCGGCGATCCAGACCGACCGAGCGGCTCGATCGGCCCGATCGGCCCCGAGATTCTGGCCGACCATGGTGTCGATGGCTCGACCCAACCCCATCGCGGGGAGGAAGACGAGCGAGATGAGCCGGTTACCCAACCCGTAGGCGGCGACCACCGGTGGCGAGAACGTGACGATCATCGCCGTCAGCATGATCATGGCCATCGCGCTCGTGGTCTGTTCGACCATCGTCGGCACCCCCAGTCGGACGATGTCCTCGATGAACTCGAAATCCGGGTAGAGGTGCTCGAGGCGGACGTCCGGCCCGCGAGCGGTTCGAAAGAGGAGCCAGATGCCGATGCCGGTGGCCCCGCCTCGGGCAACGATTGTCGCCAGGGCGGCCCCCTGGATGCCGTAGCCGGTAAAGCCCGTCATGCCGAACAGCCAGGCTTCGAGCCCCTCGAGGTTGAACCACAGGAAAAGCGGGTTGTCGGCGAAGCCGAAGATGAGGAACGGGTCGAGAACGACGTTCAGGACGACGGAGACGACCATGACGAACATTGGGGTGCGGGTGTCGCCGTAGCCCCGCATCAGCGCCGAAAAGACGAAAAAGCCGAACATCAGCGGGATGCCGAGGAAGATGATCTCCATGTAGTCGGCAGCCAACGGGATCACGCTCTGTGCGGTGTCGGGATCACTCGGGAGGATCTCGAGGGCAGGCCGGGTGTAAAAGTAGCCGGCGACGCCGATAAGTACCGAGAGAACGGCGACGAACGTGAGCGTCTGGCCGGCGACCAACCCCGCCGAGCGGTCGCCCTCGGCACCGGTGTACTGGGCGACGAGGATCGCTCCAGCAGTGGTGAACCCGCCGGCGACCGCGATCAGGAGGAAGATGAGGGGGAAGGCAAGGCTAATGGCACCGACGGCCTCGGCCGAGAGCCGACCCAGGTAGAGGGTGTCGGCGACGTTGTAGGTGACCTGCAGCAACTGGATGACGACGATGGGCCAGGCGAGGTGAAAGAGCGGGCGGAGGAGGCTGCCCTCCGTGATCGACTCGCGTGGGTCGCCCTCACCGTCCTCGTCCTGACTGGCCTCCTCGCGGGAGTTCTCGTCCCCATTGCGGGCTTCTTCGCCGTCAGTCACTGCCGATCACCACCGGCGAGTGTCTTGAGGGACCCACCCATCGAGTTGAAGTCGGGACCAACACCAGTGCCAGCGGGATCGGTGGCGCCACCGGAAGCCCCGCTGTGAGGGGCTGGAGAACCGACCTCCCGGCACGCGAGTTCCGGCACTGGGCGTTCACCATCGATGCGTGTTCCCGTTAGAGTCTAAACGTTTTGGATGGGGATGACGCCCTCGCTGGCCCGAGGAACTCACTCGACCAGTCGCTCGATCTCGGTGACCAGTACGTCGCTCGCGCCGGCTTTTTTCACCTCGGTGATCGTCTCGAAGACCTGCCGTTCGTCGACGACGGCGTGGACCGCCACCTTGTCGCCGCCGTTGGCGATGTCCATGATCGTCGGGCCACCCATCCCGGGGATCACGTTGCGAACATCCTCGAGGGCGTCCCGTGGGACGTTCATCATCAGGTAGCGTTTGCCGTCGGCCGCGAGTACAGAGGAGAGCGCTGTGCGAATCTCCTGGACTTTGGGGTCATCCCGGACGTCCTCGTGAGCGAACAGGCGGACGGAACTCGAGAGGACCGCCTCGACGACGGCGAGGCGGTTCATCTTCAGCGTCGTCCCCGTGCTGGTGATGTCGACGATGGCGTCGGCCATTTCGACGTGAGGGGTGAGTTCGGTGGCTCCCGTCACCTCGACGATCGTCGGGTCGAGCCCGCGTTCCTCGAAGAACTGGCGGGTGATCGTGGGGAACTCCGTGGCGACGGTCTTGCCCTCGAGGTCCGCGGGAGACGTGATCTCACCGTCCTCCGGTGCCGCGAGAACCAGGCGACAGCGGCCGAACTGGAGGTCCAGCAGGTCCGACACGCCGTCGGCGTCGGCCTCACGCACCTGATCGAGGCCCGTGATGCCCATATCCGCAGCCCCGTCGGCGATGTACTCGGGGATGTCAGCCGCTCGGGCGAAGAGGATCGTCACGTCGGGGTCGACAGTCTCGGCGTAGAGTTTCCGGGCGGCCCCGTTCTCGAGATGGAGGCCGGCCCGCTCGAGAAGGTCGATCGTCGGCTCGTGCAGGCGGCCCTTGTTGGGGACGGCGATACGCATTGGCGGGTGTAGGATATGGGGAGGGAATTGCTTTTCCATCTGGGGCGACCCTCGAGGAGGGACCTGGCGATCAGGAGCGATAGCGCTCGTGCTCATCTCGGTCCGTACGAGCAGCGTCGGAGGCCGCGGTGTCCGCTGGATCCCCGTCTGTCGATCCGATGCCGGCTGCTCCGCTACCGTCCGATGCAGAATCGTCGCCACTCTCGCGCAGGTGACGTGGTTTGTATCGGGAGTGATCCCGACTGGAGGATCGCTCCGAACGCAGCGCGGAGTCCGCTCGCGGGGAATCGTCGTCGACCCCGGCGCTGCCGCGGTCGGCAGTGGTGGCCCGGCTCGCTTCCGTCGGCGCTCGATGGGCATCGTCCAGACGCGTCGGCGGTTGGTCGCCACCGGCACCCTCGGGCACCCCATCGGTTGTCGATCGATCGTGGTGGGGGTCCGCCAGGGACCTTGCCGAATCCGCCGTCGCCGATTGTCCAGCCGTTCGGTTGGACTCGAGCAGGCTCGAGCGAACGGCGACGAGCGCGCCGAGGGAGGCGAAGACGGTAACGAACGCGACCGTCGTCAGGATCAGTCCGGCGTCGGTCCCGATGGTCAGCTCCTCGACCTCTTGACCTGGCCCTCCGGTGTTGTCGCCCTCCGGGGTGTGTTCGACCCAGGTGGCGAGGGCAACGGTCAACAGGACGTAGGCGGGCGCAATCGTGAGGGCCGTTGTGACCGTTTCGGGGACCGTTTTCGGCCGAACGTGTCGGGCCAGCACGTAGCCAGCGATCACAAAGGTGATCGCGGCGAGTGGTACGAGAACGATCGCCGCCAGGCCGATGCCGCCGAATATCAACGGGACGTTGTCGACCGCTTCAGTGAACGTCCCGCCGTGGCTGACGAGAAAGACGAAGCCACTGAAGACGGGCGTGGAGGGGTCGCTCTCCTGCGCGGTGCCGCCGAACCGAGCGGCGGTCGTCAACAGGTACGCGAAAACGGACACGAGCACGAAACACCCCGCGGCCACGGCAGACCCCATCGTGAGACGGTCGGCGAGTGGGGAGTTCTCAGTGTCGTCGTGGACAGGGTCGTGAGCCCGGTGGGGGTGATCGTGCCTGCTGTCACTCTCGGGAACCATACAGGAACGTCTCGATAACCTGACGTGAATCTTGTGGTCGCCGGAGAAAACAGGAGGACGGGTACAACCCGAGCGGGGACCGGGCCGTTCGGTGGTCGTTTACTCGATCTTTTCCATCAGCTGCTCGATCGGGTCGGGCCAGGCGTAGAGCAGACCGCCAGCGATCGCGAAGATGGCGGGCATCAAGACGCCGGCAAACAAAATCGCGTCGGAGGTAGCGATTGCGTAGGTCGTTTCGGCCTCGCTCTCCCACTCGGAGAGGAACGCAAACACGACGGCGAGCAGAAGCCAGCCGGGCACGGCGAGGGCCGACGCCTGCGCTGCTTCGGCCGAGTCTTCAGCGCCGGTGTACTTCGCGAGACTGTAGCCGACGCCGATGAGCACGACGATCGCGATCACTCCCACGAACAGGCTCGGAATGGCTAGGCTACCGGCACCGGGTGCGGAGGTGATTGAAGCAACTTCCCCGCCCTCCTCGAAGCCAGCGCCGAGGCCACTCAACAGGACCCACGAGGCCATCTCCCAGGTCGCCGCCGAATCGTCGGCATCAACACCGTCCATGGCCATCGCACCCATCACGAGAGTCAGCACCGACACGTAACTCAGCAAGAATCCACCGACGCCGAACAGTGCCCCCTCCTTCAGGGGGAGATCACTCTCACTCTCGACCGCCGGCTGTGCTGGTTGTGCTGTCGTGCCCCCTGGTTCGTCCTCGTACTCGAGTTGACTATCGTCTGCCATCAACGGTGTATCCCACAGGACTGGTTTATAATTTGTGGCATGACGATCCAATCATTAACGCTGTCCAGGTCACGATTCAATAATTATCGGAACTGAGAGGTTAATTTAGCGATATGCCAGACGTGAACGGGCCGGACAATCGAGACCACACAACACGAACGGCGAATGTTGCGGGTTGCGCGATACTCGAGGGGACACCATCCAACCGATGAACCCAGCAGCGGATCACCTCGAGAAGAGGCTGGTGTGAACCGGCGCGAATGCGTCGGGCTCGGGCCGTTCGACCGTGTCGGTGATCGTCCGGGCCTCGAGACCGGCCTCGAGCAGGCCAGCGAGCGGGGGGCCGACGCTCTCGGGTTCGACGAGGAAGGCGTCGTGGCCGTGATCGGACTCGACAACGTGGTGGGCGACGTCGATTCCGCGTTCGCGACAGGTCTCGGCCAGTGCTTCTGCCTGCTCGGCGGTGAAATGCCAGTCGCCGGTGAACGAGAGCACGAGGAGGTCGCCCTCGAACGCTGCCAGGGCGTCGCCGTCGGATTCGTAGCCCGCCGAGAGGTCGAAGTCGTCCATCGCCCGGGTCAGGTAGAGATAGCTGTTGGCGTCGAACCGATCGACGAACTGGTCGGCCTGGTAGTCGAGGTAGGATTCGACCTCACGGTACGGGAAAAAGCCGGCTGCGGGGTCGGGTGGTCCATCGCGTGTCGCCTCCCGACCGGCCGCTCGCCGTCCGAACTTCCGGTCCATGGAAGCCTTCGAGAGGTACATAATGTGGCCGATCTGTCTCGCTCGAGCGAGTCCTGCGGTCGGTCCCGGCTGTTCGTCGTCACCGGTGGCTGGGCGCTCGTCGCCGGCGTCGCCACCACGACGAGTGTCGTAGTAATGGCCACCGTTCCAGTCAGGGTCGCTCGTGATCGCCCGTCTGGCGACGGTGTCGAGAGCCAGACACTGGGGGTCGAGTCGCGGTGCCGTCGCCACCGCGCCGGCGCACTCGACGTCGTCCGGATACCGTCGAAGCCAGTCCAGGACGTTCATGCCACCGACGGAGCCGCCAATGACGGCCCGGAGCCGACCCACCCCGAGGTCGTCGAGCAGCCGGCGCTGGGCGCGCGTCCAATCGCCCACCGTCACCGGTGGGAAGTCCGTCCCGTAGGGTTCTCCAGTCTCGGGGTTCGTGCTCGAGGGGCCCGTGGTGCCATAACAGGAGCCGGGGACGTTGGCGCAGACGACGAAGTATTCCGTCGTGTCGATAGCTTTGCCCGGACCGACGACGTCACCCCACCAGGCCCTCGCCTGTCCGGCGGTCTCGTCGCCGGCGTCCGGTCGACGGGCGACGTGGGCACTGCCGGTCAGCGCGTGACAGATCAGGACGGCGTTCGACCCGTCGAACTCGCCGTAGCTCTCGTAGGCGACCTCGAGCGTGGGGATGGACTCCCCACACTCGAAGGTGAACGTGCCGAGGTCGACGGTGTCTTTCGCGGTCATCGCCGTGACCCCCCATCACGCACCCTGATGGCCGTCTCGATGGCCTGCTCGAGGTCCGCGAGCAGGTCAGCCGGATCCTCGATGCCCACGGAGAGCCGGACCAGGTCGTCGGTGACGCCCGCGTCGGCGCGCTCCTCGGAGGTCAACTGCCCGTGGGTCGTACTCGCCGGGTGGATGATGAGCGTCTTGGCGTCGCCGATGTTGGCGAGAAACTGGGCGACCTCGGTCGCCTCACAGACGGACTTCCCGGCCTCGTAAGCCCCCCGTGGGTCGTCGCCGCCCTCGAGACCGAAGGCGACCACGCCGCCATAATCGGTGAGGTATCGATTCGCAGCCTCGTGGCTCGGGTGGTCGTCGTGACCGGGGTAGGTCACCCAGTCGACGTCGGCGTGGTCGGCGAGGTACTCCGCCACAATGGCAGCGTTCTCGCAGTGTTTCTCGACGCGAAGTGGGAGCGTCTGGATCCCCTGTAACGTGTTCCAGGCGTCGTGGGGGGACTGCTGGTTGCCGAGGCTCCTGGTCCCCCGGTAGCGGACGGCGGCCGCTAGCGGGGCGTCGGCGAAGTCCCGCGAGAAGTCGACGTCGTGGTAGGCGTGGTTCGACCCGGCGAGTTCGTCGTACCCGTGGGTCCGCCAGTCGAAGCTCCCGGCGTCGACGACGACCCCGCCGACGGTCGTCCCCGCCCCGGTGAGCCACTTCGTCGTCGACTCCCAGACGACGTCCGCGCCGTGTTCGAGCGGGCGACAGAGCGCGGGCGTTGCGAACGTGTTGTCGACCACCAGCGGGACGCCGTTGTCGTGGGCGATGGTGGCCAAACGCTCGAAGTCGGGCGTCACGAGCGACGGATTGCCGATGGTTTCGACGTGGACGAACGCCGTGTCCTCGTCGATGGCGTCCTCGTAGGCGTCGTACTCGAGCGTCGGGACGAAGCGAGCTTCGACGCCACGCTTGCTCGCGGTCTTGTCGAGATACGCGGTGGTCCCCCCGTAGGTATCCGTCGAACAGACGACGTTGTCGCCCACGGTCGTGAGCACGAGGGCAATGGAATCGAGTGCGGCCATGCCGCTGGCGGTTGCGACCGCACCGGCTCCGCCCTCGAGGGCACTCAAGCGTTCTTCGAGCACCTCGACGGTCGGGTTCGAGATTCGCGAGTAGATGTGTCCCTCGCGCTCGAGCGCGTACAGCTCGGCGGCAGCCTCCGCATCCGCGAACGCGTAGGAGGTCGTCTGGTAGATCGGGACCGCCGCCGCGCCCGTCGCCGGGTCCCCGTCGTAGCCGGCGTGGACGCTCCGGGTGGCCAATCCCGACGCCCCTTCGTCCGGCCTCGAGCCTCGAGTCATGTTTTGTATGCATACTTCCACACGTTCTTATGCACGACAGTAACGGCAAAAACCGACATCGATTGGCTGTGATTGCCACCCACGTACGGGCGTGGACACTCCCGATCTCGTGCGTTCGCCACTGTCGATCCTCCAGTGCCCGACGGTTCCGTGTGCTCCTCACCCTGGCGTTGACTTCAGCGGGCGATCCACGTCACCACGTCGAGAGTGGCTCCCAGACAGCTCTCAGGCAAGGGTGTCGGCCAGCCTTCGAGCGGAACTCTCGTCCCCAAGACGACGGCTTTGATAGGGACCCACACCAATCGACGGGTGTGCACGAGCACGATCGGGACCGCGTCCTCCTCGCCACCGTCGTCTTCGCGGTGTTGTTCTCCCAGCTCCTGCTCTACCCGGGGCTCGAGGAACTGGTCTCGGTCTTCGGCGTCGGGGGGGCAAGTTCGCCGTTCACCGCGACGACGCTCGATGCAGGCATGTGGTTCCTCGTTGCGGAATTCGCCGCCTACGTCGCCGCCGTCGGCCTGTGGGGCGTCGCCAGTGACGCCGCGGGCAGGCGTATCCCCTTCATCGTCGTGGGAGCCGTCGCCGGCGCCGGTGGGTACGCCAGCCTGGCGATCCTGGGACTCGTCGGGTCGATCCCCTTCGAGGGCGTCCTGCTCCTCCGGGCATTGCAGGGCGCGATGACCGTCGGCGCACTCTCGCTCACCATGACCATGCTGATGGATCTCGAGGGTGGTCACGGCCGAAATATGGGGGCAGCGGGCATCGCCATCGGTCTCGGCGCGGCGACTGGCGCACCCGCCGGTGGGCAGTTGACCGCCGTCGATCCCCTCGCCCCGCTCGTCGCGGCCGCCTGTCTCCTTGGACTCGTTGGCCTCACCGTTGGTCGGGTTCGCGACCGGGCCCCCGACAGTCGACGCGGGGCATCGGCAATCGTTCGGGGGCTTCGTCGTCGACCCACCCTCTCGATCCCCTACGCCTTCGGCTTCGTCGACCGATTGACCGCTGGCTTTTTTGCCCTGGTGGGTACCTTTTATTTTCGAGATACGTTCGCCCTCGACGCCGCGACGACCGGGCTGGTGCTGGCCTGCTTCTTCGCCCCCTTTGCGCTCTTGCAGTACCCGATGGGGATCCTCTCCGATCGGATCGGCCGAGCTGCCCCCATCGTCGGCGGCTCGCTGTGTTACGGCGTGGGGATTCTCGCCGTCGGCAGCGCTCCAACGGTCGTCCTGGCTGCGGCCGCGATGGTCGCCGTCGGCGTTCTCGGGGCCTGTGTCGCCCCGGCAACGATGGCGCTCGTCACCGACCTCGCCGCCCCAGACGAACGGGGACTTGCCATGGCGGGATTCAACCTCGCTGGCAGCCTGGGATTCCTCGGGGGCTTTCTCGTCGGTGGCACACTCGCAACCACCTACGGTTACGGGTGGGCATTCCTCGTGGTCGGCGGCCTCGAGATCGCCATCGCCCTGGTGGCCATCCCGGCGTTCCTCCGGTTGTCGATCGGGCTCTCGGCGCAGGTCTCACTCGAGGACGAGCGGTTGTAGTCATGAGCTATGATAACGCCTGCCATCGGTTCCGAAGGCTTTCAACTTATACGTGGTCGTCACCTAATTCGGGTATGACGACAGACCGTCGCTCCCGACGTGCGGTACTGGCATCGACCGGGCTTGCAGCCGCCGCCCTCGCCGGCTGCCTGGGTGACGATGATGACGGCGCCGACGCCGACCCCGAGGACTGGGAAGGTGTGACCGAGATCGAACTCGACGGACACACGAACAACTGGACGGGACTCTCGCCGGATCCGATCGACGGCGTCGAAAACCCCACCCTCGTCCTCACCGCGGGCACCGAGTACACGGTGACGTGGTACAATCAAGACGGCGCAGAGCACAACATCGCACTCGTGGACGACGATGGTGAGGCGATCGAGGCCTCGGAGTGGACCAACGACGACGAGCAGACGTTCACCTTCGAGGCCACCGAGGAGATGGTCGAGTACCTGTGTGAGCCCCATCGAACGACGATGGTTGGCGACGTCGACATCCAGACGGACTGATACGGATTCGTGTCGTCTCTTACCGGTGATTGCCCATACCGGGTCGGCAATCACCGATAAAAAGTTACAGCAATCCGTATGAGAGGGTCTGGGCGCTTTTCTGGTGATTTCCCGTACTGAACAGAGACGCCACCAGCCCGTGTGACAGGGAACGTTGGACCACCGTGTTCCGCCCGGAGCGACCCCTCGCTATGAGCCGCCGGGCTGACCCGTCGAGTGACCACCGTTCCGTTCCCGTTCGACCGTATTGGCGTTAGTTCCACCTAGTGGTGAAGAAGGCGTCCTCGAGCCCCGATGGCGGCATGTCGCCGTGACCTGGCACATGCAAGTGGCCACTATTTTCCTCCGGTTGGAAAAGCTGGGGGTATGGTCCAACACTCAAGGCGACGGATCCTCGGCATCGGCGGTGTGATGGTTGCGACGATCATTGCGGGCTGTGGCGGCCCCGGTGAAGAGGACGATGTCGACGACCCTGAAGACCCCGACGATGATCCGGTCGACGACACGGATGATGAAGAGATGGAAGACGAAGAGATGGAGGACGAAGAAATGGAGGACGACGAGGAGATGGAAGACGACGAGGACTGAGAGGGCTCGCCGACGTCACGTCACGGTAAGCACAGCGCCCGTGGCGGACACTCGCCGGGACAGCGGTACACTAATTCCCCTGACCGAACAGTCTCGAGTCACCAGCTGTCAGGGCTCGCAGCCGGACTACCACGCCCGGTCCACGAGCTGAGCGGCGACAGCGCGTCCATTCCAGGGCGATCTCGGCGTTACTGGCGACGCTGGTGACGCAGCGACTTCGAGTAGCCGCTCGAGTGCGGTTCAACACGCTCGGTGTCGTCGCCTCTCGGTGATCTCCCCACCGGTTGCGGACCACCGATACACGGTGACGACAACCGCGCTCAAAAGAGGGTCACTGAATGTGGCCTTCCCGACGGAGCTGATCGGCGTCGGCCTTCTCGTAGCGCCAGGTGATGTCAGCCTTCTCGTCTTGCCAGTCCCAGGGAGAGACGAGGACGACGTCGTCCTCGCGAATCCAGATGCGCTTTTGCATCTTCCCCGGGATCCGTGCGGTGCGCTCCTTGCCGTCGGCACAGCGCACGGTGACGCGGTTTGCGCCGAGCATGTTGGTGACGGTCGCGAAGACCTCGTCGTCGTCTGGCATGCGAAGGTTCTTTCGACCACCCTCGTCATCGCTCATATGGCGGGGTTTGCTCGCGGCACGGTTAAGGGTTTATCGTTTCGTCACCAGGCCCTGAACCCAGCGATTGGGGACGAATCCGCCCAGCGTAGGGGCCGACCCATCGACAGCCTCGAGTCCCCATCACCCCCGCTTTTCCTCCCTGATCGCGGTCCTGAAGATGCGGGCGATACCAAGTGTCGCCACGAAACAGCCCATGAAGAGGATGCCGACGAACAGCACCAGTCCCAGCCCACGAGCCCCGAGGGCAGCGTGGGCGAGAAACGGCGAGGCGAAGCGGTAGCCGAACAGACAGGCGAGAACGCCGATGGCAATCCGAATCGCCCCCTGCCAGTAGGCACTGTAGGCCTCGGGCGAGTGGTCCATACGCCGAACTGTCGGCCCCGGATTAAAAACCCTTCTCGAGGCCCGCGAGGACGTGTTCGGCGACGCGCGCCCCGAGGAGCTGATCGACGCGCTGGCGCTCGAAGACCGCTCGAGCGCTGGCGACAGCCTCGGTGTCCACGTCGAACGAGAGTGCTGGATAGGAGACAGCCGTCAGCACCAGCGGTTCCGGCGGTGCCGGGGCCACACCCGCGTGTCCGGGCAGCGGTTCGGGATCGAGCGCCCGCTCGATGCGCTCGAGTGGGGCCCCGCATCCGACCTCGACCGCCAGGGACACGAGGCGCCTGACGAGTTCGCGGGCGAAGCCACCGGCGGTGACGGTGATCTCGAGGACCGGGCCCGAACGCCTGGCTTCGAGTGTGACCTCGCGCTCGGTGCCCGTCGAATCGGGCGTCAAATTGTGAAAGTCGTGCCGGCCCGAGAGCGCCTCGAGCGCCCCGTGGAAGCGATCGTCGGCAAACGGACCACTGTCGACGCCGAGAGACTCCAGCGCGGGCGTCGCCGATCCCTCGGGTGCATAGAGGTGGTACGTGTACGTCCGCTCGCGAGCGTGATGGGTGGCGTGAAAACCCTCGGGTACGTCTGCGACCGCCCAGGCCCGCACCGACGGGGGAAGTTCGGCGTTCCAGGCTCGCGGCTCGAGCCACTCGGGAGCCTCGAGAGCGACCGTTTGCGCAACCGCGGACACACCCGCGTCGGTCCGCCCCGACGCGGCGTATCCGGCTGGTTTAGCGGTGTCGAGCACCTCGAGCGCCCGGAGCGCGTCGAAGAGCGTATCCTCGACGGTGGGGACGTCGGGCTGGCGCTGAAATCCGTGATAGGGGCGACCGTCGTAGGCGATCCGATAAGCCCGCAGCGACCTCGACATCGTGTTCGGACGAAGGAAATACTTGGAGTTAGGCGCATCGATCACATTGAAACCACCATGCATACGCCGGCCCGGTGTCCTTCCACGACCCCGATGCACAGGTGGTATGGACGACGGGGAACCCTCGAACGGACGTGATGGAGAGAGTCATACCACGGTGCGGGACGTCGTCGTGATCGTACTCGACACCGCCAGCGCCGGGAGCGTGACGCGGGCGACGATGCCAACGCTGTCCGAGATCGCGGCCTCGGGCACGACGTTCGAGCAGGCGTACTCGAGTGCGCCCTGGTCGGTGCCCTCTCACGCCTCGCTGTTTACGGGAACCTACACGAACGAACACGGGACCCATGGCGGCCATCCGTTTCTGGATCCCGATCAGCGCACACTCGCCGAGGCGTTCCAGGACGCCGGCTACCGGACCGTTGGCGTCTCGAACAACACCTGGATCACCGAGGAGTTCGGGTTCGACCGCGGATTCGAGACCCTACACCGGGGCTGGCAGTACCTGCAATCACCTGTCGACATGGGCGCAGTGGTTCGCGGCGAGGACCGCCGGGAGAAACTCTTGGCGGCCCGCGAGCGACTGTTCGAGGGGAACCCGCTGGTGAATCTCGCCAACGTCCTCTACAGCGAGGTACTGCAGCCGTCAGGGGACGACGGGGCCGCTCGTTCGACCGACAGACTGCTCGAGTGGCTGACCGATCGGGACGACGATCGACCAGTGTTCGCGTTCTGCAACTACATCGAACCACACGTTCCCTACGAACCACCCCGAGAACTCGCGAGTCGGTTCTTGCCCGAGGACTGGTCGTTCGAGGCTGCGATGGCGATTCGCCAGGACCCCCGAGCGTACGACTGTGGTGAGTACGACCTGACCGACGAGGAGTTCGCCGCGCTTCGCGGGCTCTACCGCGCCGAACTCGCCACCATTGACCGCCATCTTGCCCGGCTCCGGGCCGGATTGCGGGCGGCCGACCAGTGGGAGGAGACGCTGCTCGTCGTTTGCAGCGACCACGGTGAGAACGTCGGCCACCACGGCTTCTTCGGTCACCAGTATAACCTGTACGACACCCTGTTGCACGTTCCGCTGGTCGTCCATGGTGGGCCGTTCACGGGCGGCGGAACACGCGACGGCCTCGTCCAGTTGCTCGACCTGCCACCCACGCTCTGTGACGCCGCTGGGATCGAGGACGCGGCCATGACGGCCCAGCACAGCGGCCAGTCACTCGTCGCGGGGAGTGAGGCCGCTCGCGAGTCCGTTTTCGCCGAATACGTGGCACCACAGCCCTCGATCGAGCGTCTCGAGGCACGCTTTGGTACCCTTCCCGAGCGCGTCTACCGGTACGACAGACGCCTCTGGGCGATCCGCACGGCCCAATACAAGTACGTCCGGGGCGGCGATGGGTTCGAGCGCCTCCACGATCTCGACGCCGATCCGAACGAGGAACGTAGCTGCCTCGAGACGCGACCCGATCTCGCACGGGACCTCCGCGATCGGCTCGAGACGCGCCGTGTCGACCAGGATGTCGAGGCGCCCCCCGCGGATCGAGCCGAAACGCCACCCATGCGCGACGCGACGAAGGAGCGGTTGGCGGACCTCGGCTATCTCTGACTCGATGGACCGCGTGGCTAAGCCGGCAGGGAGACTCGGCTAACCGGCAGTCGATACCGACCGTCGACGAACTCGAGTTCGGAGATGGTAAACCGGATCGGGTCGATCTCGCGTTCGGCGAGGCGACTGGCAGCCGCGAGGTCACCGCCACGAGCCAGCGTGACGTGGGGGACGTAGTCCTCGCCCTCGAGGCCCTCGACGGGGTCGAACGTCTCGGTCAGATCCAGATGAATCGACTCGAGGCCTGGGCTCTCGACGGCCAGGTAGACGACGGGGGCCGACCCGAGCGGTGGATCGGTGAAGAAATCCACCCCGGTGATCGCGGCCTCGACGGCTGGGGCACCCTCGAGGGCCCGGTGGGCCCGCTGCTGGAGCCGTGGGACCTGCGGGTCGGGACCCGTCTCGAGGCGCTTGAGGAGACAGGAGTGGTCCTCCCTGACGGAGTCGAACGCGACGAGTTCGGGATAAAGCTCGCCGGCCAGAGCCTTAACCCGCCCGGGAACAGGGACGTTGAGGCTGAACACGGTGAACAGATAGCGCTCGACGGCGTATGAGTGTGGCGAATGGATGGTGGCCACTGACGAGTGAACCACGATACTGACCCCCGAGAATACTGAGTCGGTCGCCGACAGCACACTGACCTGTCGGTGTACGGGCTCGTTATCGTGCCCTGAGTCGGAAAGAGCTATTTACGCGGCACCGTGAACTTGCAACGATGGACGTGTGGGAGCACCGAGCGCTCCTCTGTGCGCTCGTCGTGCTCGGGTGTCTGTGTGCTGGTGCTGTGGCGGCCGAACCCGGTTCGCTCGAGGGTGACGATGGTGCACCCGCCGCCCTCGGAGCGATGGATGACGCGACAGCGGACACGGATGCCGCGAGTGCGGGCATCGATGCAGCAGCTGATCCCGTGTCGAGTGACATCGATGGCGGCAGTGAGAGCGATCAATCGGCACTCGGTGCAACCCAAGAAGCGGACAACGAGACGACCGAAGAAGACGGAGACGAGACGACCAGTGATGACGGGAATGAGACGACCGAAGACGACGGGAGCGACGAGGCGGAACCAGACAACGAAACCGCCAGTATCGGACCGACACCACCAGGCTACGACGAACTCGTGGTCGACATCGACGTCCTCGAGAACGGAACGGCCATCTGGACCCTCGAGTATCGCTACCGACTCGACGGGAACGACAACGCGAGCGATCGCTGGACGACTGTCAAGGACCGAATCGAGGAGAACCCCGAGGACCACCGCGAACAGGTGGAAGCCAACTGGAGCAATCACGTCGAAGGCGTTTCCGAGGACACCGGTCGGGAGATGTCCGCACACGGCTACGAGGTCACCCTCGAGGAGACCACGACGCCCCACGAGACGGGCACCGTGCAGTACCGATTCTACTGGGAGGAGTTCGCCCACGTCGAACTCAATCAGCTGACAATCGGGGACGCATTCGGTGGGTTCGCTCTCGACGACCGGACACAGTTGATCGTGCGATGGCCGAGCATCTTCGAAGCGACCTCGATCGACCCCCTGCCCGACGACATGCGCGACCAGGCTGCCATCTGGAACGGCGACGAGACGGACTTCCTGGAGGACGAGCCTCGAATTCGGTTGACCGAACAGCCCTCGGGTGACGAAGCGGCCGAGAGTGAGGGCGAATCGGTCCTCCCCTCGGGATGGCTCGGTGTCGGCACGCTCGCACTCGTCATTGCCGCAATTGTCGCGGCGTGGGCGTTCGCGCGAACAGGCTGGATCGGCGATTGGACAGGGGCTGGATCCGAGTCGAATGCCGCTGGCGGCGGGACGGAAGCGAACCATCCCGATCGAGGAGTTGCGGAGACCCCAAAGGGAACCGTCGCTGGTGGTGTCGACACGCTCCCCAGCGAGGACCTGCTGAGCAACGAAGAGCGCGTCCTCAAGTTACTCGAGGAACACGGCGGGCGGATGAAACAGCAGGATGTCGTCGCAACACTCGACTGGACGGAGGCAAAAACCAGCCAGGTCGTCAAGGGGCTCAGAGCGGATGGCGAGATCGACGCGTTCCGCATCGGCCGCGAGAACGTCCTCCGACTCCCGGAGGCCGACGATATCGAGGGCGAAGCCGCCGATGAGTGAGAGAGATAATACGTTTTCTGCCAACGGTTCACACGCCGGCGTAACAATTGCCCAGCAAGCAGCGTTTAAGTCCCTAGAGATTCTACGGATGGGCAGATGAGCGCTCTCGGTCCACTCGCACTCGCACGTTCGGACAGCGAGAGCGCCACCGCTCCGCGACGACCGCGACCGGGCCGTTAGGCCCACTATTACTCCATCCCCCGGTCCCGGTATATTGCAATGCTGCTGGAAACCCCGTTTGTCCCGGTTAGCGTCCGCGACACCATTAAATTACAAAATTAAAACCAACGAATTTAAGTCCTGTAACCGGTTTCGTTCGAGTACGACATGACACGCGTTGCACTCGCGTTCTCGGGTGGACTGGACACGACCATCTGTGTCCCGCTGCTCGAGGAAGAATACGGATACGACGACGTCATCGGCGTCACCGTCGACGTTGGCCAACCGGCCAGCGAGTTCGACGAGGCCGAAGAAACAGCCGAGGCCCTCGGCCTCGACCACTACGTCGTCGACGCCCGAGCGGAATTCGCCCAACTCTGCCTCGAGGGCGTCCGCGCGAACGCCACCTATCAGGGCTATCCGCTAGGAACCGCACTCGCCCGGCCCGTGATCGCCTCGAAGATTCTCGAGGTCGCCACAGAGCACGACTGCACGGGCATCGCACACGGCTGTACGGGCAAGGGCAACGACCAGCTTCGCTTCGAGGCGATCTGGCGTGACTCGGATCTCGAGGTCATCGCCCCAATTCGAGAACTGGGACTCACTCGCGACTGGGAGAAGGAGTACGCCGCCGACAAGGATCTCCCAGTCCAGGGTGGCAACGAGGGCGACTGGTCGATCGACACCAACATCTGGTCGCGTGCGGTCGAGGGGAACGAACTCGAGGACCCCGCGTACGTGCCCGGTGAGGAAATCTACGAGTGGACGTCCGCGCCCACGGGCGAGACCGAGACGGTCGAAATCGGCTTCGAGAACGGGTATCCCGTCTCGCTCGATGGCGAGGAACTCGACGCCGTCACCCTCATCGAAACGCTCAACGAGCAGGCCGGGGCCCACGGCGTCGGGCGGTCGGACGTGATGGAAGATCGCATGCTCGGTCTGAAAGTTCGCGAGAACTACGAGCATCCCGCGGCGACGACGCTGCTCACCGCCCACGAGGCGCTGGAGGCGCTCGTGCTCACCCAGGAAGAGCGCTCGTTCAAGGCCCAGGTCGACCAGCAGTGGGCCGAGAAGGCCTACGAGGGACTCATCGACGCCCCACTCGTGGACGCTCTCGAGGGGTTCATCGCCGAAACCCAGAAGCGCGTGACGGGGACGGTCACGATTCGCTTCGAGGGCGGCCAGGCACGTGCGGTGGGCCGGGACAGCGAGTACGCCGCGTACTCCGCGTCGGCGGCCTCCTTCGACACCGAGTCCGTCGGCGACATCGCCCAGTCGGACGCCACTGGCGTCGCGAAGTACCACGGCTTCCAGCGCCGCCTCGCGAAGCAAGCGGTGAAGGCCGCCGAAGAAGACCAGGAAATCGAACTCACACCCGACGGTGGCACGATCGACTGAGATGAACGGGGAGGAATCCGACGAGAGCGTGATCCGTCGCGACCGCTTCAGCGGCGGTCCCGCCAGAGGGTTCCTCTCATCGCTCGAGGCGGACGCTCGCATTTTCCCGGCTGACCTCGCGGTCGACCGTGCGCACGTGGTGATGCTCGCCGAGAGTGGCATCGTCGACGAGACGACCGCCGGTGCCATCCTGCGCGCGCTCGATGCGATCGAGGTCGACGGCCACGACGTGCTGCCCGACGGTGAGGACGTCCACGAGGCCATCGAGACGGCCGTCATCGAGGCCGTCGGTCCCGAAGGCGGGGCGATGCACACCGCCCGTAGCCGCAACGACGAGGTGGCCACCTGCATCCGGTACCGCCTCCGTGAGGACGTCCTCGAGGCACTGGAGGCCACGCTCGTCTTGCGCGAGGCACTAGTAGACGTCGCGAGCGAGCACCGCGACACCACGATGCCCGGGTACACCCACCTCCAGCCCGCCCAGCCCGTGACCGTGGGTCACTGGGCCCTGTCCTACGAGCAAGCCTTCCGCCGGGACACCGGACGCCTGCTCGATGCCTACGACCGGATCAACGTCTCCCCACTTGGCGGGGCGGCGTTCGCGGGCACGACGTTCGACATCGACCGCGAGCGGACGGCCGAACTGCTGGGCTTTGCGGGGGTGCTCGAGAACTCGATGGACGCCGCCTCGAGTCGGGACTTCCTGCTCGAGACCGTTCAGGCGCTGTCGACGCTCGCGACGACGCTGTCCGGGCTGGCCGAGGACGTCATCGTCTTCGCGAACCGCGGGTTCGTAGACCTCGCCGACGACTACGCGTCGACGTCGTCGATCATGCCTCAGAAAAAAAACCCCGACACGCTCGAATTAGTTCGGGCCGTTGCGGGCGACGCCGCGGCCGGCGTACAGGGGTTGACGACGACGCTCAAGGGACTCCCGCGCGCGTACAACCGCGACCTGCAACGGGCGACGCCCCACGCCTGGTCGACGGTCGACGCCGTCACGGAGGCGACGCGGGTCTCGGCGGGGGCAGTCACAACGGCCGAGTGGACCGAGGCCGACCTCGCCGCGGCGGCAGGAGCCGGCTTCTCGACGGCCACTGGCCTGGCGGACCTGCTCGCGGCCAACGGCGTGCCGTTCAGGACGGCACACGAAATCGTCGCAACGGCGGCCGAAGCCGGTGGCGACGTCGCCGCCGTCGAGGCGGCCGCAAACGAGGTCCTCGAGGACCCCCTCGATCACTACGTCGGCCGGTCGGCGCTCGAGGCGGCACTCGACCCAGAACGGAGCGTGGCGAGTCGCGATTCCGTCGGTGGCCCCGCACCCAGTGTGGTCGCAGATCAACTCGAGTCCGCGGAGGCGGCTCTCGAGACCCACGAGGTTGCCGTTGGGTCGATCGAAGCGGCACTCGAGACGGCACACGAGGAGCTTCGCGACGAGGTGATGGCCTATGTCTGAGTGGGCGGCTACGCCGCGTCGACTGCCGCCGCGACGGCGCCCGTCCCCGCCCGGGGACGAACTACTATTTCGATGATATTCGAAACAAGATCTGCCACAAAATCGCCTTCTAACACGCTTAGAGCGAGCTATAGATAATATATTTACTCTGATACTTTCGAAGGGTTTAAGACCGATCGTCACGGAGTGTGGCGTACAATGACCCAATGCGTCGAGTGCGGGGCGGACCTAACCCTGCACGACGATCTGGAAGTGGGAGAGATCGTGGACTGTACGACCTGTGGCGCCGAGCTGGAGATCATCGACACCGAGCCGCCAGTCCTCGAGCGAGCCCCGGAGCTCGAAGAGGACTGGGGTGAGTGAGCGTGAAGCTAGGCATCCTCTACTCCCGGATCCGCAAGGACGAAAAGCTCCTGTTGAACGAGCTTCGCGAGCGGGGCCACGAGGTCGAAAAGATCGATGTCCGCAAGGAGAGCTTCGACATCGGCGAGGCCAACGCGGTGTTCGCCGACCTCGACCTCGTCGTCGACCGCTGTCTCGCGACGAGTCGCAGCCTCTATACCACCAAATTCTGTCACGCCTACGGTGTTCCCGTCGTCAACAACCACGAAACGGCCGACGTCTGTGCCGACAAAGTGAAAAACAGCCTGGCCCTCGAATCCGCTGGCGTTCCCACCCCAGCGACGAAAGTGGCGTTCACGAAAGAGAGCGCTCTCGAGGCCATCGAGTCCTTTGGCTACCCCTGCGTCCTCAAGCCCGTCGTGGGCTCGTGGGGTCGCCTGATGGCCAAGGTGGACTCGCGGTCGGCAGCCGAAGCGATTCTCGAGCACAAGGCCACCCTGGGACACTACGAGCACAAGGTGTTCTACATCCAGGAATTCGTCGAGAAGCCCGGCCGTGACATTCGCGTGCTCGCGGTCGACGGCGAGCCCATCGCCGCGATGGCTCGCTCCTCGGAACACTGGCTGACCAACGCCGCCAAAGGGGCCGAAACCGAGGCGTTCGAACTTGACGACGAGGCCCTGACACTGGTCGAAGGGGCCAGCGACGCCGTCGGCGGCGGCCTGCTGGGCGTCGACCTCATGGAGGCCGGCGATTCATACACCGTCCACGAGGTCAACCACACGGTGGAGTTCAAGGCGCTCGACGATGCCGTCGACGTGGACGTCCCCGCCGCCGTCGTCGACTGGCTCGAGGCGAAAGCCGAGGCGGGAACCGACACCCACGAACTCGAGGTGACGGCCTGATGGTGACGGGGGTACAGACGACAGACGCCACCGAGACGGGGACCGAAACCGTCACCGTCAGCGTCGTCGGTGCCACCGGCTTCACGGGCGGCGAACTCCTCCGTCTGCTCGCCGGACATCCGAAGTTCGATATCCAGCAGGCCACCAGTCGGTCGGCCGCGGGCAAGAGTGTGGGTTCGAAGCACCCCCCACTCCGTGGAAGCGGGCTGCGATTCACCGACCCAGGGGACCTCGAGAGCGTCGACGTGCTCTTTGTGGCGACCCCTCACGGCGTCTCGATGGATCGGATCGACGAGTTCTTCGAGATCGCAGATACCGTGGTCGATCTCTCGGCTGACTTTCGACTCGACAGCGAGGGGCAGTACGACGAGTGGTACGACGGCCACACCAGTCCCGAGTACCTCGAACAGGCCGAGTACGCCCTCCCCGAAATCAACCGCGAGAACCTCGCGGGTGCGGACCTGATCGCCGGCGGCGGCTGTAACGCCACGGCTACCATCCTCGGGCTCTACCCCCTGTTCGAACACGATGTCCTCGCCGGTGGTGAACAAATCGTCGTCGACGTGAAGGTCGGCTCCTCCGAGGGCGGGGCCGGCGGCGGCGAGGCCTCGAGTCACCCCGAGCGCTCGGGCATCGTGCGCCCGTACGCCCCCACAGGACATCGCCACGAGGCCGAAATCGAGCAGTTCCTCGGCACGTCGGTGGCCTTCACCTGCCACGCCGTGGACATGGTCCGTGGGGCGAGTGCGACGGCACACGTCTTCCCCACGGGCCCCGTCTCGAAGGCGGACCTCTGGGGAGCCTACCGCGAAAGCTACGAGGACGAGCCGTTCGTCCGTCTCGCGGGCGGTGGCTCCGGGGTGTATCGCTACCCCGAGCCAAAGGCCGTTGCAGGGACGAACTACGGGGACGTCGGCTTCGAACTGGACCCCTCGAATAAACGCGTGGTCGTCTTCTCGGCCATCGACAACATGATGAAGGGGTCGGCCGGACAGGCCGTTCACGCCGCGAACGTCGCACTGGGGTTCGAGGAGACGGCTGGCCTCGAGTTTGCGGGACTGCATCCCGTGGGGGCACCCTGATGACGGGTACCGAGAGCGAGGCCGTCGTCGTCAAGATCGGCGGCGCTCGCGCGGTCGACCCCGCGGGCGCGCTCGCGGATGTCGCACACCTCGTTGCCAACGGCACCGACGTCGTCGTCGTTCACGGCGGGTCGACCGCCGTCGACGACACGCTCGAGGCCCTCGGCGAGGAACCGACCTACGTCGAGACGCCCGGGGGCGTGGTCGGACGCTTCACCGACGAGGCCACCATGGACGTGTTCAAGATGGTCATGCCCGGCAAACTCAACACCGACCTCGTCGAGGCACTGCAGAACGAAGGGGTCGACGCCGTCGGATTGTCGGGTGTCGACGGCCAGCTCCTCGCGGGGAAGCGGAAATCCGCCGTCCGCGTCAAAGAGGACGGCAAGAAGAAGATCAAGCGCGGCGACCACTCGGGGACCATCGAGGACGTCAACACGGACCTGCTCGAGACGCTCATTACAGGCGGGTACGTGCCCGTCGTCGGCGGCCCGGTCCTCGGCGCGGAGAGCGCGGAACAAAGTTCCGCGGATACGTCGAGCGGGCAACGCCCGCGAGATCACGGCGGGTACACCGCCGTCAACGCCGACGCCGACCGCACCGCCGCCGCCGTCGCCGGCGCGCTCGGGGCCGACCTCGTCCTCCTGACTGACGTCTCCGGCATCTACGCCGACCCCGACAACGAGGGGACGAAGATAGACGTAGCCGAGACGCCTGAGGAACTCGCGGCCGTCGAAGACGCCGCCGAGGGATTCATGACGAAGAAGGTCATGGCCGCCACGGAGGCCCTCGAGACGGGTGCCACCTCGGTGGTGGTCGCCGACGCGAACGCGAACGATCCGGTCACGAACGCCCTCGCTGGCCACGGGACGACGCTCGCGCCCGGCGCGCTGGGGGTCGATGACGACGATGCTGACACAGCGGCCACCGATGCCGACGAACTCGAGGTGAGCGGCCAGTGAGCGACGCCAGTTTCGTCTTCTCCGAGAAGCCGATCGACATCGCCTCGGGCGAGGGCGTCACCCTCACGGGCGAGGACGGGACGGAGTACCTCGATTTCGGGGCGAGTTACGCCTGCACGCCGACGGGTCACTGTCACCCACAGGTCGTCGAAGCCATTCAGGACCAGGCGGCCAAACTGCTCTACGTCCAGGCCTCCTACCCCGTCGAGACGCGGACGAGCCTCGAGACCCGCCTCGCCGCGCTGGCACCGGGTGATCTCGAGAAGGTCTGGCTCTGCAATTCGGGGACGGAAGCCAACGAGGCGGCCCTGAAGTTCGCCCGCAGCGCGACCGGCGGGACGACGATCGTCGCCGCCAGGCGGGCGTTCCACGGACGGACTGCTGGGACGCTCTCTGCAACGTGGAAACCGAAATACAAACAGCCGTTCGAACCGCTCCTCGAGGACGTCGAGTTCGTCACTTTCGGCGACGGCGAGGAGTTGGCGAACACAGTGGACGACGATACCGCCGCCGTCATCCTCGAACCGATCCAGGGCGAGGGTGGGATCCACCCCGCACCGGACGGGTACCTCGAAACCGCCCGCGAAGTCACCGAGGCGACCGGGACGGCACTCGTCTTCGACGAGATTCAGACCGGCCTGGGGCGGACGGGTGCGACCTGGGCCTGCCAGCACGAGGCCGTCGCAGGCGCAGGCGTCACCCCCGACATCCTGACGACAGCGAAGGGGCTTGCCAGCGGCCTCCCGATCGGGGCAACCCTGTGTGCCGACTGGGTTGCCGAGGAGGCGGGCCCGCACGGCTCGACGTTCTCGGGAAACCCCCTGGTCTGTGCCGCGGCGAACGCCACCATCGACGTACTCGTCGACGCGGACCTGGCGGGCAACGCCGCCAAGGTCGGGGATTACCTCACCGAGCAACTCGCCGACAGCGAGATTCCGCTTCGTGATGTCCGCGGTGAGGGCCTGATGCTCGGCCTCGAGGTCAAGCGCGGCGCCAATCGCGTGCTCCGAGACCTCGCCCTCGAGCATCAGATCCTCGCGCTACCGGCTGGACGCACCGTCGTTCGACTGCTGCCGCCGCTGGTCCTCGAGCGGACTCATGCCGACGACCTGCTCGAGGCGCTGGGCGAGGTGCTCGCCCCGACAGCCGAATCATGAGGGAGAGATGACGACCGAATCCAACGCCACGGAATCCAATACTGCCGACGCCGGGGCTGAGAGTGACGCCACCGCCATCAACGGCAACACAGCCGACAGTGACGCCGCCACCAGCAAGGGCACAAGCACCGACAGTAACAGTAGGGTCTCGAGGGAGGCCGCTCGCGAGTTGCTGATCGACCTCGTGTCGATCCCCTCGCCCTCCGGCGAGGAGGCGGCCGCTGGCGAACGACTCGCCGAGTTTTTCGTGGCAAACGGCCGTGAGGTCTGGATCGACGACGTCGGGAACGTCCGGGCCCCCGCGGACGACGCCGTCCTCCTGACCTCCCACATCGACACCGTGCCGGGAGACATTCCGGTTCGCGTCGAGCCCGCAGGAGCGGATGGGCCGAGCGGTGTCGCCGCCTCCGGTGACGACGTCCTCTGGGGTCGCGGCAGCGTCGACGCCACCGGCCCACTGGCCGCGATGGCCGTTGCCGCCGTCGAAACCGGCGTCTCCTTCGTCGGGGTCGTCGGCGAAGAGACGACGTCCAGAGGCGCACGCCACCTCGTTGCGGATCGGGAGGCCCCCGAGGCCGTCGTCAACGGCGAACCGTCGGGCGTCACCGGGATCACGCTGGGGTATCGTGGCTTCCTCTCGGGCACCTACGTCGCGACCAGCGAATCGGGCCACACCTCCCGACCGGAACCGAACGCCATCCAGCAGGCGATCCGCTGGTGGTCGAGTGTGGAGGCGGCCTTCGAGGCCGACGACTATGGCCCCATCTTCGAGCAAGTCACGGCGAAACCGGTCGACCTCGAGGGTGGCACGACCGTGGACGGTCTCTCCGTGGAAGCGACGCTCGAGGCCCAGTTGCGGATTCCGCCCAGCCTGGACGCCGACCGCGTGCGTGAAACGGCCGAAGCATCCCTCGAGGTGGGTACGGTGTCCTGGAAGGAACCGATCCCCCCGGTCATGAAGAGCCACCGCAACGAGGTCGCTCGAGCCTTCCGCGTAGCGATCAGGGCCCAGGATCTCGAGCCACGCCTCCTGCGAAAAACCGGCACGAGCGACATGAACATCTACGCCGACGCGTGGGACTGTCCGATGGTCACCTATGGGCCGGGCAACGCCGACCTCGATCACGCGCCGGACGAGCGGCTCTCGCTGTCGGCGTACGATCGATCGATCGACGTGCTCGTTGACGTGAGCGACAGCCTCGGGGGTGATGCCGATGCCGAGTAACGGAACCGGTGACGGCTCGACACCCGACTCACACGCTCGACGGTCGGCAGTCGAGGCGACCGACGGGACGGTTCGCCACCTGCTCGACATCGACGATCTCGATCGGACGGAACTGTTCGCGGTCCTCGATCTGGCGGCCGATTACAAGCTCGCCCAGAAGCAGGGACGCGACCACGCCGACCTCGAGGGCCAGACGCTCGGGATGCTCTTTCAGAAACCCAGCACCCGCACCCGCGTCTCTTTCGAGACGGGGATGACCCAGCTGGGCGGTCACGCCATCTTCCTGGGCGCCGACGACATCCAGCTCGGGCGGGGCGAGCCCCTGAAAGACACGGCGCGAACGCTCTCGCGGTACGTCGACGCCGTCATGGCGCGGGTGTTCAAACACGAAAATATCGAGGTGCTGGCCGAGTACGCCGAGGTGCCGATCGTCAACGGACTCACCGACGACGCCCACCCCAGTCAGACCCTCGCCGACCTCCTCACGATCCGCGAACGCTTCCCCCACCTCGAGGACGTCTCGGCGACCTGGATCGGTGACGGGAACAACGTCGCCCAGTCGTTCGTCCTCGGCTGTGCACTGGCGGGGATCGACCTGACAGTGGCGACACCCCCGGATCACGGTATCGACGAGTCCGTCCTCGAGCGAGCCGCGGAATTGGGTGCCGCGCCGACCACGACCCACGATCCCGTCGAGGCCGTCACTGACGCCAACGTGGTGTACACGGACGTCTGGATCAGCATGGGCCAGGAGGACGAACGCGAGATCCGCCTGCGGCGGTTCGACGGGTTCCAGGTGAACGAGGCCCTCCTCGAGTACGCACCCGAGGCCGCCGTGATGCACTGTTTGCCAGCCCACCGTGGCGAAGAGATAACCGATAGCGTCCTCGAGAGCGAGCGCTCGATCGTGTTCGACCAGGCCGAAAACCGGCTGCACGCCCAGAAGGCACTCCTGACCTGGCTGCTGGAGTAGCTGCCGGCCGCGTTCGGTGAGAACGGGTCGATGACCGATCGCTGTACCGACGGTTGCGCGACGGATACGCGCCGAAGAATCACCAAGAATTATATATTCAACGTGGTTAGTTGTGTGTAGCAGCACGTTAGACAGGCTGCTGTGCACCACGTGTGGGCGTCCGCTGGATGCCCGGACGCGTGGGCGAGCAATGGTAGGGAGCAATCCCACTACCGGTCTGGGGGGACCGCGTACACCATCGCTTTTTGCAACCGCCGATCGAACAGCGACGTCGACGATCGAATACCCATGTGTATTAGGACCATATATTCCCTCTAAATGTAGGTGCCAAAGAACTAAACCCCCGAATCCGGACACTCGAAACGACAACCTTTCCATGAGTTCGACCCAGACTGCCTCCGTTACCTACGTTCCCAAAGTCTGTGCATACATCACGCGGAACGACGACGAACTACTCGTCTTCGAGAGTCCAGAACACGACGGCCTCCAGATTCCGAAGGGCACGGTCGATCCCGGTGAGGACCCTCGAGCGGCGCTCTGTCGTGAAATCGTCGAGGAGAGCGGCCTGAGCGCCTTCGGTCCGATTCAGCCCGTGGCCCACGACGTGTGGACCAGATATCACGCGCCCCCGAAGCGATACGTGCGTCACTTCTATCACGTGCCAGTCCACGAACCACGAGATGCGTGGACCCACACCGTAACCGGCAGCGGCGAAGAGGTGGGCCTCGAGTTCGAGTTCTCCTGGGTGGACGTGGAAACCGACGAACGGTTCGCCCTGGATCTGGACGATTACGTCTCACAGCTGTGAGCGCCCTCAGCTCGGAGTTCTCACGCTCCCTGCGGCCCGCTGGTCGAGGTAATCTCCCAGTCACCTGGAAGGCCTAAATATCTCTTCGGTGTACCACCGGCGAACGCAAATGTCTCGCCCCCACTTCCCCACTGCCCGCTCGAGCCGAACGGGCGACGACCCCCACCACCATCTCGCAACCGCCCGCTCGAGCCGAAAGACTCAGGACGATCACGACAATTGCCTGGAACGATGACCGACCACTCCGCGATCGTGCTGGCCGCCGGCGAGGGGAGCCGGCTCCGACCCCTGACGAAACATCGGCCGAAGCCGATGTTGCCAGCCGCGACGAAACCCATCCTCGAGCACGTCTTCGACACGCTGATCGACGCCGGCGTCACCGACATCACCGTCGTCGTCGGTTACCAGGCCAATCGGGTCCAGTCACACTTCGGTCCGACGCACCGAAACGTCCCACTCACCTACGTGACCCAGGAGAAGTTACTGGGCAGCGGCCACGCCCTTCTCGCCGCCGAGTCCGCCATCGACGGCCCGACGCTGGTCGTCTACGGCGACCAGCTCGTCGACGGCGACATCATCGCGGACGTCCTCGACACCCACGCAGTTGCCGACCCGGCTGCAACGCTCGGCCTCATCCCCACCCGTGACGTCGAGGAGTACGGCGGTGTTCGCGTCGATCGATCGCACGACGAACCCGAGAACGGGACCACGGTCACCGAAATCGTCGAGAATCCACGGGACGACCGAGAGTATTACCTGAACGCTGGCGTCTACGTCTTCGACGAGCGCGTACTTGATGCGATTCGGTCTGTCGATCCGGCCGTGGGGGAGTCCTCACTGATCGACGCGATCTCGAGCCTGCTCGCGTCCGAATCAGTCGTCGGGGCGATCGCCGACGGCGTCTGGGTCGACGCAACCTACCCCTGGGACCTGCTGCAGATCGCCGACGACTTACTCACCGAGGGCGACGTCGAGAGCCAGGTAGCAGCGTCCGCGTACGTCCACGACGCGGCGACAGTCGTCGAACCGGTCGTGGTTCCCGAAGATTGTGTCATCGGCCCGGGTGCGGTCGTCGGCCCGAACGTCTGTCTGGGCGAGAACGTCACCCTCGGCGCGAACGCGACCGTTACCCACGCCGTCGTCGATTCGGACACCCGCATCGAGGATGGCGCGACCGTTCGAGACTGCGTCACCGGTCGCGGGGTGCTGATCGGCCCCGGCTCGACCGTCGTCGGCGGCCCGGCTGACGTCGAAATCGGTGACTCGATCCACCGGGACGTCGACTTCGGTGCACTCCTCGCGGATTACGCCACCGACGAGGGTGGTTCGACGTTCGTTCCGGGCGCGGTGGTCGG
>LKND01000087.1 GCA_001564275.1 Natrialbaceae archaeon Tc-Br11_E2g14 | reverse complement strand
TAGTGTTTATCTCGGTACTCGAGATCGCCTTGGTTACCCCAGGCGCAGTGATTGGAACCTTAACATTCCACTCACCATTCGAGAGCCCCACGTGAAGCGCTCTTGAATTAGTATCTGCGACACACTCCATATAGTTGAGCGTTTTTCCAAGGGCTATTTTCTCACTCACAATTAATTATCGGCCGAAAGCCGCAAGCGTGAGCAGAGCCCGGATTCCCGGTGGCGATTCCCCCCGACCGGTTTCGACCACGGCAGGTGACGGTGTTTTCGATGGCACGCCCCGTCTCACAGAGCAGAGTGGATGTCACTGTCACCGGCATGCAACAGGGGCCATTCGGCCCCGGAGACGAGCCGTGGACTGGGGTCTGTCACCGACGCGAGTGCGGCGTCCGGACGGGCGGTATCCACCCACGTGCGACATCGATTTCACCAACCGCTCCTAACCCACCACCGTGCGAGGACTCCGGTTTTTCGTCTGTGAGGGCTGCGAAACGGTGTATGCGGACGTCGAGAGACCGCCGCGGTGTGGCAACTGCGACGGCGATCCCCTCGAGGAGATCGAGCCCGAAGCACAGGCCGCTGACTACTTCACCGGCCGGTGAGCGGCTGTCCGTCGCGTTTGCCGGTGCACCGGTCCCGACGAGGTTTGTGCCAAGGTAGAGCCACAGTTTCCACTCGAGGACGGTGTCGGTGTGCTCGAGTGTCGAAGCGGCGTCGTTGACCGAGAGGTGGGTGAGTATCGACCGAGAACTGTATCCCCTGGCACGTGTTCACTGCATCAGGCGGCGAGGATCGGTCGCGTCGTAGAACTGTCCGTGGAACCCGGCCGGGAGCCGGTGTGGAAGGGGTGCACGGCCTCGCTCGGTCAGCGTCGTGGCATCGAGACAGAGTAACACCGAGCGGTCGGCATTCGAGTCAAGCGCCAGTGACAGGAGCACGCCGTCGT
This sequence comes from Natrialbaceae archaeon Tc-Br11_E2g14, assembly GCA_001564275.1. Taxonomy (GTDB): domain Archaea; phylum Halobacteriota; class Halobacteria; order Halobacteriales; family Natrialbaceae; genus Natronosalvus. Next base: position 14,007 of record LKND01000087.1, on the reverse strand, counting down.
CCTCGTCACCACCATTGGGAGCGGGGACGAACAGCGGCTCGCCAGGGTGAACGCCGGCGCGCGACCACCGGTGTGTCTCCCTCGTGTCCGGACGCACCTTCGCGATCGCCGTTGGGAGACTCCCCCTGTCGATTGACGCGAGATAGGCGTAGTCGTACGCCCGGCCGTTGACGGCGGTGTAGTTGATCGTCGGGAACTCAGCGGGGCCTGGGTACAGGGTCTCGCGTTCGGCCCGTCCGCCGTTCAGTGGCAGCCGGTACCGAACGAAGTCCCCTCGAGGAACGGCTGGGTCGTCGCTGCGAAGGTTGTCGACGGTCAAGCCCGTGATAGCGCGAATGTCGTCGTACGCGACGCAATCGACGACGATCGTATCGTCGAGTTCGAAGGCGTTGGCGACGTGGAACACGAAGAACGGCTCCGCCCCAACGGCCGCGGTCCGTGCGCCAGTCTCCCGATCGATCACGTGAAATCGGGGGGTTCCGTCGCGTCGCCTGAACGCGTCGAGAAACGTCCGACCTCGCGGAATGCCACTCAGGAGCGCTCGGAAATCGACGCCAAACGACCCCTCGGGGACCACCGCGTACCGCTCGGTCAGCGCGAACGCGTGTATGTACGGTGGGTGTGAGCCGAACCACAACCTCGTTACCGCCTCCGGTGGCTCGTCCGGTTCGCGTCGGAACAGCGTGTAGGCCACCTTCCGGCCGAACGATGGCGCAAGTCCCCACTGAACTCCCTCGTCGACGTGTGTGTGTCCGAGCGTGGCATCGGCCTCGAGCCCGGTCGACAGGTCGCGTCGACCGACCGTCTGGAGCGTCTGCGGGTCGATTTCGATACCGATTGGGCTCTCGGTCACCGCGTACACCGAGCCCTCGAGGTGCAGGACGCCGATCGATGGATTGTCCTGAAAATCGCCCGCAAGACCCAGGTAGAGCCGTCTCAGCGCCGATCCGTCGGCGGGCGTTCCGGGCAGCTGCCGGCGTACCCGACCCTCCTCGCTGGCGACGCGGAAGTCTTCACTTCGCACGAGCCGATTGGTGTATCGGATCGTGTTCCCGTTGATACGGAAACCCCTGAGCATCGCAAGCGCGTCGAACCAGTGGTTCAGCCGTCGGTCACCGACCTCGAATACGCCGGGCCCGTTCACGAACAGTGTCCCATCGAGCCACGACGGAAACGACCCCGCCACCGGGAGACGCTCGTCGGACACCTCCTCGCGCTGGCTCTCGAGCCCGGAGTGCCACGTGTTTGTCATCGGTAACGGGTTGGTCGGACGGACTAATGAGGGTTGGTCCACGGTGCGGTGACGCGCTCCAGCGCCCACTGCAGGGGTGTCCCAATGTGCCAACGCTCCCACGACGGGGTCGGTGCTCGCGGGGACCTGCCGACAACGAGCGCCTCATACGGTTTAGTGTCGTCTCTTACCGGTGAGTGCCAGCCACGTATCGGCGTTCACTGGTAAACGGTGACACTAAACCGTATCAATCCTTCGGATCGATGACCGCAGCGAGGAAGCGCTCCGACCTTCGTCGCCACCTGGTCTGTGGAGGGCCTCTCAACGCGAGGTCCCCCTCGTGGAGACCGTTTTATTCCTGGAAGCCCCGTTATCGTGCATGGATGGGGCGCCGGAAACCCTCGCGGGTGTCAAAGACGTTGACTGTGCAGGGAAACAAGCGCTCGTGACCGGCTCGACCAACGGGATCGGGCGCGCAGCCGCGCTGGCACTGGCACGGCTCGGTGCCGACGTGATCGTGCACGGGCGGGACGCGAGCGCCGGTGACGCCGTCGTCGACGAACTCACCGCGATCGGCGTCGACGGGACGTTCCTCGGGGCCGACTTCGCCGACCTCGAGGCCGTCCGTGGACTGGCTGATACCGTCCGCGCCGAAACGGACGGCCTCGACATCCTGATCAACAACGCTGGCGCGTTGATCCGGGAGGGCCGGGTGACCGATCTCGGTGTCGAATACACCTTCCACGTCAACCACCTCGCACCGTACCTGCTGACGATCGAGCTCCTCGACCACCTCCAGCCGGGCGCCCGAGTGGTCACGGTCGCTTCGGCGGCTCATCAGGGGGTTTCACTGGAGTTGGACCGGGTGACCAACGTCGACAGGCACACCGGGGTCTGGGCGTACAGCCACTCGAAACTCGCGAACGTCCTCTTCGCGACCGAACTGGCCTGGCGACTCGACCACGCTGGGCGGGAGGTCACCGCAAACAGCCTCCATCCGGGAGCGATCCCCGGGAGCGGATTCAGTCGGTTTCTCCCCGGGCCCATACCCCGGCTCGTTCGGGCGCTCGATTCGCTGCCCGGCGTTCCGACAGTTGCTGATGGTGCCGCCGAGCTCCTCTTCGCTGCCGTCTCACCACGCGTCGCCGATGTCTCGGGCCGGTATTTCTCGGGGCAACGGCTCGCGACGCCGTCGGTCGCCGCCCGCGACGCCGACGCAGCGCGACGACTCTGGGAATACAGCGCAGACGTACTCCACATCGACGAACCACTCGTGGAGTCCCCAAACACGCGACCGGTGGCTGACGACGCATGAGCCGTATTGGTGTCGCTGCCTACCGGGAAGCGACGACGACAAACACATGAATCACGATCGCATCCATGCACGACGGCCGAGCCACCACGTCGATCGGTGGTCAACTGGACGGATCGAGTCGATTGAAAAGCGGGACGGCCACTGTGTCGTCAGGGTCCGACCGCCCGAGAAAGAGCCAGTCGAACTCGTCGTCACGTTCGCGGTCCGTGATCTGTTCCTCCGTCGACTGGAGGGAGACGGCGAATCGCCGGTCGGCAAGCGAGTCTGGTACCGGAAACGTGGCGAGGGATCCTGAGCGGTCGCGGGACCGTCGGGCGTCGAACCCATCGCTTGCGAAGCCTCGTGGCGCCGAGACTGAGGGAGCCCGCTGGCCGACCACGACGCCCATCGAGTTCGTCTCGCCGCCCCGCCGTCGAGACCACTGCACGTCAGCCCCGCCGGGACCCGTGGCTCTTTGCACCTCGGGAGCCAACCGGCGGCCATGATAGACTTGCGCTCGGACACGGTGACGAAACCCGACGACGAAATGCGAACCGCCGCGGCCGAAGCCGCCGTCGGTGACGACGTCTACGACGAAGATCCGACGGTCAATGACCTCGAGGAACGGGCGGCCGACCGCGTCGGCACGGACGCGGCGCTGTTCGTCCCCACCGGAACGATGGGGAATCAGATCGCCATCCGCGGACACACCGAACGCGGGCAGGAGCTGATCGCCGACCGTGAGAGCCACGTCGTCAAGTGGGAACTCGGCGGCATCGCCCAACACGCGCAGGTCCAGGTCCGCATGGTCGACGGCGAGCGGGGTCGGCCAACACCCGCACAGGTCGACGCGAGCTACGTCGCCGAGGACCTGCACCGACCCGGGACCGGACTGGTGTGTCTCGAGAACACCCACAACGCTCGCGGTGGCCTCGCCATCCCGCCCGAGCAGGTCGCCGCGACCGCCGAGGCCGCCCACGACCGCGGCGTTCCCGTCCACCTCGACGGTGCGCGGGTGTTCAACGCCGCGACGGCGCTGGACGTGCCCGTCACCGAGCTCACCGAGCCGGTCGATTCGGTGATGTTCTGTCTCTCGAAGGGACTGGGTGCACCCGTCGGTTCGATGCTTGCCGGCGACGCGGACTTCATCGAACGCGCCCGCCGCACCCGCAAACTGTTTGGCGGCGGCATGCGCCAGGCTGGCGTCATCGCCGGGCCGGGACTGGCCGCCCTCGAGAACGTTCCGGACCTGGCGACCGATCACGAACACGCCAGCCTGCTGGCAGCCGGCCTCGACGATATCGTGGGACTCTCGGCCCCCGACCCGGAGTCGAACATCGTCGTCGTTGACGTCGCCGACACCGGTCTGGACGTCGATACCGTCCTCGAGCGCCTCGAGGACGAGGGGGTCCGAGCGACACCGTTTGGCCCCACGACCATTCGACTGTGTGCCCATCGGGACGTCGACCGCGGGGACATCGAGACGGCCATCGAGCGAGCGAGCGCGGCGATTGCGAGCGCGTGATACGGATTCGTGTCGTCTCTTACCGATGAGTGTCGAACCGGGGCTGGCACTCACCGGAAAACAGTGACACGAAACCGTATGAGGCGGCCATCGAGTGGGTGTCGGTCGACAACACCGAATCGGGACGCCAGGTCGAACAGTTCGACTCACGGGCTTCGAAACACTCGAACGCAGCGCTCGGAGGCGAGCTGAACGTCACCACTGAAACGCCCGAACGGCTCCGGTCTACCGACCCATCCCGTCTTTGAATTCCAGGACTGTGCGTCTGAGCAGCAGGTAGATAAAAAAGATCAACGAGAGGAGGATCAGCACAATCGCAATGATGACCGGATCGTTGGGAATGAGGCCGAGCATATCGGCCGTTTGCATCGGGGGTAGCAAAATCGTTTCGCAACCTAACGGGTCCCAAGACCACCGAGAAGCGTATCGACGAAGCTGAAATTGGTATTTGAGCTAGCGATGGGACTATTTATATACACCCCTTCCTGTCGAGTGCCCCCGGCCGTGGCTCACACGGCACCACGCGGCCACCGGTCGGGGCCTCCCCACCGCGCACGTTCGTCTCCCGCTGGTGACAACGTGCCATCCGATCACCCCGCTGACAGGCGTCTCACCACCCTTCGCGACCCACCCCGTTGACGCCTCCCTCCACACACGACGACCCTACGAGAGCCTTTCACTGCTCAGGAGTCAAGTTTGAGCCTCGCCGACTCGATTGGCGTGCCGTCCGGTTCCTGCAAGGCAATACGATACCCATTGTCCGTCGACTCGATCGTCCCGAATCCAGGGCGGTTGCCCCGAGGCTGGGCGTGGCTGCCCGGATTCACCAGCAGGACGTCGTCGGTCCGCTCGAGTCGGGGGCGGTGGGTGTGTGCCGAGACGACGATATCGGCCTCGCGCGAGCGCCCGAACATCGCCAGTGCGACGTCGCCCCCGTCACGTCGGTGGGTGACGGCGATCCGCAACGAATCGTGGTCGACGATCCTGACGGTCGGCAACGCCTCACGAACGGTCCGATCGTCCGCGTTGCCGTGGACCGGGAACAGGACCGAAGAGACGTCCCGAAACGCCTCGAGCGCCGGGAGAGAGGTGAAATCGCCAGCGTGGACGACTGCCTCGGCACGCTGGGCCGCCTCCAGGGCGGCTCCCTCGAGTTCGTGACCCGTGTGGCTGTGCGTGTCCGCAAAGATCGCGATCATTGCCGGTCGTATGGCCCCCAGCCTGACGGCTGTTTCGACCACAGATCACGAGTAGCGACGGAGCGGAAGGGAGACGGCTGGGCCGCTCACCCGGAGAACTGATCCAGCGTCGTGTAGAGACTATCCCGGACCTCGGTGACGAGGGGGCCATCGATGTCGAGGCCGAGGACGTCGACGGCTGCGGCTCCGACTGCCGCCCGAGCTGCCGCCGGTGAGTAGACCCCCAGTCGCCACTGGGAGTACTGTGCGGCTCTGAGGGCATCGACCAGCGGGGACTGGCGACCGAGGCGGCGCACCTCGCCGTTGACGAGGACGCGAGTCGTCGACTCCGTCATCGATGGTCTCGAGGGTACGTCGATGATAATCTCGGTTGGCTCGAGTCCAGCCCGATCCGCGATGTCGAGTTCGAATTCGCGGATGGCCTCGTGATCGGCCTCGATGATTCCCCCAGGGACGTCGTCGATTTCGGCCCAGACGGCGCGTTTGTAGAGGTCCCGGTGGTCGAACCGTCGGGAGAACTCGGCGGTCGCCTCGTGGGCCCGCAGGGCGGCTATCAGGTCGTGGTCGTCCATCCGCTGGAGGGTTTCGGCGTCGGTCGCGCCGGCCTCGAGCAGGCCCTCACCGGCCCGCCGGAGCATGGCCTTGCTAATCCGAGCGACGCTGTGGCTGTAGACGGTGGGGTTCATCAGCGCCCGGGCCACCAGCAGGCTCTCGGCCGACTGGACGTTGCCCGCCGCGAGGACGAGTTCGCCGTCGACAAATCGGAGTTCCCGAACGAGTCGCCCGTGATCGATCGTGCCGTAGGGAACGCCCGTGTGGTGGGCATCACGCACCAGGTAATCCATGCGGTCGACGTCGAGTTCGCCCGAAACGAGTTGCCCGAAGCGGCCGTCACCGGCAACGAGGTCCGCGATGGTTGCCGGCTCAAGCTCGTGGTCCCTGAGGACCTCGCCGACGGCACCCTCGGCCAGGAGCTCGTGGACGTCGTCGTGATAGCGCCCCGTCTCGCGATAGGTGAGGTCCTCGAGGTTGTGACTGAACGGACCGTGGCCGACGTCGTGGAGGAGGGCGGCAGCCTGAATGCGTTCGGCCTCGACGCCGCTGATCCCGAGGTGGTCGAGCGCCTGACAGGCGAGGTGATAGACGCCGAGACTGTGTTCGAATCGGGTGTGGTTCGCAGAGGGGTAGACGAGCGAAACCGTGCCGAGCTGGGAGATGTGCCGAAGCCGCTGGACTGGCGGCGTATCGAGGAGAGCGCGAGCGACACCGTCGACCTCGATGTGGTCGTGGACGCTGTCCTTGATCGTCTTCATGAGAGTGATTTCGACACAATGGGTTAAAAACGGTCGGACGCCCGTTCATACGGTTTGCTGTGACTCAGTACCCGTCAACGCCCATCCCGGGCCGGCGTTCATCGACAAGAGACCACAGGAACCCGTATCACTCGTCGTCTTCGACCTCGAGGGACCACTCGAGGAATTTGGGGACGAACACCGCATCCGCGACGGCGAACGCGAGCAGGATGTACCGGAGCGTCCCCTCGAAGTAGAAGATCGCGATGAAGGCGATGATAGCGCCCCCCGACAGGCCAGCGAGATGACGATACAGCGGGTTCTCGAAGAGGTGGGTTTCCGTGTCGGCAGTGACACCCATACACGACAGACCACGCTCCCAGCGCAAAAGTGTTGCCAAGACGGATTGTTTGGCGACGGCCGTACTCGAGGAGCGTTTCCCGATCCACCGGCCCGCCCCGAACGAGCCGATGGGCTGGGACCAGTGTCATTTCGAATGCAGGGCCCGAATCGTCACGGTCGCTCGGCCATCCAGATTATCCGCCCTCGACCCCCCGGATCACCGTTCGTCGAACCAGACCCACGACTGTCGGCCTCGAGACGATCCACGGATGCCGACCTCGAGACGATCCACGACTGTCGGCCTCGAGACGATCCACGAACGTGCACATGGAAACCCCTATACTCCCCGACTATCACCACCTAGGTGAATGAGTTTGCCCGATCCGGACCGCGAACTGATCGTCGCCGAACTGGGGCGTGAGCCCACCCCAGCTGAGGCGGCGCTGTTCGAGAACCTCTGGAGTGAACACTGTGCGTACCGCTCCTCGAGACCGCTGCTGTCGGCGTTCGAGAGCGAGGGTGACCACGTGGTCGTTGGCCCGGGTGACGACGCGGCGGTCGTCGCCGTGCCAGCCGACCCACAGAACGGTGGCGAACGGGCAACGAACGAGGCCGGCGAGGAGGTCTACATCACGTTGGGGATCGAGAGCCACAACCACCCCTCCTACGTCGACCCCTTCGACGGGGCCGCAACCGGCGTCGGCGGCATCGTCCGGGACACGCTCTCGATGGGCGCCTACCCGATCGCTCTCGCCGACTCGCTTTATTTTGGAGACTTCGACCGCGAGCACGCTCGATACCTGTTCGAGGGTGTCGTCGAGGGGATCAGCCACTACGGCAACTGCATCGGCGTCCCAACCGTCGCCGGAAGCGTCGACTTCCACCCCGACTACGAGGGGAACCCGCTGGTGAACGTCGCTTGCGTCGGCCTCCTCACCGAGGACCGACTCGTCACCGCGGAGGCCCAGCACCCGGGCAACAAACTGGTCCTCGTCGGCAACGCGACCGGACGCGACGGGCTGGGCGGGGCGAGTTTCGCCAGCGAGGACCTCGCCGAGGACGCCGAAACCGAAGACCGCCCGGCGGTGCAGGTGGGTGACCCCTACGCCGAGAAGCTCCTCATCGAGGCGAACGAGCTCCTGATCGAGGAGGGGCTGATCGAATCCGCCCGCGACCTCGGCGCTGCCGGCCTCGGCGGTGCCTCGAGCGAACTCGTCGCGAAAGGCGGGCTGGGCGCACACATCGAACTCGAACGTGTTCACCAGCGCGAACCGAACATGACCGCCCTCGAGATACTCCTGGCGGAATCCCAGGAACGGATGTGCTACGAGGTCGAGCCGTCGAACGTCGAACGAGTCCAGGCAATCGCCGACCGGTTCGACCTCGGGTGTTCGGTCATCGGCGAAGTGACCGAGGACACCTACCACTGTACCTTCGAGGGCGAAACCGTCGTCGAGGTCGACGCCGAGTTCCTCGGGGAGGGAGCCCCGATGAACGACCTCCCCTGGGACGAGCCAGCGGTTCCTGAGACGAGCCTTCCGGCAGCGAGCCTCGAGGACGCCATGGACGCGGTGATCGGATCGCCGAACACCGCCTCGAAGCGCTGGGTCTACCGCCAGTACGATCACGAGGTGGGCGTGCGGACGAGCGTCCCGCCGGGTGAGGACACCGCGGTCATCGCCCTGCGCGAGGCCGATAGCGGCCTGGCGATATCCGCGGGTGCCGCTCCCAACTGGACCAGCTGTGCCCCCGAGGCGGGCGCACGCGCGATCGCCCTCGAGAACGCGACCAACCTGGCCGTCAAAGGGGCGAGCCCGCTCGCCGCTGTCGACTGCCTCAACGGCGGGAACCCGGAGAAGCCCGAGGTCTACGGTGGCTTCAAAGGAATCGTCGACGGGTTAGCGGGCATGTGTGCCGAGCTCGGGGTACCCATCGTCGGCGGCAACGTCTCGCTGTACAACGACTCGGCGACCGGGCCGATCCCACCGACGCCGACGCTCGCGATGGTCGGCACGAAAGCGGGCTACAGCGTCCCGCCGCTGTCGCTCGTCGGCGAGCCGGCGTCGCGACTGGCTCTCGTCGGTGACCACGCCCTCGCCGATGGGACGTTCGACCTCGGTGGTTCGGAGTACCTGGCACGGTTCGAGGGCACCGACCAGTTCCCGACACTCCCAACCAACCCGACAGCCAGACTCGAGGGCCTCGCCGAAGTCCCAACCCTCGAGTCGACGCTAGCCACCCACGACGTGAGCCACGGCGGGCTCGCGGTTGCCCTCGCGGAGATGGTCACCGACGACGTCGGTCTGGCGGTCACCCTCGAGACTGACGACCCAACTGGCGCGCTCTTCCACGAAACCCCCGGTCGTGCACTCGTCCAGACGACGGACCTCGAGGCGCTCGAGGCCACCGTCGGGGACAGTACGCCCGTCGTCGACCTGGGCTCCCCAACCGATGAGGCAACCCTGCGAATCGACACCGGCGACGGGAGCCTCGAGCGCACTGCCGAGGAGATTTCGGCGCGACGGTCGATCATTGCGACAGAACTGGAGTGACACGGTTTCCCGTCCTCGCTTTCCGATGGCTGTCGAAGCTCACCCGCCATGACTGTCGGCCTCGGTGACACATGCCGGATCGCCCTGGCCGTTCAACCACCGTTGGGGGCCGTTCAGTTCGATTTGTGACCCGGACACCCGATATATTCTTGTATCCAGCTGCGCTGTGTTGAGATCAACGGTCTTCACTGGAGACGGACACATGGACACACACCCGCACGTACTCGTCGTCGAGGACGAACCTGACCTGGCAACGCTGTATGCCACCTGGCTCGAGCAGGCCTGTAGCGTCGAGATGGCATACGACGGCAACGATGCGGTCGACGCCATCGACGAATCGACCGATATCGTCCTGCTCGACCGCCGCATGCCCGGCCTCTCGGGAGACACCGTCCTCGAGACGATCAGGGAGCGGGACCTCGACTGCCGCGTTGCCATGGTGACGGCCGTCGAACCCGACTTCGACATCATCGGCATGGGCTTCGACGACTACCTCGTCAAACCCGTCTCGAAGGACGAGCTCACCTCGATCATCGACCAGCTCGTGTTGCGGTCTACCTACGACGAACAGCTACAGGAGTTCTTTGCACTGGCCTCGAAGAAGGCGTTGCTCGACGCAGAAAAGACCGACGCCGAGCGCCGGGCAAGCCAGGAGTACGCCCGGCTTGAGGACCGTCTCGCCGTCCTCCGGACACAGGTCGACGAGACGATGGCCGAACTGCTCGATCAGGACGTCTACCACCGCCTTTGCCAGGACATTACTCGGGAACGTATCTCCTAATCTATCCCTTCGACAGTTTTATTTTAGCCGCCATCGTCGTGAGAACCGATGCAGTCCCCTGCCGACCACCCTGAGACACAGGCGTCGAGAACAGTGTTGACGTTCATACTCGACAGCGATCGCTACTGTGTCCCCACCGAACGCGTGTCATCAGTCCTCGGGATCGCGGATCCGGGCGTGGTCGACGAGGCCGACGATCCGTGGTACGCCGGCGAGATTTCGACCGGTGGCGAACGGATTCGCGTCGTGGACCTCCCGCGGGTGTTCGCCCCACCGACGGCGACGGTCGATCGCCCATCGGAGCCGAAACTGCTCGTCTTCGACAGGACCGACGACGAGGGTCGGTACGTCGGCTGGCTGGTCGACGACGTCGGGCGGACGCGGGACGTCGACCCCGCGACGATCACCGGCACAGGGGCTGGCCTCTCGTTCGTCACCGGCCGATGCACCCTCGAGGGCGACTCCCACCGCTGGCTCGACGAGCGGGCGATTCACGATCGATAAGGGAGTCACCGCAGCTGGTTCGGTTCGTTTCCGTGCACCGGCTGTCCGTTCGTCGAGGGAAACTCGAGCAGTGACCGCGTCTCCTCGAACCGTGTCCAAGGTCCGAGAACGCCGCGCTCGGAATCCCACGCGACGAGAGCCGAGTCGTCGAGTTTGGGCAGGTGGACGTGACGTATCTCGACTGGATTGCTCCGACCGTTATTGGGTGTCGAGTCCACGACCATTGTCGACACCTCGAGTTGGTGTGTCTCGAGCAGGGGGAAACGGATCTCCCGATGAGTTGACGGTACCGATACTTCAAACGTGGTGTCGGACCAGCTTCTTACAAGGAGGATCCCGTCGGGCGATCAGTAGTCGATCCGTGTGATCTCCTCGACTGGCCATTGGCTGAGGACCTCTACGCCGTTCTCGCGAACCACGACCATCTCCTCGACGCGGACCCCCTGTCGATCGGCTGGCTCCTGGGTCTCGACGGCCATCGTCATTCCCTCCTCGATCTCGATCGGATGGTCGGGGGACAGTCCCCGCCAGATCAGCGGGATCTCGTAGAGCTGGAGACCGAGGCCGTGGCCCCAGTGGTTGGTCGTCAGCTGCCAGTGTTCGTCGGCGTCGTAGAAGTCGGCTTGCTCGCCGTCCATGTCTGGAAATCCCTGGCAAATCTCGTCGGTCGTCGCGCCCGGCTCGATTCGCTCGAGGACGTCATAGAGGTTGTCCCGGGCAATCTCGTAGGCGTCCTGTTGAGCCTGGGTCGGTTCACCAAGCGAGAAGGTGCGGTAGTAACACGAGCGGTAGCCCAGATAGCCGATGTTGTAGAAGTCCGCATACACCAGGTCGCCCGGACGGAGCAGCCGATCGGTCGTGTTGGCCTGGTGTTTCGGCCAGGTGTTCGGTCCGGAAGTGACGTACCCACCACCGACGAAGGCCCCCTGTTTCCAGAGTTCCTCACAGGCTGCCCCCCAGAGTTCCGTCTCCTTGGCCCCGGGTTTCGCCGCCTCGACGATCCGCTGGAACCCGGCCTCACAGATGGCCGCAACCTGGCGCAGACACTCGATCTCCTCGCGTGTCTTGATCTTCCGGGCCGCCGCCATGACCGTCGGGGCAGTCTCGGTATCCGTCTCGATACCCCGATCCTCGAATGCCTGAATCAGGCCGACGTTACCGACATCGAGTCCCAACGGTTCGTCAGCGACCCCGTACTCCTCGAGTGCAGTGGCGACGGTGCCGGCCATCTTCGCCGTGAGGAACGCCCGTGCGGAGTCCCGTCCGGACGCGCGCGGAACGTTTCCGAGACCGGGGCACGCGTAGCGAATGTCCGTGAGCCACGGACAGTTGAATCGCTGGTTGCTCGCGTGGTCGGCCGTGTCCCAGTGGATGACGTCACCCGCCTCGGTGAGGACGGTGTAGTGATCCGCCCCGCTCCCGCCCGTCATCGCCAGTCCCGTCACGTACCGGATGTTTGGGTCCGAAACCAGCAACATCGCACCCAGTTCAGTCTCCCTGAGGCGCTCGAGGGCGCGCTCGTAGCGGTCCTCGCGAAGTCGCGTGACGTCGATACGCTCCTCCCAGTCGACTGCCTGGGTGCCACGGGTCCCCTCCATGAACGTCCGTTCGTACATACTCATTTCTCACGAACGATGCATATGAAACCTTCCGAGATGCGTCAGCGGTGTGTCCCCCGACGCGTGGGCCGAAAGCGCTCGAGGAGACCACGGTGGGCGTTCGGCGTTGCTCACCCACAGGAGATCACCGCGGCCCACTGCCTTCGCCATCGACAGGCCGACTACCCGGATCGAGCAGTCCCTCGAGGGGACCACCCCGGTCGACCGTCGACGGGTCCACCTCTGCTCGCGGAAGCGACACCGTCGCTTTCGTGCCATCGTCGCGCACGTCGAAGCGCACCGACCCGTCTGGCTGGAGGATCCACTGACAGATCCAGAGCCCGAGGCCGCTCCCGTGTTCGAGTGGCGACTCGATACCCGCCTCGAGCACGTCGCGTTCGGTCGCCGGCATCCCAGGACCGTCGTCGCTGATCGTCACGATGACGCGCTCCTCGTCGGCCTGGACCGAGATGTCGATCGAGGGGGTAGTTCGGTCGTGGACGATCCCGTTTTCGATCAGTTCGAAGAACGCGAGCGCCAGCAGTTCGCCCGCATCGACGTAGACGACGTGCTCGAGTGGATTCGCCTCCTCGTGACCGAGGTCACCGGCGACTTCCACCTCGATGTTGCCACGGACCGTCTCGCCGTACTGGTCGTCGATGCGAGTGAGGGCGTCGGCGAGTGCCTCGATGCAATCGATCGGCTGGGTCGTGCCCGCGGGCGTCCCGAGCAAGTGCTGGATGATCCGGGCTTTCTCACTCATCCTGATGATCTCATCGGCCTTGCGAACCACCACGTCCACCTCGTCCGCCACTCCCGACTCGGTGCGCTCGCTCAACATCGACGCGTACCCCTTGATCACGTTCATCTCGTTGCGGATGTTGTGGCGCAACACCCGGTTGAGGACTTGCAACTGCTCGCGCTCCTTGCTGGTGGTCACGTCGAGGATCACTCCCACGACCGACACGAGGTCACCCTGGGCAGTAAAAATCCCTCCGCCGACGTCCCGTACCCAGCGTTGACCGTCCTCACGGGTCTGGATTCGGTAGGTGACGTCGTAGCGTTCACCCGTATCGATCGCGGCCTGCTTGCGCTCCAGCACGCGAGCGCGCTGCTCACCGTGGATCAGATCGTGCAGTGACTGCGTCCCCGATTCGAACGCCTCAGGGTCGTATCCCGTCACCGAGGTAGCGGCCGCACTGACGAACGTACAGGTCTCCGCCGTCGGCGCACGCATTCGATAGACTGCACCGGGGATATTCTCGATCAGGGCCGACTGCTCGCGGGAGCGGTGTTCGAGTTCCGCGGCCAGTTCACCGAGTTGGCGCTCTCGACGCTTGCGAACGGTGATGTCGGTGGCAACGAGCAACTGTCCGGTCCTGACCGACTTCCGGGCGTAAAACGGCGAGAGCGTCAGTTCGTACGTTCGTCGTTCCGGGCTCTCGTCCCCGGCGGTGGGCACCAGTGCCCGGACCTCGAGGGTCCGCTCGGCTGTCGGGTCACCGGCGAAAAACGACTCGACCGGCGTGGCCACCGGCTCACCCACGGCGGGTGCGGACTCTCCCGAGGACTGGCGTCCGCCGGCGGTACCGTCGCCGTCGGCGTCCCCCGCTCGCCCCACGGACTCGAGCCGCGAGAGGGCGAGTATCTCGTGGACTGGCTCGCCAACGATCTGCTCGCGGCCCGCCT
>LKND01000086.1 GCA_001564275.1 Natrialbaceae archaeon Tc-Br11_E2g14 | reverse complement strand
TGGGAACTCGAGGCCGAGGGGTCCTTCGAGGTCGAGATCACGGATGTCGACGAAGAACAGACCGCCGGCGAGTTCGTCGAGGTCGACGTCACCGTCACGAGCCTGTATCAGGACTCACAGGAAGGATTCGAGGTGCAAAACATCGCCCTGGCCGATTCGGACGGCCAGACCGTCGACACTGAGGCAGTCGAGTTACAGAGCAGTCTCGATGAACCCAAAACCGCCGACATCACCCTCATCTGGCGGACGACGAGCGAGGACGAAGGGGTCAACGAACTGCAGGTCACGAGTCAGGACGACACCGACGCGGTGTCGACCGAGATCGAATCCGCTGACCACGGACTCGGTGACTCCGTCCCGCCGGTTATCGGCGATGCACTCGAAGACAGTAAGAACGAGACAGATGGCGATGTCGGCGCACCTGGTGATTCAGACAGCTCAGCAGACGACGTTCCAACCGAGGAACCGGAGATAGAGATCGACACCGACGGCGTCGACGTCGGATGAGCGCTGTTTCGAGTCGTCGGAACATCCGTGGGCTCGACTGTCTCTTCACCTGCTCACGTACGCCTTTGGCCGTCAAAGCATTGGCCTCAGCTGAAACAGTCCTGATAGAGGCGATCAATCGCTGATAAACTTATTATCCCGCCAGTTTACCCCACCCGAATCGGAACTCCGCTCGCGTGGGCCCTCCACCACCTCGACGTCGGCAGGTCGAGGCTCGCCGTCGACGATCCGTGTCGCCTCGAGGTCGCTATCCCGGACGATTACCCACGGTTCGCCTGGGAACTCGAGGCCGAAGGCGGGTTCGACATCGAAATAACCGACATCGATGAAGCTGTCGTCGGCGGCGAATTACTCGAGGTCGACGTCGTAGTGACCAGCGACTACGATGACAGGGACGCAGCAAACGTCACCCGGAACATCGTCCTGAAAGACTTCGAAGGCGAAACCGTCGACACGCAGGCCGTCGAACTCCCCAGTACGCTTGGGGAGGAGGAGTCGACCACCCGAACCCTGATCTGGCAAACCGACCCCGATGATCACGGTGACGGGAACGTCACCGTATCAGTCGAGGATCAGGAAGTCGATAAGGAGACGACTATCCGAGAACCGGACGAGAGCGAGGAGGGCATCGGGGACGCCGGCGATCCACTCTTCGGTGATGGCCTCGAGGACGCCGAAAACACCACTGGAACCGACACCGGTGGGACCGGCGAATCGGAAGGAGATAGCGACGACGATGACGACCCGCACATCGACATCGATATCGACGGTGTGGAAGTCGACTAATCGGCCCTACTGTCTGATTGAACTGGAGGGAAGCCACTATCCGGTGGGATTCAGTAGCCATCGGCCCCCGCCAACCGCCAGGCACTGCGGCACGTGCCGGTCGACACTGATGGCGTCGACATCGTTGGCACCCAGTACGTTCTCAGTCACCCGCACGTATTTTTGATTCCTCGTTGGCGGTTCCGTATGAGAGTCCTCTACGTGCGAGTCCCCGAGGGGTGTCGCGACGCTGCCGCTGGTGCCCTTTCGGAACTCGAGATCGAGTTCGCGGTGTTGGGAACCGCGTTCCCCGACCCCGTCTCCGAGGAGGTGACACCAGTCACGGAACCGGACGACGAGGCCATCCTCCTCCAGATTCCAATTCCGGCTGACGCGGTTGGCCCAGTCCTGGAGGCCCTCGAGGATGCCGGCGTCGACGTCGAGCGGTACACGGTCGTCACGAGCGGGGAAACCGCCATGACGTCGACGTGGGACGCGTTGATGAGCCGATACGCCCGAGATTTTGACCCCCTGCCGATGACCGAGCTGCGGTCGAAGGCGATGAACCTCAGTCAGGACCCCGGATCGTACTACGTGTTGATGGTGCTGAGTGCGTTGATCGCGACCACCGGATTGCTCGCGGATTCCCCGGCGATTGTCGTTGGGTCGATGGTCATCGCGCCAGTGGTCGGACCGGTGTTGACCGCAAGTGTCGGCGGAATCCTCGGCGACCGCCGGATGGTTCTCGACAGCGTTCGAATGCAGGCGCTCGGTCTCGTGGTTGCGGTGCTCGCGGCGACTGGACTTGGGTTCGTTCTGCAAACGTTTCGGTTGGTTCCACCGGTGCTGGACGTGGGTTCGATCGAGCTCATCGGCGTGCGGCTCGCGCCAAACGCGTTGGCGCTAATCGTTGGCCTGGCCTCTGGGGCGGCGGGCGGAATTGGGTTGACGACGAAGGGGCCGATGTCGCTGATCGGGGTCATGATCGCCGCGGCACTGATCCCAACCGCCGCCGCTACCGGGGTCGGTTTCGTCTGGAATGAGCCCCTCGTCGGGATCGGGACACTGGCCCTGTTGCTCGTGACGGTCGTCGCGATCAATCTCGCCTCCTTCGGGGTGCTGTGGACGCTTTACCGACCCAACCTGACAGGTGATGGTGCCCTGCTCGATTTCAGATCCGTCCGGGAGGCGGCGCTCGTGTTTGGGGCGCTCGTCGTCCTGGCGATCGTCGTGGTGGCGACCGTTGGGGCTACAGCAGGACAGATCGCCTTCGAGCGAACCGCCAACGACGTGGCCCACGAAGTGATCGAGGAGTCCGGCCACGAGGACCTGACGGTCGTGGCGGTTCGCAGCGAGTACGACGATCCTTCGCCGTTCACCGGACCGCGGACCGTCACCGTCTCGGTGAGCGACACCGACCCTGTGACAGCACCACCCGACGATCTGGCGAGTGAGATCGCGGACGAAACTGCCAGTAGAACTGATAGATCGGTTACCGTCCGTCTGCGATTCGTCGAGTATCAGGAAACGACGACATCGACGCATGCACGGAGCGATCCGCTCGAGGACCGATCCGTGGACTCAGGGTGGATGACCGTTCGATCGGCGACGATGTTCGGTGGGGACCCCCTCGCGACCGGGAATTGAGCTTGTCGGTGGCGACCGCTGGGGTGGACACTGGCTCGAGCACGAACACCCTGCGTACGACCGAAGCGTAACCCCTCGCGAAGTCGGGTGCCTCATCGAACGCACGGTCTGCCGTTCCGTATCAATCGGTTTGGGCCAGAAGGCGCTCGAAGATCGGTACTGGGCCACACAGTAGCCACTGAGTTACTACAGGCGTCTGAACCTGTCGTCACAATCGGTCCCGGCTCCGGACCTGGACTCGACGTGGTCGGTTCACTCAACGACCCCGTCGGTTGCGCTGTGTCTTCAATCGCTGATGAACTTGTTATCCCGCCAGTTCACCCCACCCGAACCAGAACCTCGCTCGCGTGGGCCCTCCACCACCTCGACGTCGGCAGGTCGAGGCTCGCCGTCGACGATCCGTGTCGCCTCGAGGTCGCCATCCCGCTCTGAAATAGCCGTGAGGGTCCCCTTCTCGGTCTGATGGGCGATGTCACACAGCACCTGGAACATCTCGTACTGGAGCAGGGAGTTCTGAAGGACCGTTTCACGGTCGCCCTTGAACGCGGCGAACTCGACGAGTTCGGATTCGATCTCGTCTTCTTCCTCGTCGTCCCAACGGAACGAGTTGCGCCGTTCGTCGGGGTCTTCCTCGTAGACGCGGTTTTCGACCACGCTGGCCTTGAGCTGAGCTGTTGGTGTGTACTTACTCACCGTCTCGTCGTCGGAGACGGCTTTCAGGATGAGTGTGTTGTTTCGCCGCGTGAGTTCGACGTCGGTGACCGACTCTGGGTACGACGCCGTTTCGAGGTGGGATTCGAGGTCCTCGAGCGGGAGTTCGAGCGTTGAATGCAACCGATAGACGTGCCTGGAGTCCTCTGATGACATGGATGATGGAGTGGGGATGGGTTTCTACCCCTATATACGACAGCGGCACATATATGACCTGCTATTATATCCCTCCGGCTGGTGCGTGAATCTATACACGACGACCGGGTGGGGAAATTTAGCACCCCTCGAGAAAATTCTCGATGACGTCGTGGCCAACGGCCGTCAAGACACTCTCCGGGTGAAACTGGACACACTCGAGTCGGTACTCCCCGGTGTGACGAACCCCCATCACGAGATCCGTCTCATCTTGTTCGGTCGTCGCGGTCACCGCGAGACACGCTGGCACGTCGATAGCCACCAGCGAGTGGTAGCGGCCGGCCTGGAAGCCCTGCTCGAGGCCATCGAAGACGCCCGCACCGTCGTGGTCGATAGGCGAGGCCTTGCCGTGAATCGGGGCCGGGGCTCGGTCGATGGTCCCACCGAAGGCGTAGACGGCGGCCTCGAGACCGAGGCAGACGCCGAGTGTGGGAACGGTCCGGCTGCACTCACGGATAACGTCGATAGAGACACCGACGTCACGATCGTGTTTCGGGTGTCCCGGCCCCGGACTGATGATGATCCCATCGGGGTCGACGGCGCGAACCTCTTCGAGGGAGGCAGTGTTCTTCAGGACTGTGGTCTCGGCGTGTTCGCTGACGTACTCGACGAGGTTGTAGGTGAACGAGTCGAAGTTGTCGATCACGAGGACGTGTGGGCGCTCCCGTTCGGCGGTCGCCGTCGACGTTGTATCCGCACGTGAGGTGGTCGCCGCTTTCGACTCGGGAGCAGTTGACGTAGACGCCTCCGGTCCGGGGTCGCTACTCATCGGCGAACCTCCGTGATCGGTTCGTCGTCAGCAACCGGACGTGCCGTCTCGCCACTGTCGCTGTGGTCGGTTCCGTCCACCGGCGTGCGCTCGATTGTCTCGAGGGCGGTCACCACACCACCCATCTTCTGTTCGGTTTCTTCGTACTCGGCGGTTGGATCGCTGTCGGCGACCAGGCCCGCACCGGCCTGAACCGTGATCAACGCGTCGTCCGGAGGCCCCTCGACCGTTGCCGTCCGAATGACGATGGCAAAGTCGGCATCGCCGGTGAACGAGTAGTAGCCAACCCCGCCGCCGTAGAGTCCACGGGGTTCGTCCTCGAGGGCGTCGATGATCTCCATGGCACGAATCTTCGGTGCGCCCGAGAGGGTGCCAGCCGGAAAGGCAGCCCGCGTCGCGTCGAATGCATCGGCATCGTCCGCGAGGTGGCCAGTCACGGTCGACTCGATGTGTTGTACGTGGCTATATTTCAGGACGTTCATGAACTCCTCGACCCTGACGGATCCGGGTTCGGCGACCCGTCGCACGTCGTTTCTCGCGAGGTCGACCAGCATCGTGTGTTCGGCGCGCTCCTTACCGTCGGCGAGCATTTCCCCGGCCAGACGTCGGTCCTCGACCGGACTCGAGCCCCGGTCACAGGTGCCCGCGATCGGGTTCGACATGATCTCCGACCCGCGGACCGAAATGAGCGTTTCGGGACTCGCTCCGACAACGGTCAGGTCGTCGTGGCGGAGGACGTACATGTACGGCGATGGGTTGACATCACGCATGGCCGCGTAGAAGCCCAGCGGATCGATCTCGCCGCGGAGTTCCCGTTTCCGCGAGATGACTCCCTGATAGATGTCGCCGTCGAGGACGTGCTCCTTCGCGCGACGAACGCTCTCTTCGTAGTCGGCTTTCGACCCGGCGTCTTCGCCAGTTCGGTAAAACCCACCGAGTTCGGTTCCGGTCGCCGCCGCCAGTCGGCTGCGGACGCGTTCGGCCTCCCCAGCGACGTCGTCGTACACGGCCCCCGGGTCGTCGTCGGGGTCGAGCACTGGTGTACACACGAGCGAGAGTGTGCCATCGAGTTCGTCGAAGACGAGGGTCCTGGTCGTCAGCACGAACTCTGCGTCGGGGTACCGGGAGTCCGGACGGTCGAGTCCGACTTCCTCGAGCCAGAGGTCGTAGACGGCGTCGTAGGCGAGAAAGCCCACGAGGCCACCCTCGAGGTGCTGGCGCTCACGGTCTGGGACGTTCTCGAGGCGGACGTCGGGCATGGCGGTTCGAAGGACGTCGAGGACGTCGTCGTCGCCCGTTCGCTCGGCCTGGCCAGGTTCAATTGGCGCGCTCGCGTGGAGTTGCTCGATCGTCGTTCCTCCGGGGCCCACAGTCACCACAGCCTCGGGGTCGTAGCCGACGTAGGAGAACCGAGCGTGGCGTTCGGCGCTACTCGAGTTCGGACGAAACGCCCCATCGGGGTCGCTCGAGGGCGTCTTTTCGGCACTCTCGAGGAGGAACGCGTGACTCGTCTCGCCATCGTCGGCAAGCGTCGCGTAGGCCGTCAACGGCGTCACGGAGACGTCGAGTGGTGCCTCGACCCGGACGGCCACCGGTTGGTCGTCTCGATCGGTGGCGTCGGCCAGTCGAATGAACGTCTCGCGATCGGTCTCGAGCACCGTCGTCGATGTCTGATCGGTGTCTGGGTGGTTCGATTCGGACATATGTTCAGGGCTCGAGGGTGTTCGGCGTGGGATGGTCGGTGGAGCTGGCGGCGGCAACGAACTCGCGAACGCGTCGGTGGTCTTTGCGGCCCGGTTCGCGCTCGACACCGCTGGCGACGTCGACGGCGTAGGGGCTGACGGTGTCGATCGCCGAGCACACGTTTTCGGGGGTGAGCCCGCCCGCGAGCACGATCGGCGACTCGAGGCTGGAGGCGAGCGAACTGGTTCGAGACCAGTCGTGCGTTTCACCCGTCCCGCCGGCACCCTGGTCGTCGGTCGAATCGACGACGAGCGCGTCGGCGAGGTCGTCGTATCGTGTGGCACCCTCGAGTTCGTCAGCGTCGACGGCGAGGAAGACGTCGGCGGCAATCTGCGCCCGGAGGTAGGCCAGGTCGCCGGGTCGCATCCCGCCGTGGAGCTGGAGCACGTCGGGATCGATCGACTGGGCGAGTTCGATGGCCCGTCCCGGTCCCTTCGGCATCGTGACCAGGACGGTGGTGACGAACGGCGGCACCGCCTGCACGAGCGAGGCGGCGTTCTCCATGGTTACTGCCCGTGGCGTCTCGATCGGGACGTCACAGACGATCCCGACGGCGTCGGCACCCGCCTCGACCGCGGCCCGCACGTCATCGGGGTGAGTCAGTCCGCAGATTTTCACTCGCACGCTCCCGTGTGAGCCACTCATTTGGCCACCGACTGATCGTTCGGAGCGCACAGCTCCTCGAGTGTTTTGCCGGCGTTTCCGGCGTCGATGGCTGCTTCGGCGGCGGCCACCCCGTCCTCAATCGATGCCGCCTTGCCAGCGACGTAGATCGCTGCACCGGCGTTCGCCAGGATCACGTCCCGTTTGGCGCCCTCGAGGCGACCGTCGACAATGGCGCGCATATCCGCGGCGTTGTCGGCTGGTTGGCCGCCGGCAATCGCCTCGATGTCGGCGCGCTCGAGGCCGATATCGGCTGGCTTGAGGGTGTACTCCTCGACGGTTTCGCCGGTGACTTCGGCGACTACCGTCTCACCGTGGATGGCGATCTCGTCGGTCCCGTCGCCGTGAACGACGAGGGCCCGGTCGACGTCCATCCGCGCGAGGGCACGGGCGAGAACGGGGACGAGCGTCGGGTCGTAGACCCCGACGACCTGTGCGTCGGCACCGGCCGGGTTGGTGAGGGGCCCGAGTACGTTGAAGATGGTTCGCATTTCAAGTTCCTTTCGGGGGCCGATGACGGCTTTCATCGCCGGGTGGAAGACGGGTGCGAGCATGAATCCGATCCCATCGTCCTCGATTGCCCGCTCGACTGCGGGGGGTTCGGCATCGACGCGAACGCCGACCTCCTCGAGGACGTCGGCGCTGCCCGAAGATGAGGAGACGGAGTAGTTGCCGTGTTTCGCGATGGGAACGCCTGCACCGGCGGCAACGATCGCACTCGTGGTGGAGACGTTGATGGTGTCGTAGTCGTCGCCACCAGTGCCACACGTATCGACGAGCGGCGTTCGGTCGGGCTCGATGGTCCGCGCGGCCTCGCGCATCCCTTCGGCGAAGCCCGCGATTTCGGCCTCGGTCTCGCCCTTGGCCCGGAGGGCCGTGAGCAACGCGCCGATTTGTGCCTCGGTGGCCTCCTCGAACACCGCTCGAGAGGCGGCTCGAGCCTCGGCCTGACTGAGATCCTGCCCGTCAGCGACGGGTTCGATGTACGTGTTCATGTGGGGTTCAATGTACGAATCTGTCTTATGATGTTCAAACCAGTACATCAACTTAAGCGTATCGGAGCGAGCGTGGGGTACTGTGGCGAGGCGGTCACCGATTCGAAACCTTCAATTGCAGTGGCGGGCAACGGACGAGTGCAGTCAACGAAAGCGGTGATACAAACCGGACGGGTTGGTGGTCTAGTCTGGTTATGACACCTCCTTGACATGGAGGAGGCCGGCAGTTCAAATCTGCCCCAACCCATTTTGCCACGAACAAACTCGTGAGTGGCAAGATTGTCACAGGGAGATTTGAAACCTGGCAGTCGCAGCTCGCATAGCGATCGAAGTGATGTTGTCAACAAACCTCTGTCGATCACAGGCGACAGCACCTCGAGATGAACGATAGAAGCAACACGGCGGAAGCGATCGGCCCAAACGTAATGGGTGACTCGGTTGTGGCGTTCGCATTCTCACCCGTCTGGGGGGACCCCAGTCAGCAGTTCACCCACGTCGTGGATGTTTCGGGTCTCGAGTAACAACTCGGCCGCTTCGCGCAGCGTGAACTCGGCCTCGAGATCGACGCCGTGACAGCGCGCGAAGCACTCGAGCCAGCGGTTCATCGCGCGCTCGAGGCGAGCGAACTGGTCGGGTGAAAACTCGTACAGCCGACCACCGGTCCGCCCCTCGACGTACAGCCAGACGGCCGGGCCCGCACCGTCCCGGAGGTAGTGGTGGGGGTCGAGGGACCACACCTCCTCCGTGGTGAGACGCTCGACCGCCGCTCGATCACGGACGGAACGGCGCTCGAGGTCGGCGATCCGGGCCTCGAGTGCCTCGCGATCGATCATGGGCGTCGATTCGTTGTTCGCGTCCAATTCGTCGCCGTCGGCCATCAGCCCTGCCTGAACTCGACGCCCTTGCCACCGCGGGGGTGTTCCCACTCGGTGTCAGCGACGATGGCGCACGTGCCACACTCGACACAGGGTTGGGTGTCGAGACTCACCAGGGTTTCCTCCGAGCCGTTGGTCGTGACCGTCTCCGATCGGTAACAGCCCCCGCCGAAGTCCTCGGCACTCACAGGGCAGGCGTAGACCGCTGCCCCGCTCGCCGCTTCGGAGTTGTCCAGCACGCGGATGTGTGGATTGCCGACGTCCGTATTGTAGGTGAGGTCGCCGATCCGCTCCTCGAGGCTGGGTGGTTCGACCTCGTTCTCCCAGTGGACGGTGCGGCCGTGCTGTTCGGCGATGATCGCCGGGAGCGTGGTGTAGCCAGTCTGGGTGTCCGGGAGCATTCCCACCAGGAACGGGGAGTTGTAGGCCTTCGGCAACAACCGCTTCGCGAGTGGGTTGCCGATCGCCAGCGAACCCACTGGCGAGTCGAGTACCCCTTCCGTTACCCGCGTCACGAGGCCGTGTTCGCCCACTGGGCTGGTGAGTTCGTACCGTCGCGGCCGAAGCTTGGCCATCGTGCCCGATTGCTCGAGCATGGTCGTGTACCGCCGACCCGGTGCTTCTGGATCGGCGTTCCCGCGAGTGAGCATGTACGCATCGGCGGCGAGCGCACCTGCGGTGACCGCGTGGTTCATCCCTTTGATGATCGGGCCCTGGGCCTGCATCTGCCCACCGGCGTCCCCGACCAACACCAGGCGGTCGCGATAGGGCTCGCGATGGGCGACCTTCTTCGAGTCCGGCACGAGTTTCGCCCCGTACTCGAGTTCGTGGTAGTCGTCGCCGATCCACTGGGACATGAGTGGATGGGTGAGCAGGGCGTCGAGCAACTCGTGTGGTTCGGCCTGTTCGGCCACGAGACTGTCGAGGTGGAAGACGGTCCCAATCGAGAGCGTGTCCTCGTTGGTGTAGAGGAACCCGCCACCGCGGACGTCCTCGAAGAGGTCGCCCGAGAACAGGTGGGCGATTCCCTCGTCAGGCTCGAGGCCGAAGCGATCGTTGATCTCCTGGGGATCCATCTCGACCACCGCCTTGACGCCCTGGAACCACTCCTCGGGTGCCGCCCAATCCATCAGACCGGCGTCACGTGCGAGTTCGGAGTTGACGCCATCGGCGGCGACGATGAAATCGGCCGTGATGGGATCGAGTTCGTCACAGGTGACCCCAACGATCTGACCGTTCTCACGGAGTAAGCCGTTCACACGGACATCCGTCAGCACGCCGCCGCCGGTCTCGCTGGTCAGTTCGTGGACGCGACTTTCCAGCCAGCTGTCCATGTGTCGCCGGAGGACGGCGTCACACCACTCGGTGTCGTGCTCGTGGAGGTCGGTCAGGTCGACGGTCTTGACCTTATTGCCGGCAATATTGTGGATCTGGTAGTCCGTCACGGGCCGCTCGGCGGCTGCCGCCCGGAAGTTCGGGAACAGGTCCTCGATCGTGTAGGGGGCGGACTCCTCGGCGTAGATCAGGCCTCCCGAGACGTTCTTCGAGCCGGCTTCGGTGCCGCGCTCGAGCACGAGTGTCTCGATGTCGTGTGCAGCGAGCCGGGCCGCGGCTGCAGCCCCGCCGGGCCCACAGCCAACGACGATCGCCTCGTAGTGTTCGTACTCACCCTCGAGACCGCCAACAGGTTTGGTCTGTGTCATCGTCAGTCCTCACCTCCGTCCGCCATCGCCTCGATTGGAATTTCCCCGGAGGTGACCGCATCCGTGAGTTTCGGCAACACCTCGAAGAGGTCCCCCTCGATGAAGTAGTCACTAAAGTCCCGTATCGTCGCCTCCGGGTCGGTGTTGATCGAGATGATCGTGTCCGATTCGTCGATGCCGACCTTGTGCTGAACGGCCCCGGACACGCCCGCGGCGATGTACAGTGGTGGGGCGACGACCTGTCCGGTTTCGCCGATCTGTCGTTCCTCCTTGGCGTAACGTTCGACGTGGCCGTCGAACTGGTAGGATGAAGTCACGATCCCCCGAGTGATTCCGAGGGCAGCGTCCTCGAAGGCATCAACGAGATCGAGGCCGAGTTCCATCCCCAGCGTCGGATCGTCGGCGATGCCCCGACCGAGACAGACCACGACCTCGTGGCCGGTCAGATCGACACCCGCCTCGAGGGTGTCGTACTCCGTCACCTCGGCGGCGAACCATTCGTCCTCCAGTTCCATGTCGTGTTCGACGACCAGTCCCTCCCGCTCGGGATCCGGCTCTGGCACGTCGAACGTGCCGGGGATGACCGAGGCTCCTTGCGGGTGGAAATCCCGGTCTGGGTTGTCGAGACAGAGGATCGTCGAGTACTCGAACCCGGAGAAATCCGGCCGCTTCATGTGTAAGACGCGGTCGAACATCTTTTTGACCCCCGGTTCGCCCGTTTTGACGGGATTCGAGATTTCGGTTTCCTCGATGTACAGATCCGAACAGTCCGAGGCGAGCCCGGAGTCGAGTTCGGCCTGGACGAGCGCCGAGAGGTCACGGCCGTTGTTCGTCGCCGGAAAGAGCGTGTACCGCGGTTCGTCGTACTCGCGCCAGTCGGTCGACTCGACGGTTCCCTGGCCGCGGGCCATGTGCGCCGAAATCCGGGTGTAGGGGGTCGCCAGGAACCGCTCGAGGCGGTCGTCGTCGTGATAGATGGCGACGTCAGCACCGTAGGCGATACACTCCTCGGCGAGGTCCGTACAG
The DNA here is from genome assembly GCA_001564275.1 of Natrialbaceae archaeon Tc-Br11_E2g14. Lineage (GTDB taxonomy): Archaea > Halobacteriota > Halobacteria > Halobacteriales > Natrialbaceae > Natronosalvus. The sequence goes on along the minus strand of LKND01000086.1, from coordinate 3,494 downwards.
TCGTCACCGACGAGGAAGGCGACGACATCCTCCTCGTCGCCGTAGTCTTCGGCGTACTGGTCCATCAGTTCGCGGGCCTTTCCGAGCATCTCTTTCGAGACGTCCAGCAGTTCACCCTGCTGGGTTTCACAGAAGACCCACATATCGCGGTAGGTGCCATCGTTGAGGGCCCGAACGTGCTTTTTATCGCGGGTGGGATGATCGAGCCCGTCGTCGGCTTCGGCCTCGTCCTCGCTTTCGCTTTCGTCCTCGTCATCGCCGCTCTCGCCTGCGGAGTCGTCGTCCTCAGCGGCGACAGTCTCGCTGTCGTCCTCCTCGAGCGCGTCGATTCGCTTGCGGATGGCCTCGTTGGCCGTCTTTCTGTCCTTGCCGGTCTGTTCGGCCTCGAGAATGGCCCGTGCCGTCTCGAGGTCCTCGACGGTGTCCAGTGCCTCGCGCAACGCTTCGACGGTGTGGTCGTCTGGGTCGATTGTCATCGTTAATCACCTGCCGCGAAGGGCTGACACTCCTCGAGTACCTGTTCGAGTCCGTCTTCATCGGTTGGGTCGATCATGGTCGCCTCCCGCTCGGATGGCGCCTTCGGGATCGGATCGACCGACGAGACGATCGTGGGCGAGCCATCGAGCCCGATATAGTCGGGGTCGAGATTCAGGTCCGCGTGACCCCACGTCGTCAGGTGGTCATCGTGGTCGACTGCCCGCTCTTGAGTCTCGGCGCGAAGTCGCTTGTGCTCGAGTCGGTGGGCAGCCTTCCGATAGGTGGGCTCGAACTCAGGATCGGTGATGACGACACAGGGCAGCGGTGCTTCCACCGTTTCGATCTCGTCGACATCGCCCTCGACGAGGCGCTTGGCCCGCAACTGTTCCTCTTCGGGGTCGATGTCCAGGGCGATGACGTGTGTGACGATGGGCCACTCGAGACACCACGCCGTCTGGGGGCCGGTGTGACCCGTCTCACCGTCGGCCGTTTTGAATCCTGCAAAGACGAGGTCCACGTCTGCGACTTCCTCCTGATACTTCTCGATGGCGGCAGAGAGCGTGATGGCGGTCGCCCACGTGTCGGAGGCGGCCAGCGCGCGATCGGAGATCAGATAGCTGTCGTCGCTGTATACCGCCTCCATCGCCTCCTCGAGCACGCTCGAGTAACTCGGGGGCCCCATGCTCATTCCGGAGACGTGGCCGCCGTGGCGCACCCGCGTCTGCAGGGCCGCCTCGAGGGCGAAGTGGTCGTTCGGATTCATGACTGTCGGCGTCTTTCCCCGCTCGAGATGCCCGTCCTCGTCGAAGGACACGGCACCATCGGAGAAGTCCGGAACGCCTTTTGTCAGCGCAATGGATCGCATGCGTCCCTCCGTACGTGTGTGATGATTGATCGTGCCATACTCATCTGGTCATATCGCAACAGGTGTTCTTAATGGTAGGGGTCAAAATCCCGAACCGCGGCCGTGCCCGGTACCCCCAGAGCGAACAACGGCGTCGAAGACGGCTCACGCAGCATCCCATTTCTGCGGGCACGACGGTCTCGACAGCGCCAGCGTGGCTGTGCTCGAGTGTGGAACCCGGGGTCGCTTACTCTGCCTCGCGTTCCGTCGTTCGCATGGTGATCTCACCGCTGGCCCGAATTGAACCATCGACCTCCGCTTTCGGGCCAATTTCGAGATCCGTACAGGAGACGTCCCCGAGGACCCGCACGTCCGAACCTAGGTCGACCGCACCGTCTCGAGTGGTCACGTCGCCGTGGACCTTGGTGCCCGGTCCGATGAGGATGTCTTCACGCGCGCGAAGGCTTCCGAAGACGTTGGCGTCGGCACCCACCGAGATGCGCGCTGCTCGAACGTTGCCGTGCAGTCGGCAATCGTCACCGATCCGTGCTGGCGTCGAGACGCGCCAGGCGTCGTCGCTGACCGTCGCGTTGGCAGGGATGACGAGTGGGTCGGCCTCGACGTCGCCGTCCTCGTCGACGAGTTCCGAGATCAGGCGTTCGGCGGCATCCTCCTCGCCCATCAAGAGCAGGTGTTTGAGGTAAATAAACAGGAAGACGATCGTCGGCATCGGGTTGCGGATGACGATCCAGCCGTTGGCCTCGAATCCCTCCTCGATATCGACGTCGTCGCCGATGTCGAGGTCGCCCGCGACCTTGAGTTCGCCACCGATGTGTACGCGTTCGCCAAGGTAGGCGTCCTCACCGACCAGGACGTTGTCCGCGACGTCACACCACATGTCGAGTCGACAATCGCCGTCGGCCTCGATGGCCCCGCCGAAGGTTGCGCCCTCGCCAGCCAGGACGTTTCGGCCGCGGACGCCGAACTCCACGGTCGACCGGCCACCGACTAGGACGTCGCCTTCGGTCACGAGGTCGTGTTCCTGGGCTTCGGTCCCGGCAGGGACGACGAGTTCGTCGAGCGGATCGCTACTGAAGGCCACGTTCCGAGGCAAAGACAGTCAGGGGTAATAAACCCCGCGAGAACGTCAGACGGAGGGCTGACGAGCGCCCTCTCACTCCGTGTCGCTCGAGGTGGTGCAGTGGACCAAAACTACTACGATGTAGGATTCCTTACCTGTCAGTATGAATCGGGAACTGGACCGGCGTCGCCTGCTCCATCTCGGTTCGGCGGCCGCTATCACGATGATTGCCGGCTGCACTGGCGGTAGTGACGGGGATGGAGCGGACGATCTCACCCTGAACGGTGACGATGACGACGACGAGCAAGCCACCGACGGGTCCGAGGAGGCAGATTCGAGTGACACCGTCGACAGTGAGTGGGGAACGTTCCGCGGCGACACTGCCAGAACGGGTCGGGTCCCCGAAGGAGGCGGTCCTGGCGCGTCGCTCTCGACCGCCTGGGAGCTGACGCGAGCGGATCTCCTCGAGGAACTCGAAGGGATCGACACGGAGACGTTGTCGATGCCGATCATGACGAACGCCTGGTCCTGGCCGGTGCTCGCGGGGGAGCGGGTCTGCTGGACGGTGGGGCTCCAGTGGACGGACCCCGAGACAGACGACCGGACGAACGACCTGTGGGTGGTCGCCGCCGACGTCGCAACCGGGGAGCTGGAGTGGGCGGTCCGACTCGAGGAGACTGCAGACCGTGTACAAGACGCGTGGTTCGCCCCTGAGGTCTCGGGCGGGCGACTGTACGTGCCCGTGCTGGCTGCGGACGGCGTGGCCATTGCAGTTTACGACCCAGCGGACGGGACGGAACTCGGTCGGCTCGATCTCGGCCGCTCGTCGGTGATGAGCCACCCAACCGTCGTCGACGGGGTAGTGTACGTTGCCGACGACGCTGATGACGGGACCCTGTACGCCATCGACGCGGACGACGGGGCCGAACGCTGGTCGGTGTCGACGGCCATGCGCCCTGCCAGCTGGAACACGGTGTCCGTCGATGACGAGACGCTCTGGTACGCCGCGGATGACCTCGTGGCCCGCGACGTTACCGACGGGACCGAACGACACCGCGTCACTCTCGACACCCCCGACTCACTGGTCACGGA
>LKND01000002.1 GCA_001564275.1 Natrialbaceae archaeon Tc-Br11_E2g14 | reverse complement strand
TTTTCCCCCCAGACCAACCCGGTAGCTTCCGGTGTTCCTCGAGAGTTTATGTACCATCAGGGGGCCAGGATGTCCATGCGATCACGGAGACCACCTCGCGTGGGGAAGCGATCACGAACACGGTTCGGCACGGACGAACGGGCAATCGAAGGGTTGCCGATCCGGTTGATAATCGCGCTAGTCGTTGGCGTGGCCAGTCTCGCCATCATGATGAGCATGCTCGGCGGGATCGGCACGCTCGGCGAAACCGAAGTCGACGTCGAGACCGATCCAACGACCATCGACGCCGGGAGCGAAACGACGGTTCAGCTCACGGTCATCGGTGACGACGGCAACACCGTCGAGGGAGCGACGGTCATCGTCACGACCGACGAGGCAACGCTCGACGGTGCCGTAAAGGGTGAAACCGACGGCGGTGGGGACGTCTCACTCGATCTCGAGCCCGAGCTCAGACAGGGCCAACGAACGGGGACGCTCCACGTCGACATCGTTCCCCCAGCTGACACCGATTACGTGAACGAACAGGCGAACAACGAGATCGTCGTCATCGAGTCGTAGACTCCCACTCGATCCAGTCCCGTTCCCAGCCGCTTCGCGATTGGGCGCGCGACCGAGCGTGCTCGACATCCTCGCGAGCCATGCGGTTTCGCTCGAGGGCACCCGGCTGTTCACCCTCGACCAGCAAGGGCTCGAACGAGACGGTGCCGAAGCGTTCGGTCGTCCCCTCAGCTGAAACGGCGACGAGATCCTGGGGTTGGCTCCCCCTGGGATAGACCAGTCGGCCGCCCGCCGCCAGCTGGTCGACCAGCGACGTTGGGGGCGCGACGACGGCGGCCTCGACGAGAATCCGATCGAACGGCGCGTACGCCTCGAGCCCGTCAGCCCCGTCGCGGCAATCGACGAGGACGCCGGGGTAGCCCGCGGCCTCGAGATTGGTCCGGGCCTCGTAAACGAGCGGTCTGGCGATGTCAACCGCGTGAACGCCCGCTTCGCCGACGAGTTCGGCCAGCACAGCCGCAGTGTAACCGACGCCACTCCCCACGATCAACACGGCGTCCCCCGGCTGGGCCGAGAGGGGCTCGAGGAGGCGGGCGACAGTACGGGGGGCGAGCACGCGCGTGCCGAGGCACTCGTGTGCTCGGTCAGCGTAGGCCTGTCGCTCGTCGTCGACGAACTCGTGGCGCGGAACCTCTCGCATCGCCACGGCCAGTCGATCGTCCTCGAGGACGCCCTTGGACTCGTGGCTGAGCCCGTCGACCATATCCTCCCGAAGCACCGCGAGGTCCATACGCGTGCTATCGTGGCGACGGTTATCAACGCCTCGCTTGTGGAACTCGGGCCGATAGGTCTACGATTCCCGGCGGGCGGCCACGAGATGGCGGTCCGTCCCGGGAACGGGTTCGACAACGGGCTCGTGGAAGCCGACCGCCTCGAGCCACTCGCGGTAGCACTCCGCGTCGTGGACGCGTCCGGCAGCCGTCTCGAGGAGTGCCTCGACGGCAGCCCGCGTGGCGGCCGATCCCTCGAAGCGATCGACGACGGCAATCCAGCCATCTGGTGAGAGATGGTCGATGGCGTCGGCGAAGAATTGCCGATTGCCAGCAGGCCCAACGCGGTGCAGGTGGTCGATCGACACGATCAGGTCGAAACGGTCGGCAGCCGTCGAACCGTCACCGAGCGCCAGGCTCAGGTCCGACGGTACAGGGGTCGCGAGCGTGTCCACCTCGCTGTGGGCGAGGAGCGCGTCGGAAGCCTCGAGACGGTCGCCGGTGTCGACGAGGGTACACGAGCAACCGCGAGCGACGAATTCTCGGGCGTGACGACCCGGAGCACCGCCGATCTCGAGGAGCCGGCCGGCGTCGGGTGCCAGACGATGGACGGCGGTCACGGTGGCCCGAACGGCAGCCTCCTCGCGGGCGGCCGCCGCACCCAGGCGGTTTCGTGTGTCCGCGACGGTCGCCATCGGTGGCGCACCCTCGAGCGGTTCGGGGAGAGCGAGCCCCCGATCGAGCAGGTCCAGGCGGTGTGGAAGCGAGCCGATGGACCGAACGTCGCGTTTGGCCAGAAACCCGAGCGACCGGTTCGTGGGCTCGAGCGTGCCGTCGACGGCTGTAAGAAAGCCTTCGCGCTCGAGAGCGACGATCAGTACCTGAGCGGTGCGCTCAGTGAGTCGGGTCTCGGCGGCGAGGTCGGCGGGCGTTTCGGCCGTGGTCATCAACGCCTCGAGCGCGCCGGTTTTCCTGGCGGCCCGAAGCAAGAGAAGCGTTTCGAGCGACGGGTGGTCGACTGACATGGCTAATCAACGGGACCAGCGCCTCGAAAAGGCAGCTGTTTGGCGCACCTGGAGGGGCACTGGCGTCGTCGACTCACCCGCGGATGTGAACGAACCGAACGCCACCTTCTTTGCGTCGCTCGAGGGAGCCGTCGGCCCGTTTCCGGGCATAGGTGAGTGTCTGGACGCCGGTGTCGGACCCGAGGGGCGCGAGCAGACGACCGCCGGGACGAACCTGCTCGACGACGGCCTCGGGAAAGTCGGCGGCGCCACAGGTGAGGTAGGCGGCGTCGAACGGGGCGTGTTCGGGCCACCCCTCGCGGCCGTCGCCGACGCGGACCGCGATGTCGTCGTAGCCCAGGTCGGCGAGCATATCGCGGGCACGCTCGGCGAGTCGAGTGCTGTACTCGACGCTATAAACGCAGTCGGGGCCGACGAGTTCAGCCGTGACGGCGGCGTGGTAGCCACAGCCGGTACCGATCTCGAGGACTCGATCGCCCGGCGAGAGATCGAGGTGGTCGGCCATGATGGCCACCATGTGTGGCGCGCTGATCGTCTGGTCGTCGCCGATGGGCAAGGGACGATCGGCGTAGGCAGTTCCCTGACGGGCCGGCGGGACGAACGCGTGCCTGGGAACGGCCTCGAGGGCTGCCTCGACACGATCGTCGACGCCCGTTCGGCGGGCGACCGACTCGGCCATGCGTCGTCGTTCCTCGTGGCGTTCGGGGGGTCCGTTCGACGGGGAATCGGATGGGGTCATGGTCCGCTGGGGTTGGGATTTTCGGGTCGGTCGAGCTTACCAGGCCGACCAGGCTCGAGTCGTCTCGTCGTAGGCGTAGACGCGTTTTGCGTCCTTCGCCAGGACGGTGTCGCCGGGCTGTTCGTAGCGATCACGCTCGTAGCCCTCGGCATCGCCACGGACGACGAAAGCATCGATTTCGAACTCGTCGTCACCGAAGCTGTCCGTCTCGCCGACGGTGAACTCGTAATCGCCGGGGACGTAGACCGTGATCGAACGGCTGTCCTCCTGGCGGCCGTCCTGCGGGTGGACCGTCACGTTCACCGAGACGTTGTCGACCTCCCGGGTCCAGACCGTCTCGACCTCCTCGGCCGGAGCCGAGTCGGCGCGTTTCATCTCGCCGATTTCGATGCTGGTGACCCGGACGGTCGCGAGGACGTCCTCGGTCTCGAGCAAGAACTCGTCGCCGAGTTCGACGGTCTCCTCGGCGGGCGTGGTCACGTTCGCGGTGAACGATTCGTCGTCCTGGGAGACGACGACGTCGAGGGTGACCTCGCGTTCGGCTTCGGGCTGGATTTTGTGGACGTGTCCACACTCGGAACAGCGGACGGTGAGGCTGCCACCGCCGGGTGACAGCACCTCGTGGACCGTCTCGAGGTCCGGCGAACACGACGGACAGGGCGTTGGGAGCCGGTCCTGGGAATCGCTCATGGCCCGTTACTACAGGCTCCGTCCGTAAAAGACGATTGAAGCGAGTGTGTCGGCTCTCGAGATCACTCGGTCCCGGGTAACTCGATCGGGTCGCCGTCGGCGTACACCGTGGGGTTGCGAAGAATGCCGTCGAGGTGGATCGGTGCCTCGACGTTGCCGCCGATCCCCGCGTCGTCGCCGATCGCGATGTGAACCGTGCCGCCCGCCTTCTCGTCGAGGAGGACGCTCCCGACGAGTTCGGTCACGGCGACGTTGGTCCCGATACCCAGTTCTGCGAGATTCCGGGCGGCGTCGCCGACGTCCGCGGCGGCCGTCTCGACGGTCTCCCGGATCTCGTCGTCGGAGATGCGCGTTACCTGCCCGTCTTCGACGTCGAACTCGAGGGTCTCGCCCTCGGCAAGCAGGCCGTGGGGGCGCATCGTCCCGTCGACGACAAAGGTACCGTCGGCGCTTTCGGGGCTGACGAACACCTCGCCAGCGGGGAGGTTCGACATCTGTCCGGGCTCGTGAACGATGCCCGTGTCGGAGAGGAATTCCCGCTCGCCGATATCGAAGGTGATGTCGGTACCCGCAGGCGTCGTGACCCGGATTTCCGCAGCGCCGTCGACCTGTTCGCGGACGGCCCCACAGTGGGCGGCGATGGTCTCGTAGTCGGCGTCCAGCCCGGTGACGAACACCTCCTCGGTGATCCCCGGGAGGGTGGCGACGCGAGCGCCGGCTTCGTTGGCCGCACCTCGTGCGCGGGTGTGACTCAGGCTCTTGGTGGTTGGAGCCAGGACGACGTCAGCGTCGGCCATCGCGGCGGCAACGGGGGCGGGCGGTTCGCTCCCGTGGGTCGGCCCCGGTTGATACCGAGTGAGTACGGCGTCGTCGGTGATCTCGCTCGCGACGTCGTACAGTGCCTCGCCGATGTCGACTCGGCTGTCGTCGGTGACGATCGCACAGGCCTCCTCGGCCTCGAGGGCCAGGCACTGTCGAATCGCCGTTTCGGCGGGTGAACGGAGGTCGGACATACGTCTACTGTCTCGAGCGCGCTGAAAGCTCTTTCCGAACGCCGACACTCGCCGATCGCCAGCCGCTCGAGACAGAAATCCGGGTGGACCGACTGGGCGTCAGTCGCGTTCGACGAGGCCAACGGAGACCGTCAGGACGCCGTTGCGGTAGGTCGCAGTGCGGTCCTCGCCAAAGGCGAGCTCCTCGTTCGGCGGGGAGAGGGTCCGTTCGCGATACCGCTCGTCCTCGAAGGCGATCCGGATCGTCCCGGAGCCCATGGCGACCGTGATATCCGCGAGGGGCGCCCCGTGTGTGTCGACGACGACGTCGAATCGCGCCGCTGCCGTGTGGTGAAGCCGTCTCGTTCGGGGATGGTGGGCGGTCTCGAAGCCGCTCCCGAGCTGAACCATGGCCGTCTTCGGCGTCCCGGACTCGAGTGGCTGTGGCTGGACAGGTGTAGCCGTCAAGAGGGGGTGAGCGCCAACACTACGGGTTTCGTAGTGTATCGCTTTGCTTTCGATAGTGGCGCAGTTTGGAACCTGAGCATCGACTCGAAAGAGAGTCTCCCTCGAGGAACTAGAGCGTTGATTGGCCCGTTGCAGTCACGAACCGCCGAGCACCGACACCGCCGTGAGCACTCGGCGGCAAACTGTTATCCGGTTACCGCTCACTCGGTTTCGTTGCCGTCCCCATCGGTATCGCCCTCGTCGCTGGTTCCGTCGTCGTCGGTCCCATCGTTTGCGGTCTCGTCATTTCCTTCGGCATCGTCCGCTGGCCCCTCGTCTTCCTGGTCGTCTTCCGCAGCGTCATCGCCGTTTGCCGTCTCGCCGTCGGTTGTCACGTCGTCTTCAGCGACATCGTCGCCGTTCGGGGTTTCCTCAGCTGCCGTTTCATCGTCCTCCTCGACGTCGTCGTCGTTCGGAGTTTCCGCATCTGCCGACTCGTCGACGTCGTCCTCGAGGTACGCACTGGCCGGATCGGTCGCTACGCTCACGGACTCCTCGAGGCCGAACGCGGAGAGGTCGACGGTCCACTCGAGGACCGCGCCGTCGTCGTCAGGATGCCAGGTGGTCTCGAAGCTCCCCGATCCCGGCGGAAGCTCGTTCGGCGGGTCTTGGCTCGCGGTTCCCTGGGTGAACGAACTGCTGGCCACCAGCGCCGACTCGTTCGGGTTCTCGTGGCCGAAGGTGACGGCGACGCTGTCGCCCTCACCAGTTGCAGCGTCGACCGAGAGCGAGGGGAGCTCGGGGGCGATAGCCGCTGTGCAATCTGCGGGGTTGCTGTGGCTTGTCGAGCCCGGAACGGCGTCCGGTTCCGTGATTCCCGTGATCGCGGTCCCGAAGACGCCGCGATTCGCGACGGTGACGGTGACACTCGAGTCGTCGCCGGTGACGCCGGCGTCGTCCCCGACCTCGAAGACCACCGTTCCCTCGAAGGGGGTGGAGACCTCGTCGCCGATGGTGATGAAATCCTCGCCGGTCGTGGTGCCGACGCCGCTCTCGGTGTTGAATATCGTGTGGGCCGCGATGGTGTCGCCGTCCGCGAACGACCCGCTGACCTCGACCCGTGAGCAGTCGACGAAGTCGACCTCGAGGGCGTCCGGATCGGTGTCCTCGTCATCGTCATCAGGCTCTTCCTCGTCGTCTGTATCTTCCATGCCAAACACCGAAACCGTGTGCTCGTCAGTTTCGCCGTCAAGTTCGACCGTCACCGGAAACTCGACGTCTCGCTGAACGGGATACGTGTCGTACCCCAGTGTGACCGTCTCCGCGTCGTCACCGTCGACAGTCACCGATTTGTCGTCGACGACGTCGCCCCCGGCCAGGAGTACAAGGTCACCACGCTCGCTTTCAGCAGCTGCGTTCCTCACCTCAACGTCGACCTCGAGGCGATCGCCCGCATCGACGGGGTCGTTCGTGGCGACGATCGACGGCCGGAGTGCGGGTGGATAGTCGGCGTACACCCGAACGGTCTCGTGAGCGCTCGCGCCCGTCGTTTTCACCGTCACCGGGAACTCGACGTTCCGCGGGACGGGGTACGTCTCGTAGGCCAACTCGAGTGTGGTCGAGTCGCCAGCTCCGAGGTCGATGGGTGCCGAATCGACGCGGTCGCCCGCCACGAGGTGAACCGTCTCCTCGAGCGGATCCGTCCCGACGTTCTCGACGGCCGCGGTCACGGCGAGTTCGTCTCCCGCTCCCACGGGCGCGTTGGTCTCCGTGATGTCGATCTCGAGGGCCGTGACGCCATCGGCGAACACCTGGACACTCCGACTCTCGGCATCGTCACCGGCATCGACTCGGACGGGGAACGCGACGTCGGTCCGGACGGGATAGGTTTCATACCCCAATTCGAGCGATTCAGTCGTCTCGCCCTCGACCGTGACCGACCGGTGGTCGACCACCTCGCCGCCAACGACCATCGACACGTCACGGCTGGCTGCCGACGCCCCCTCGTTGGTCACCTCGAGGTCGAACAGGAGGGTGTCGCCCGCCTCGAGGGGGTCGTTCGAGTCGGTGATCGCGATGGCGACTGGACCGCCGTCCGGTTCGGTGACGGTCCATGGCGTGGTGCTGGTCGTTCGCCCGTCGGTCGTGGACACCCAGACGTGGATCGGACAGCCGTGACAGAGCGCCGATTCGATGTCGAGGGTGGCTGTGTCCGTCTCGCCCAACACCGAAGCCTGGCCGAGGATCACGTCGGCGTGACCCAGCCACCAGGTGACCGACGCGAGCTCGCCCTCGGGATCGGCGACGTCGACGTCGAGCGTGACGCTCCCGTCGGGGTCCGCAGGGACCTCGAGTGACCCGGCCGCTGGCGCGGTCGCTTCGACGGCGGGAGGGCCCGCCGCGCCTCCGTCGACGGTGACGGACCACTCGGCTGTCGCGTTGGCCACCTCGCCGTCGCCCTCGACGGCCGCGCGAACGGTGTACGACCCCGGGTCGTCGAACGTGTACGACCAGTAATCACGACCCGTTCGGCTGGCGTACTCGGCGTTCCAGGGCCCCATCGACCAGCCGGCGTACTCGCCCTCGAGGTACCAGTGTGTGACCCCCCCATACTCGGCGGCGGTTTCGACCTCGAACCGAACCGTGGTTCCGGGGGCGATTGTTACCTCGGAGTCGGGGTGGGTGGCGGCGGCCTCGAGGTCGTCGACGCCGGTGACGGTGACGGTGCGCTCGTCGACCGCGTCGTCGGTAGCGATTTGGACCGGAAACTCGACGTCGCTTCTGACTGGGAACGTGCGATGCCCGAACGTCAGGACGCGGCTGTCCCCCGCCTCGAGCGTGAAGTGACGTCGGCCACCCACCGGTTCCTCCCCGATATGCATCACTGCCTCGACGTCGATCGAGCCGTCGGTCACGTTGGTGACTTCGGCGTCGACGCTGAGTTCGCCCCCCGCCGGGACCGGCTCGTTCGTCTCGAGGATCGCGACGTCCAAGGCGGCGACGGTAGCCGATTTTCCGCCGGTGACCGCCACGAGGACCCCGAGACTCGTGGCTGCCCCCACCAGGTAGCCTCGTCGGTGCATGGAGGCGAGTACTCGATCCGCGACTAATATGTTTCCCTCGAGTTTAGCCAGTAATTAACCATTGATTCGTGACTGTCAGGGTAACGGAGGGGTGTACGATGTGCCTACCACAACGGAGCGGTGACGGTGATGTGCCGCCTCACTCCCCACCGTCGGCGAGCGTCTCGAGGGCGTGATCCAGATTCCCCGCCTGGGCTGCCCAGAGGGTGGCGTACCGGCCGTCGGCCTCGAGCAAGGTGTCGTGATCGCCCCGCTCGACGACGCGGCCCCCCTCGAGGACGAGGATCCGGTCGGCCTCCCGAATCGTCGAGAGTCGGTGGGCGATGGCCAGGGTGGTCCGACCCTCGGTGAGTCGGTCGATCGACTGCTGGATCATGAGTTCCGTCTTCGTGTCGACGGCGCTCGTCGCCTCGTCGAGGATCAGGATTTCGGGATCCTGGAGCACCGTCCGGGCCAGAGCCACCCGTTGGCGTTGCCCGCCGGAGAGTTTTACCCCACGCTCGCCGACCCGTGTCTCGTAGCGCTCCTCGAGATCGGTGATGAACTCGTGGGCCTGGGCGGCTCTCGCGGCCTCGCGCACGTCCGCCATCGGGGCGTCGAACTGACCGTAGCGGATGTTGTCCGCGATGGTGCCGTCGAAGAGGAACGTCTCCTGACTGACGTAACCAACAGCCCCGCGCACGTCGCTCACGCACACGTCGCGAACGTCGTGTCCGTCGACGCGGATGGCCCCCTCGTCGACGTCGTACAGTCGTAAGAGGAGTTTCAAGACGGTCGATTTGCCCGCTCCCGTCGGTCCGACGAGGGCCACGGTGTCTCCCGGTTCGGCCTCGAATGAGACGTCCTCGACGACGACCTCCTCGTCGCCCTCGAGGTCCTCACCAACGGCACGGGCCTCGGTTGCGCTGTAACTGAACGAGACCCCATCGTACTCGACGTGACCCCGCACGTCCTCGAGCGGCTCCGGGTCCGCTGGGTCGGTCACGTACGCCGGGATATCCATCAGCCCGAAGACGCGCTCGCTCGAGGCCTTGGCGTTCTCGTACTGATCGACGATGTTCGAGACCTCGGCCAGTGGGGCGACGATGAACTGGGTCAAAAAGAGAAAGGTGACGAACTCCCCGACTTGCAGGTCACCCGTCATCGGCCCAGGTGCGGTGTCCATCATGATCCACCAGCCGCCGACGAGGAAGGTCGCGGCGAAGGCGATACCGGCGAGCAGTTCCATCCCCGGTCGGTAGACGTAGGAGAGTTTGAGGACCGCCATCGTATCGTCGAACAATCGCTTGGAGGCTTTCCGAACGCGCCCGACCTCGTAGTCCTCGCTGCTCGTCGTCTTCGTCAGGCCCATCCCCGAGAGGCTGTTCTCGAGTCGGGTGTTGAGCCAGCCGACGGCCGCCCGCTGGCGAACGTACCGGGGCTCGACGGTCACCATGAACCAGTAGGTAAAGGCGAACATCGCGGGGATGGCTACGAGCGTCACGAACGCGAGTTGCCAGTTCAACAAAAAGAGGATGGCCGTGATGCCGCCGACCATCACCAACAGCCGCAGGGAGTTCACGAGGGCGTTGTCGAGAAACATCTCGAGGTTCTGGGTGTCGTTGTTGAGGACGGCCATCACCTCGCCGGTTTGCTTGTCGTCGAAGAAGGTCATGTCCAGGTTCTGCATCTTCCGGAAGCAATCGACCCGGACGGTGTGCATCACGTCGTGGGCGAAGAGGTTCGCGGAGACGCCGTAGATCCACGTGAAGACGCCGACGAGGATGAACGCGGCCGCGATAGTTCCCACTGAGAACCAGAACTGACCCGCCTCCGCCGCCGGGAGCCAGACGTCGGGGATCAGGGGGAGCGTGTACTCGCCGCCGCCGGTGAAGATGGCGTCGATGGCCGCGCCGAGAATCAGCGGCGGCAGCAACGACGACATCTGGGCGACGAAGTTCGCGACCATCCCGATCGCGAACCAGTGGAGTCGACCCGGCCCGTACTCGAGGAAGAGCCTCGAGAGCGGGCGGTCGACCTCGTCGCGGTACTCGTCGAACGGTGTCTCGTCCTCCTGCGTGCTCACTGACGGATCGATACCGTTTCGAACCGTAAATGGTGTGTGGTTACGGCGAAGCGTTCGAAGGGACCGGTGTCTTCCGTGGCCTGCAGTGAGTTGATCGTTGTCCCGATCAACCTGTAATCGCCAACTTCAGTCGGTGTCCGGAAAGAGCCAGGGGCTGCCACTCTACGGTCCACGCTACCGGGCGTACAGGATCGCCCCACCGAGGACGAGCAAGGCAAGCCCCCACCAGAGTGAGTCACCCGGCAGGGCGATCAAACAGAGCGTCACCACTCCCGAGGAAAACACCGACCAACCGATGGTAGTCTGGTACGTCATGGTCGCCGTCCGACGGCCTGGGACTTAGATTGCCTGCTTGCCAACACCCCCATGCCGCCTCTCGAGTGGGTCCAACGCGTTCGAGGAAGTCCCCGCCAGACGCCCCACGATCCGTTGGTGGCGGCTAGCAGGGTCGCTGCGAAGCGTATATATTCCGAACGGAACTATCCTGTGCACGCACACATGATGCTTCCCACCCACGCCGTCACCGGGTTGGCACTCGCCACTCCGCTGGTGGTGTTGGCGCCGGATCTCGCGCCAGGTGCCCTCTGGGGAGCGGTGCTCGGGAGTATCGTTCCCGACCTCGACCTGTACGCCGGCCACCGGAGGACGCTCCACTACCCAACGGTGTACACGCTTCTGGCGATCCCGGCTGTCGGGATCGGCCTGGTTAGCCAGCACCTCCTCGCCGTGGGGGCCGCCGCGTTCCTCGCCGGTGCCGCAGTTCACTGTCGGATGGACCGTTACGGCGGCGGCCTCGAGTTGCGCCCGTGGGAGGGAACCTCCGAACGGGCCGTCTACGACCACGTCCGTGGGCAGTGGCGCAAACCGAAACGCTGGATCGCCTACGACGGGTCGCCCGGGGATCTGCTGGCACTGATTGCACTCGCGCTCCCACTGCTCGTCGTTCTCGAGGGGGTCTTTCGCGGGATCGTCGCCGCGGCCATCGCCGTCGGGATGGTCTACGTCGGCCTTCGACGCTGGCTCGCGGACCTCGCACCCGTCGTGTTCGGGTACGCGCCCGACTGGCTCTCGAGATACGTCCCCGAGCGGTATCGGGCGTGAGCGATCGCCAAGAGTGTGGCAGCAAGTGGCCGTCAGTAGTGTTGTGCCGGGAGCCAGCCAGATTTAATTGGGTGGGATATAATCTCCTCACCAATGGGAGAATCAGGCAGTGACGTCTATCAGGGCGAGGAGCACGAGGACCTCCTCGAGCAACTGTTCCGAAGCAGCCGTGTGAACGCCATCATCGCGTGGTTCCTCGTCGGGGCACTCGGCCTGGTGCTGCTCGAAAGTGTCGTCGACCTCGACTGGCTATGGATCATGTTCGTGATGGTCACCGCGGCGGTCGTACTCTTGCCGCCGGTCAGCCACCGGGAGTGGCGGGTGATGCTTCCCTGGGAGGTACTCGTTGTCGCCTTGCTTCCCATCCTCGTGCGGGCGCTGTTTGGCGGCGAACTCGGGACCTTCGGCTACTACTTTTCGGTCGCCGGGCTGGCCCTGCTCATCACCGTCGAACTCCACATGTTCACCTCGCTCCGGGTGACCCACTGGTTTGCCGTCCTCTTCGTCGTCCTCACGACGCTGGCCTCGGGCGCTGCCTGGGCGGTCGTGCGCTGGAACATGGATCGACTCGTGGGCACGGAATTCATCCTCAAACCCGGCGTCTCACAGGATACGGCCAACGCGACCCTGATGGTCGAGTTCGGCTGGATCACGCTCGCTGGCCTCGCCGCCGGCATCACCTTCGACGCCTACTTCAGACGCCGCGATCGACGGCTCCGGCGGCGACTTCGCCGGGTGATCCGCCGATGAGACTCCTGCCCCGTCCGTCGGTCCGCACCCAGCGCCACATGACCCGGGGGATGCAGGCCCTTCTCCTGGGGATAATCGGCTACGGAGTTGCCTTTTCGGAGCCGAAAGCGATCACCAACGGGTCGCTCGCGCTGGCGATCACGTTCGCGCCAGCCCTGTTCGAGCGCAACTACAGGGTGCCCCTGGACCCGTGGCTCGGCCTCTGGATCACGCTCGCGGTCTTCTTGCACACGATGGGGTCGGCTGGTCTCTACGGCGCGATCAGCTGGTGGGATCACCTCACTCACGCCATGTCGGCTTCGGTCGTCGCGGCCATCGGCTACACGTTCGCTCGAGCCGTTGACCTCCACCACGATGAGATTTCGATCCCGAGGCGGTTCGCGTTCGTCTTCATCGTCATCACCGTGATGGCCTTCGGTGTCGTCTGGGAACTGTTCGAGTTCGGTCTCGATCTCGCGGCCGACGGGACGGGGATCGCCATGCCTCTCTCCCAGCACGGAATCGACGACACCGTCCGAGACATGATGTTCAACACCCTCGGTGCCGTCCTCGTCGCCACGTTCGGCCAGGCACACCTCTCGGGAGTTGTCGAGCGCGTGATGAGTGACGTCGGGCTTCTCGAGTGAACTGCCCCGGCGTCAAGCCCCGAGGCACTCGTCTTGTGCGTCTGTAAGTGGGGCCACCGACGGGCGATCAACCCGGAGAAACCGCATCATACGATGGCCTCGAGTTGCTCGAGACCCCACAGAGCAGGGACGTAGGGTCGGTCCGTGACGTGTTTACCGTCCTCTGGAGTGGCACAATTTGTGTTCAGTAGACAGCAAAAAATCGATCAGGATCCCGTTCGGTCCTCTTGGGGAAGTGAAGCCGCCGCTTCTACATCATGCCGCCCATGCCACCCATGCCGCCGCCCATGCCGCCGGCACCGGGGGCACCTTCCTCGTCGTCGCCCTTGTCCGTCGACAGGTCGCCAGCGGAGATGATGTCGTCGATCTTGAGCACCAGGTTCGCGGCCTCGGTGGCACTCGAGACGGCCTGCTCTTTGGCGTGAGCCGGCTCGACGACACCCGCCTCGAAAGTGTCCTCGACCTCACTCGAGAACACGTTCAGGCCGGCCCGGACCTGGCCGTCTTCGTGAGCCGCACGGAGGTCGACCAGCGTGTCGATGGAGTCCAGTCCGGCGTTCTCGGCGAGCACGCGTGGGACGAGTTCGAGGGAGTCCGCAAAGGCTTCGACGGCGAGCTGTTCGCGCCCGGAGACGGAGTCTGCGTAATCGCGCAGACGCGACGCGAGTTCGACTTCGATCGCGCCGCCCCCGGCGAGCACGCGGCCGTCGGAGACGGTCTGGGCGACCACGTCCAGGGCGTCGTTGACGCCGCGCTCGAGTTCGTCGACGACGTGCTCGGTGGAGCCACGGAGCAACAGGGTGACGCCGTGGGCGTCCTCGCCCTCGACGTAGAACAATTCGTCATCCTCGTCACGAGTGACGTCACCAAAGCCGAGGTCGTCGGCCGTCGAGCTCTCGAGGTCGGAGACGATCGCCGCGTTGACGACCTCCGAGAGGAACTCGAGGTCGCTCTTTTTCGCGCGGCGGACGGCGAGGATGCCTTCCTTGGCGAGGTAGTGCTGGGCGAGGTCGTCGATGCCCTTCTGGCAGAAGACGACGTCGGCACCGGTGTCGACGATGTGGGCGACCTTGTCCTTGAGCTGTTTCTCCTCGCGGTCGAGGAACTTCTGGAGCTGGTCGGGGTCGGTGACCGAGACTTCCGTGTCGACGTCTGTCTCCTCGACCTCGATCGGATCGTTGAGCAGGAGGATGTTCGCGTCCTCGACGCTCGTCGGCATGTCGTCGTGGACCGGGTCCTTGTCGACGATACCGCCTTCGAGGAGATCCGACTGGTCGACGGCACGACCGGTCTGGGTCTCGATGTTGAGGAACTCGAGGTCGACGACGTGCTCGCCGTCGTCGCTCTCGACGGTGACACCGGAGACGGCGTCGACGATGAGCTGGGCGAGGTGCTCCTTGTTGACCTCCGCGCCCTTGCCCGTCATCGAGGTCTCTGCGGTCTTGCGGAGCAGATCCTCGTCACTGGTGTCGATCTCGGTCGCGACGGCGTCGATCTCGGTGCGAGCCTGGTCGGCGGCCATGTGGAAGCCCTTGATGATGGCCGTCGGGTGGATGTCCTGCTCGAGGAGATCCTCTGCGTTTTTCAGGAGTTCGCCAGCGATGGCGACGGCGGTCGTGGTGCCGTCACCAGCCTCGTCTTCCTGGGTTTCGGCAACCTCGACGATCATCTCGGCCGTCGGGTTGTCGATGTCCATCTCCTGCAGGATGGTTACCCCGTCGTTGGTGATGGTAACCGACCCCATCGAATCGACGAGCATCTTGTCCATTCCCTTCGGTCCGAGTGTGGAACGGACGGCCTCGGCGACCGCTCGAGCGGCCCGGATGTTGTAATCCTGGGCGTCACGGTCCTTGACACGCTGGGAATCCTCGCTCATCACGATCATCGGCTGACCCTGTTGCATTCGCTGACTCATAGACAAACGAATCATTGTTTGTCCTTCTATATAAATATACCGTTGGCGACCCATCGAACGTCAGTCGGCAACTGGCCCAGTGGTGTGGAGAAATCACCAGCAAGCAGTCCGAACAAGGTGTGTCATTGGTAGACAGTAACGCAGCCAGGTCGCCGGGAGGGAGATGCACAATCAGTCTTTTATATGCGTGTGAGAGGGTGGCCATCGGTAGTCGGCGTCGGGCCCCTCCACCGAACCACATTCGAGTTTGATATCCTCGCTCACTCGAGGGGGGCCACCAGTGAGGGGTCGTCAGTCGCCGGCGAGTTGACCGCCGTCGAGACCGGATAGGCCTCGAAATCGTCACCTGGGTACGGTTCCAGCAGCCCACTTGGGTCGGGTGCCGTCAACCACTCCCGTTCCTGATCCGGATCGAGGATCACCGCCATTCGATGGTGGAGCTCCCCGACGAGATCGTTCGGCTCGGTCGTCAAGACGGTGAACGTCTCGAGCGGACCGTTCGGGTCGTCCTCGGCGTCGCTCGAGCCGCCGCCGAAGGCGTCGAGACCGGTCTGCGTCGTCGAGTCGTCGGGTTCCCATCGCTCCCAGAGGCCGGCCATCGCGAACGCTCGATCGTCCTCGAAGGCGACGCGGTAGGGCTGGCTCCCCCGGTCGGTCTCGACCCACTCGTAAAATCCGTTGGCGGGAACCAGACACCGACCCGCGGTTCGCGTGCCGTCGACCGCACGTGCTTCGTCGTCGGCAGCGTAGGCCCGCGCGAAACTCGGCTTCTCGGCGACGGTTTCGACCCTGGCGTTGATCGCTCCGCCGCTGTCGTCGTCCGCCCAGTGGGGAACCAACCCCCACTCGAGGCGGTCGAAGCGGTCAGGATCGGCGTCCGTGATCACTGGAAGGTCCTGTCCAGGAGCCATGTTGTACCGCGGGGCCCACCAATTCCCGGCCGGGAACGAGGCGTCGAACCGCTGCTCGAGGGCCGCCTGCTCGAGAAAGAGGGTGTACCGTCCACACATACCATGACCCACGCGGCGCGTCGACAAACCGCTACCGCATGCGGGTGATCGCGCCGATAGTCGGTACCGAAACACGATGCACCGAATCAACCGTGTCACACCCACGGGCTCGCCAGGACTCGGGGGAGATGCAGGCACTCGAGTGATCGAGCACTTCGTCGCTTTCTCGAGGCGCAGTCTTTCCCTGACTCTGCGTGGCGTCGGTCACCCTGCTGTCCCGGCATGCCGTGTCGGGTATTCTGGTGACTCGGCGTGACGCGTCGGCCCCGTATGTGAAGATTCCCTGTGAGTAACCAGGCAATAACAACTGAAATTACGAATTTACTAGCAAGAACGCGCCAATGAAAGCGCTTTAGAGGCCCAACCACATTGTATACTCGTATGTCCCAGCGACAGGGCGCAGACCTCTCTTACGAAGACGGGGCGCGGGCAGTCGAACTCGCGCGTGAATCCGTCGAATCTTTCGTCCGGCATGGCCAACGAGAACACCCAGGCAGCATGCGCGAAACGTTCTACGAGCGCACCGGTGCCTTCGTCCGCCTCGAGTCGACACGCGGGCGAGGCAGCCTCCGGGGTTGTGCCGGTGGCTACCGTTCGGGCGAACAGCTCGGTCACGTCATCGTCGACGCCGCCATCGAGGCTGCAAGTGAGGACTCGTGTGGCTCGGAGGTCACCCCCTCGGAACTGTCGAACCTCACCGTCTCGGTCTGTACCGTCAGAAACGTGCTCTTGACAGACGATCCACTCGCCGACCTCGAACTCGGCACCCACGGCGTCGCCGTCGACGGCGGCGGGAACTCAGGCTGGCTCTATCCGACGATTCCCATCGAAAACGACTGGAGCGAGCGTGAGTATCTCGACCGAACCTGTCGCAAGGCGGGGCTCCCACCGAACGCCTGGCAGGACGACGACGTCGTCGTCACGCTGTTCGAGGGACAGGTGTTCCGCGAGCGCTCGAGCGACGGCAGCATTGAACAGCTGTGAGTAAGGCACCATCAGGACGGGTGGGTTCGAACGGTTCGCGCCATCGAGAGCCGGGGCTAGCAGATCGGTATATGTGACTCACGGGAGCGCTGTTTTCGAACCGGAACGTCATGGCTCCCGAAACTGCGGGTCGACACCCAGTCGGCCGAGGAACGTCTCCCTCGACTGTGGTCGCTGGGGGTCCTGGTCGACGTGGGTCACAACGTGTACTGCTCACCGTCGACAGCCAACGGCTCCGCGAACGCTTCCCCCGGGGGATAAAAGTGGGCGACGTGTACCAGCCGGGTCCGCTCGGCCTCGAGTTCCCCGGCGAGGGCGAGTGCCCCCTCGCGAGTCATGTGTTTCGTGCCGAAGGTCCTGGCCACGCCGTCCGGGCCGTGGTGACGGCCACCGATCGGGTGCCTGTCGGCGAGATGGGCGGGGACGATGGCCTCGGCGAGCAGGAGATCCGGGTTCGCCAGCACCGCCCGTGAGTCACGGGGAATGTCATAGGAGGTGTCGCCAGTGATCGAGAGCTTCGCACCCGTTTCGGAGTCCTCGATGGCGAGCCCGTAACAGACCAGCGGCGGATGCACCACCGGGACGAGCGTGATCTCGAGCCCACAGGCTTCGAAGGACTCGAGTGGCGTCTGTGGACGGACGGTAACCGCCGAAAGATAGTCGTAATCGTTTGCGACCGTCTCGGCGACGCTTTCGCCAGTCTCGGGGTCGGTCTCGTCGGCGGCGTAGACGTCGAGGTCACCGAGGAGTCGAAAAACGTTCCCCAGGCCGTCGAGGTGGTCGAAGTGGATGTGGGTGATGATCGCCGCGTCAGGGAGCGCCACCCCGTCGCGGAGAAACTGATAACGAAAGTCTGGACTGGCGTCGATCAACAGCGATTCCCCCGTGCGTTCGTTTTCGACGTGAACGGAAAACCGAGTTCGCTCGATGCCGCGCTCACGGGCGGTCTCACAGGTACCACAGTCACACCCGACAGTCGGCGTCCCGGTCGTATCGCCGGTTCCGAGCAGGGTCACGTGCATCCGGGCCTCACCTCAGGTCGTGCGGGACAATCGACGCGGGCCCTCACGGCTTCGGTCCTCCGTCGTCCGGGTCATCCGCCGCCGTCTCGCGTTCCCCGTCGTACTCGTGCTCGCGCAAGACGTCGGGGTCGACGTCGCGTAAGACGGCCTCGTGGGTGGCCTCGAGGATCACCGGTGGCGCGACGTCAGCCTCGAGGGCTTCGATCCACCGGCCGAGACAGAGACACCAGCGGTCGCCTGGTTCGAGGCCGGGAAACTCGAAGGCCGGCTGGGGCGTCACGAGGTCGTTTCCCTGTGCGCGCGAGAAGCTGAGAAAGTCCTCGGTCATCACAGCGCAGAGCTCGTGACGGCCGCGGTCGCCCTCGATGCGCCGACAGCAACCGTCGCGCACGTAGCCAGTCATCGGATCCCGCGAACACGGCTCGAGGTCCTCGCCGAAGACGTTCCGGTCGGATGGCATACCCTGGAGGTGGGTGGGACGAGTAAAAAGTGGTCCGTTGAGCGGGTGGGTGCTGGAGGCGACTAGTCGTGCTCGTGGCCGTGATCGTGGCCGTGCCCACCATCGCTTGCCGCCCCAATATCGCCACCGGCCACGAGGGCCTCGTGGTCGCCGTCGATCATGTCCATGTTCTTCAAGTTGTCCCGCTCCTCGAAGCCCGCCACGGCCTCGAGGAGGTCGTCCTGGGTGAGTGCCGTCCGATTTTCGGTCAGGGCCTCGAGGACAGCCTCCCGGAGGACCATCCGGAGGTCCGACCCCGTCATGCCCTCGGTGGCGGTGGCGACGGCCGCGGGGTCGAACTCGTCGATGTCCATCGCACGGGTGATGACCCGCAGGATGTCCGCGCGCATTCCGGTGTCGGGTTTGGGGAAGTTGACGATCTCGTCGAACCGTCGCCAGGCGGCGGCATCGAGCTGGTCGGGGTGGTTCGTCGCGCCGATCAACAGCACGTCGTCCTGAATCAGCGAGACGTTGTCGATGCTCTTGAGCAGGGTGTTGACCGCCCGCTTGAGCGCGGCGTGTTCGTCGCTGCGGCGGGTCTTGGCGACGAAGTCGAACTCGTCGATGAACAGGATACAGGGCGAGAGGCGTTTGGCAACCTCGAAGGTCTTATCGACGTTTTTCGCCGTTTCCCCGAGGTACTGGCTGGTAATCATCGAGAGTTTGACCTCGACGAACGGGAGGTCCATGTCGCGAGCCAGCGCTCTCGCCGTGGAGGTCTTCCCCGTTCCCGGTGGTCCCACGAAGAGGAGTTTGCCGATCTCACGGAGCCCGATCTGAGCCAGGTAATCCCGGTGTTCGATCGCCTTCGCGATCTTTTCGATCTCGGCCTCCTGATCCGCGGTCAACACCAGGTCGTCGAGCGTAAGTTCGATCTCTTCGGGTGAGCGGACCTCGACGAGGTCCAACATTTCCTCTTCGTCCTCGTCGGCGAAGTACTCCTCAAGTAGCCCGTCGATCCAGACGCGGTCGGCCTGGATCGGTCGGTTCCGCTCGCGTGCCGCCTCGTAGTCGACCACGAAGTCGAGGTCGACGGGAAGATCCCCCGCCTCCTGTCGTGTCGCGACGTATTTTGCGAGGGCCGGATTCTCGTGGAGGCGCTCCTCGTCGGTGCGCTCGAGGTACCACCGTTCGGCGAGTTCGGGGTCGGTGATCGACATCGCGCCGGTAAAGTCATCACGCTCGGTGAACATGAGGTCGCTGACGGCGTTCCACGGGCGATCGACGTTCGTCGCGTCCCTGGCGGTGGTGTTCGTTGCGGTGAGTGGACGCGAGATGCCACGGTGGTGGCGACCGGGGGGGTCCTGACTCTGGCTCGGCTGGCCGTGGCCATGGTCCTGCGATCCGCCGTCGTCACTATCCCCACCCTCGTCGCCCGTTCCATCCCCGCCACCACCGGTCCAGTACACCCGGCGGATCGCCGGCGGGAGGTCGTTCTCGTCGAGCGACCGGTCGTTTGAATACACGCGAGTCGTCAGCAGAAACTCTACGATCTCGAGCGCCGGCGTACTCATTCGCCGAACGTAGACACCACACGCCCTTAGTCTCGTCGTCATCGGTGTGCTGTCGGTGGCGATTGGTTCCTGTTGGGACCGGGTCGGTACACATTCACCAGCGGTACGCTTTCCTTCCATCTTTCACCGATGATTTCCCGTCCCGAGTCGCCAATCACCGGGAATACGCCACCGCAGACCGTCTGCGCGGCTGGTACCCACGAGAGCGGACACGTCAGGATACCGCGGGCTAACGACTCGAGTGAGCCGGCAAGGGTGGGTCCCAGTACGCGGATGGTTGCCGTGTATCGACTCGGATACTGCCGACCGAGCAGTAGTCGTCTGCCCACCACCGCACGGAAAAAGCGCCTCGTATCTTCGTCTTGTGACGAGAACCACTTAAAGGGAAGTTCCCGAAATCACTCGCCGAACAATCGGGCGAGGTCGTCGTCAGTAGCCTCCTGAGACACCGTCGGCAACTCGTTCGCCCACTCGTGGGGGCCACCACCATCGAACTCGCAGAGAACCGCCGCCACGTCGTCGTCGGTCGCCTCCTCGCGGTCGGCGTTGATCGCCTCGGTGACGATCACCTCGTCGAAGATGGCGCCGAACGTCGCGGTCACACGGTCCTCGTGACCGTCGGGATCGAAGTGAAAGTGTGCGATGGCACCGACGTCGGTGAACCGTTTCGTGAGGACATAACAGAACTGAAAGACCGTCTCCGGTGCAGCGTATCGAAGGAGTACATCAAGGGACTCGAAACGACACCGAAGGTGGTGGTCGTCACCCCACCGTTCACAGAACTCGCTAATGTGCACGCCCAGTGTCGAGAGGTTCGTTGGATCGTTGACCGCTTCGACGGCGACGGACGCGTCGTCGTCCGGGGCGGTGTCGACGTCCGCACCCCGAAGGACGTCGCCAACGGAGATGATGCCCACCTTGTCCGGGCCACCATTCGAACGCGCTCGAGGCTGGAAGTGGGCCGCGCTTCCCGCGTAGGACACTCTGATTTCGGCAATGGGCCGTGTTCCGTGCCACCGTTCGTCACATCCCGGTAGCGTCCCGCGGCCCCGGTGGACGAACAACACGTTTGCAGGGGCCGTCACGGCGCCTGGATTGTCCACGTTCATGATCCTCGGGCGAACTGTTGGCTGCGTATCACGCGCTTTCGGCTTCAGGGTTGTGGCCAGTCGCATCTGGTGCAAATCGCCGCTGGCGGTCAGTCGGCCACACCGACACGGATCCGACACCCTCGGACGGCCTGCTGTCGTCTCTGCACGGTGATTGCGCAGATCCGGGTCGGCAACCACCGCTAAAAAGGGACAGCAGCCCGTACTGCCCACCGATATGCGAGTCGGACTCATCTCGGACGTCCACGGAAACGAGCCGGCCCTCGAGGCCGTCCTCGAAGCACTCGCGGCCGAAGATATCGACGCGATCGTCTGTGCCGGGGACGTCGTTGGGTACAATCCCTGGCCCGGGGCGTGCGTGGATCGGCTCCGCGAGCGTGCCGTGCCGACGGTCATGGGCAATCACGACAGGGCGGTCGTCAGCGAGACGGCGTTCCGATTCAACCGCATGGCGGCTGCCGGGGTGGAGTACGCCCTCGAGCATCTCGCCGACGAACAACGCGAGTGGTTGGCCCCACTGCCTGAGGAACGCACGGTCTTCGGGGGGCGCGTGAAGCTGGTTCACGGCCACCCCGAGGACCCGGACCGGTACACTTACCCCGAGGACTTCTCGCCACGACTTCTGGGGGACGAGGACGTGCTCGTGTTGGGACACACCCACGTCCAGCACATCGAGCGCTACGCCGAGGGCGTCGTCGTCAATCCCGGGAGCGTTGGCCAGCCCCGGGACGGCGACCCCGAGGCGGCCTTCGCCGTCCTCGATCTGGATCAACTCACCGTCGAGCCCCACCGTGTTGCCTACGATATCGAGCGCGTCCAGGAGGCAGTTCGGACGGCAGGCTTGCCCGAACGCATCGGGACCCGGCTGGCTCGTGGTGAGTGACCGTGGCGGGTGACGGATGTCGAGCGAGGACGGCCGAAGGTCAGCACACACCACCTCGTCCAACCAACGGCGACCAGTCCGTTCATCGGTGCGTCGGGGCGATTCCACCAGCGCCCCCGCCACGGTGTCGGCCCTTGGCGGCGAGGACAGCGATCCACTCACCTGGAGTGGACCTGTGACTCGAGTCGATCAATCCCTCTATGAGGCCCGACCACGGAGTGGACACCGATGACGATGCGCCGTGGCCGCCTCGCGAGAGCCCTCGAGTGGGTTCGGTTGATCGCGGCCGTCCGTCACCGCGTCGAACTGCGCCGCCGTCGGCGACATCCACAGTTGCTGGCAGCGGTCGTCCTCGGGGCGGCGTTCGGCACAGTTCTCATCGTCGGGACGGTACCACTCCGGGGACTGGAGGCGATCTGGCCGGAGCCTGGGGCGTATCACTACGGAACCGTCGTCGACAGCGATGGGGCGGCCGTCCTGGCACGCACCCGCGAACTCGCCGCCATCGTCCTCGTCGCCACGGCGGCCCTCGGTGCGCTGGGGGCGACGACCAGCGACGATTGGGAGCAACCGCCCGTCGAAGTCGTCACCGCGATCCCACTTCCCGCCGCCATCGTCGGCATCCTCGGCGACGAACTCCTCGAGAGTGGCTGGTTCGTCGGTCCCGTCGTCGCCGGTGGCGCACTCGCCTTCACGGTCGGCACAGGCGACCCACGGACGGCCATGGGAGCCGCCGTCGGTGGTGTCGCCGTACTGCTGACCGGATTGTTGTCGGGCACCGCCACAGGGGTCGCGTTTCGGGCCGCGATCCGACGTTCGCCACGGTTGTACGCCGCGCGATACGCCCTGAGCGTCACGCTCATATTCGTGGTGTTCATGGGCCTCGCCGTGAGTCGAACCGCCGGCACCGCGCTCGCGGCCACCCCGCTTGGCTGGTACGGCGATCTCCTGCTCTGGAGTACGCCCGGCATCGAGGCCAACCGAACCAGCGCCGGATTCGCCCTCCTCCTCACCGCGATGGCCATTCCCCTCGCCATCTGGACGGTGATCGTCGGCGGACGATCGCTCTGGTTCGCCGAAACGGTCCTCGACGACGGGACGGTCGACGACGAACCTGGGTCCCTCGGACGGATCCTCGGAGCCGTCCTCGTGCGAGTCGCGGGCCGACCGTCGAGTCACGCCACCCGGACGGTCTGGCGACGCATGCGACGCTCACCCCGAGCGATGGTGTACGTCGTGCTCCCGCTGGCCTTCGTGGGCCCCGTCACGCTTGAGGTCGCGAGCACCAGCCCGACCATCGTCCCGCCGCTGCTCGTCCTCTACGTTGCCGGGGCCGTCGGTCTCGGGACCACACTGAATCCCCTGGGTAACGAGCGGGTCGCGCTCGCGTTGATTCGCACGACCCCTGGTGGCGTCGATACCGCGCTGCGAGGGCACCTGCTCGCTGCCCTCGTCCCGGGACTGCCGATCGCCGGGGGGATCGCCCTGTTCCTGGCACTCGTCGCCGGCATGCCGCCACCGGTCGCGGTGGCGTTCGTGGTGTCGGCACTCGCCATTACGGCGGGTGGCTGTGGCCTCTCGCTCGCCGTCGGAGCCTACCTGCCGAACCTCGAGGGGCCGACAGACGCTTCCCTATCCCCTCCGGAACTGTACGGCATGTTCGGGTTTTTGCTGGCGTTATCGCTACCAACCGCGCCCCTGATCGTAGGCTTTGCCACCGGCGCCGTCGCGTCGCCCGCCGGCGCGATCACCACCGCCCTGGCCACGGTGGCCATTGCCGGCGTTCTCGGCCGGCGAGGGTATCGATACGCCCGCTACCGGCTCGAGACGGCCGACGTCACGTGACCGATGCGCCGTCGACAGGCCGAGACGTGCCATTGCGGCTGGGGGCGACGACGGGCACCCCCAACACAGCGTTCTCAAGTGTGACGGTACAGACCGGTGTGTCCGGTTCTGGGCCGAGGTGTCGCGTAAGGGTGTTACCAGTTGTTGGCAATTCGATTTTCTTTACTGGAGTCGGAACGCGTACATTGGCGTTCCGGGCACAATTGGTGCGGATTTGAGTATAAACCTCGGTCATATTGCCAACGACTCTTACGCCCCCGGTGGCTACTATAACTTGCCTGGCGTAGAACAGTAGCGCATGCCACGAGTAGAACTCGACGAAGAGACGATCGAGCGCCTCGACGCGCTCAAAATCGAGGACGAATCGTACGACGAACTGATCACCGAGCTCATGAACATCTACGAGGCCAGCGAGTTGACGCTGCACCACGGAGGGTGACGGCCAGGACAAGCGGGTTTTCCCGTCGTCTCTTACCGGCTCGCGATCGCCACGAAACCGGCACGCCAAACCGCAAGAATGGATCGACACGACTTCACGGCGAGAGACAGGTCCTGGTCACGGCGTCGTGGGGAGACACCGACGATCAGTAGCACCTCGTCAATTCGTCGGATGGGGTGTCGTCGCGGTTCGGCAACCGCCACCCGCCACTCGGTCGTCCACGGTCGGGAAGGGGCCGAGTCTCCTCACGCGGTCGCTTCGGTCTCAGTGTGGGCCTCGGCCATGACGTACGTCGCCAGATCGAGCATCCGAGTCGAGAACCCGTACTCGTTGTCGTACCAGGTCAGCACCTTCACGAGGCCGCCTTCGAGGACCATCGCGGACTCGAGGTCGACGTACGAGGAGAACGGCAGGCCGACGATGTCCCGGGAGACGATCTCGTCGTCGGTGTACCCGAGCACGCCAGCGAGCTCGCCGTCTGCGGCCTCGCGGATCGCCGCCTCGAGATCCGCCTTCGTGACGTCGGCCTCGAGGTCGACGGTCAGGTCGGTGACAGAGCCGTTCGGGACCGGAACACGCATCGCCATCCCGTCGAGTTTCCCCTCGAGCTGGGGGAGCACTTCGGTGGTGGCGATCGCCGCGCCGGTCGTGGTCGGGATGATGTTCTCGGCGGCGGCACGTCCGCGGCGGCGCTTGGCCTGGGGGCCGTCGATGAGCGCCTGCGTACCAGTGTAGGCGTGGACCGTCGTCAACAGACCGGACTCGATACCGAACTCCTCGTCGAGCACCTTGACGACGGGTGCGACGCTGTTGGTGGTACAGGAGGCGTTCGAGATGACGTCCTCGCCGTCGTAATCGTCCTCGTTGACGCCGTAGACGATCGTCTGAACCGGCTTCTCCCCTTTCGCTGGGGCGGAGATGATGACCTTCTCGGCACCGGCCTCGAGGTGCTGAGCGGCGTCGTCGTAGCTCCGGAACAGTCCCGTGGCCTCGAAGGCAACGTCGACGTCGTGGTCGTCCCACGGCAGTTGAGACGGGTCGCGTTCGGAGAGCAACTGGATCTCCTGGCCCTCGACGACGAGGGTGTCACCGTCCAGGGAGACGTCATCGAGGCGTCCGTGGACGGAGTCGTACTGGAGCAGGTACGCCATGTCGTCGTTGTCCATGACGTCGTTGATCGCGACGATTTCGACGTTGTCGTCCTCGAGGGAGGCCCGCAAGACGTTGCGGCCAATGCGCCCGAACCCGTTGAGACCGACCCGCACTGAACCGTCTTCCGTGTACGAATGTTCACTCATATGTGAGTAGTACGCCATCCACGGTTAAAGTAGTTACCACCTGTGCAAACGTGGCGAGGCCAGCGTCGGCTGTAGCACCCGATCCACGAAGTTCGAGTGAGAACACGAGCCACGAGATGGTATGACACACATACCATCGACCGAACATTCAGTATCTGGTAAAAAGGACTAGTTAATCAAGATCACGTACTGCGTTTTTTCTCTACACTACTCAATTACGAGTTAACATCTATCAACTTATCCGGAACTATTATGCCCGTCGGTGCGGGAGGGGAACCTGTATGCTTCGGGTCGG
Source organism: Natrialbaceae archaeon Tc-Br11_E2g14 (assembly GCA_001564275.1). Taxonomy (GTDB): domain Archaea; phylum Halobacteriota; class Halobacteria; order Halobacteriales; family Natrialbaceae; genus Natronosalvus. The sequence continues at coordinate 61,856 of LKND01000002.1, read as the reverse complement.
AATCAACGGGTACGGAACCATCGGAAAACGCGTCGCCGACGCCGTCCGGGCACAGCCGGACATGACCGTCAGCGGCGTCGCCAAGGTCAGCCCAGACTACGTCGCGATCGGCGCGGCCGAGGCTGACTATTCACTCTACGCCGTCGACGGCTCGCGTACCGACGCGTTCCACGAGATGGGCCTCGAGGTCGCCGGCACGGTCGACGACCTCGTCGCCGACAGCGACGTCATCGTCGACGCCACTCCCTCCGGCGTGGGTGCCGAGAACCGTCCACTGTACGAACGCCACGAGACCCCCACGATCTTTCAGGGCGGCGAGGATGCCACCGTCGCCGAGGTCAGTTTCAACGCCCGCGTCAACTATGACGAGGCCACCGACGCCGACTACGTCCGCGTCGTCTCCTGTAACACGACCGGGCTCTCCCGCCTCGTCGCTCCCCTCGAGGCGGCCTACGGCATCGAGAAAGTGCGCGCGACCCTGATCCGACGCGGTGGCGACCCCAGTCAAACCGGTCGCGGCCCGATCAACGACGCCGTCCCCGATCCCGTGTCGATTCCGTCCCACCACGGCCCAGACGTCCAGACCATCTTCCCCGACCTCGCAATCGACACCATCGGCCTGAAGGTCCCGACCACGATGATGCACGTCCACACGATCAACGTCACCCTCGAGAATCCGCCCGACGACGACCGCGATGTCCGTGACTTACTCGCCGCGCAGGATCGCACCGTGATGGTCCCCGAGCACGCCCGAATCGACGGCGCTGGCACGCTCAAGGACCTCGCACTCGACGCCGGTCGACCACGCGGCGATATCTGGGAGAACTGCATCTGGGCCGAGTCCATCACGCTCGAGGGCAACGATCTCTACTGCATGCAGGCGATCCACCAGGAGGCGGACGTCGTCCCCGAGAACGTCGACGCCCTGCGAGCGATCTCCGGACACCTCTCGGGGCCCGAAAGCCGGTCACTCACCAACGAGACCCTCGGCATCGGCTTTGGCCACCTCGACGATCGAGCGATCCGACGGCTCGAGGAGCCAGCGGCGGACTGATCCGCCCCTCACCACGGACCTGAACCGACGACGCCCGATCTCCGACGCGAACCTCGTCCCTCGAGCGTCGCTCTCACCGCCACGAGACGGGGAACACCTTTTTGCCGGTGCCATCCCTACCCTCCGGCATGCCCAGAGACGACCGCGACGAACCCTTCGACGATCTTTTCCGCGAGATCGAGCGGATGATGAACGAGATGATGAGCGGAAGCGACCTCAACGTCGGGTCACCGGGCAACGTCGACAACGGGTTTGGTGCAGACACACACGTCGATATTCAGGACACCGGCGACGACGTTCGCGTCATCGCGGATCTGCCGGGCGTCGAGAAGGAGAACATCGAACTCGAGTGTGACGGCAAGACCCTCACCATCTCCGCTCGCAGCGACCACCGCGAGTACGACGAGCGCGTCTCCCTCCCTCGACGCGTGAACGAACACACCGCCTCGGCAACGTACAACAATGGGGTGCTCGAGGTCGTCTTCGAACCGGCTGAACGCTCCTCGGACATCAGTCTGGAGTGAACGCCCCGAGGGCATCGCTTTGGTGGCGTTTCGACCGACGAGAGAATCACGTGACGAGCGAATGCGCCGGAATCCTCAACGCCCGAGATCCGCGTGGGCACTCGCGAGGTGTCGCGAGGCGAGGGCCGCAAGCAGGGAGAGTTCGCCTGCCAGCGCACCGACCGCAATGACCTCCGCGAGCGCATCGGCGTTCGAGCCCGGCGGATCGCCACCGCCGCGCAGGCCGAGCACCTCGAGGGCCTCCGCCTGGGTCGGGAGTTTCGTGCCGCCGCCGACGGTCCCGACCTCGAGTGAGGCCAGCGAGACGCTTGCGTAGAGGTCACCGGACTTGTCCGGATCGGCTGTCCCATCGTCACCATCTCGCGGCCGCACGTCCATGGTCGTGATCGCGTTCGCCCCCTCGACGACCTGAGCCTCGTCTTGACCCGTCGCGAGGAATGCCGCTCCCACGACGTTCGCCGCGTGGGCGTTGAATCCGAGGCTACCGGCCTTCGCGCTGCCGATGAGGTTCTTTCGCGTGTTGGCCTCGGCGATAGCCTCGGCCGTGGTGTGCAGGCGCTCCTCGACGATTTCGCCCGGAATCACCACGTCAGCAGTTACCGATCGTCCCCGCCCCTCGACGGCGTTGATCGCCGCCGGCTTCTTATCCGAACAGAGATTCCCCGAGAGCGCAACCAGCGACGCAGGTGTCTGTTCCTCGACGACTGCACACGCCGCCTCCGTGGCGATCGTCGCCATGTTCATCCCCATAGCGTCCTTGGTGTCGTAGGCGAACCGGAGGTAGACCGAGTCACCGACGACGTACGGCTCCACATCGAGTAACGCCCCGTGGCTCGTCGTCGCCTCCGCAGCCGCCCGCAGTTCCTCGAGGTGCTCGCCGACCCACTCGACGGTCTCGGCTGCCTCGACGACGCCCTCGACCCGAAATACGGGGGCGCGGGTCATGCCGTTTTTCGTCACCCGTGCCGCCGCCCCGCCAGCGGCCTCGATCACCGAGAGCCCGCGGTTCACCGACGCGAGCAGCGCCCCTTCGGTCGTCGCCAGTGGCAAGTGGTAGGCACCCGAGGCAGCCCCGCCGTCGACCGTCACTGGCCCAACGACACCCATCGGCACCTGGGCGGCCCCGATCATGTTCTCGATGTTGGGCTCGGCACGTGCTGCGGGGAAGGCGTACTCACCGACTGTCCCGAGGCTGGCCGCCGTCTCGCCCTCGAGCCAGCGTCGCCGGGCGGCCGTCGCGACGTCCGCATCGGCGTGGTCCTCGAGTTCGTGCAACCGGAGTTCGCCCGCACGCAGCGCCTCGAGGAGTGCCTCGACGTCGAGTTCGCCCCTCCCGTCGTCCTCGTCATCGCGCTCGGAATCGTTCATGTGCGAGCACTCTCGGTCGCGGGTGCTAAGGGTTGCTGATTCCCGTCGTCGGTCAGGGCCCGACACGGTAGACGACGAGACAGCCGGTCACATCCCTGGGGGTGGCCCCTTCCGATCGTCGTCATCGTCCTCGATCTCTACGTCGAGCCCCATCTCCTCACGCTGGGCCTCGAGCTGTTTGACCTGACGGCGATAGTAGAGAATGCCGACGCCGCCCAAGGTGACCACCACGAACACGGCCCCGACGAAAATCGGGATGTTGCGAGCCGAATAGAACTGGAGCCCGACGGTGCTATCCACGTGATCCCAGGTCAGGTGCTCGCGGTCATCGATCACCTCGCGGTCGTACCCACTGGGATTCGCCGAGCCAAACAGGAAGTTCGTCGTGCGTTGGCCCTCGGGCAGGATCACGGTGTAGGAGCCATGGACGAACGGTTCGATGCTGAAGGAGCGACGATCACCGTCACCGGTCCAGGCGAGGGTCCCGTTCCCGTCGGGGACCCGCACCTCCGTGCTCGAGCGGCCCTGGTCGACGTGGATCTCCGAGCCGGTGAGTTCGGTCCCGTTCGGATACCAGTAGCGAACGGCCCGGATGTCGAGGGCGACCTCTGTGTAGAACGTCGACCGGTACAGCGTGAGTTCCTCGGTGCCGTTCAGATCGTACACCGCGCGGTACTCACTTCCGCTGATGATCGAACCGTCCTCGATTTCGATGGTGACGTTCGAGTCGAACTCCTTGAGATCATCGTACTCCTGGTCTTCGTCCAGGGTTTCGTCGTCGATGCCGCCGAAGATCATCGCACACCCGGCGGTCAAAACGAGGAGGGAGACGACAACGGTCGCGAGGACCAGACGGCGGTTGACGGTCACTGCCGAGACGTTGTGGGGGGAGCGGTATCAGCCTCACGGTCGGCGATGAACCAGTATCGAGTCCCTCAGAGTCGGCGATACACCAACGTGGGGCCCACGAGGGCAGCGATGAACTAGCACCGAGCCCCTGACGGGCGGCGACTGCCACCCCCCTCGAAGAGCAACAGCAGCAAGTGTCAGCCAGTTTTAAGGAACCACACATCGCAACTCCGCGGGCAGGTACGAGCCGACGCTCGAGAGTAGGCCCGGTGGATCGGTGTCCTCGGTGCAGATGACGCTCTGCTCGAGCAGCCCCAATCGTTCGACGGTGACGTAATCCTGGGCGTGGCCGGCCCGATTCAGTGTCGCCCGGACCTCCGCTCGCGTGGCGCAGTTGACGTTCAGCCGCCCGTCACCGCGGGTCCACTCGAACAGACGATCGCGCTCGGCGTCGGCCAGCCGCGACTGGCTCTCGCCGTCGTCGCCCTGGTAGACGAATTGCATGGGCAGATGCTGGACCAGCCCGAAGCGCTCGCGGATCTGGGCGGGGGTCCCCTGTCCCAGTCCGAGCTCCCCCGCCGGGATTCGAACGCCGTCTCCAGTCCCGGCGTCGAGGACGAAGCCGTCCTCGTCCCAGGACTCGAGGGTGCCGACGTAGGTCTCGCCGGCCTCGAGGTCGGGGACGATCTCGCCCCACGTCTCGCGAAGGACGTTGCGGGCGACGACGGCGTCCTCGCCATCGATCGTGACGGAGGGGAAGTCGTCGTGTCTGATCCCGAGATCGAACGCGACCTCCAGGCCCCCGATATCGTTGTCGACCAGCGAGCGAAGGGAATCGAGTGCCCGCTCGCGAGCGTCCCCCTCGACGTAGATCTTCGTGGCGATGACGACCATCAGAGATCCGCACTCACGTCGAGGTTGAGTTCGTCCTCGAGCGCGTCGAGTCGGTCGTCCATCGATCTGACGAGCCGAGCGTTGTCCATCGACTCCAGTGGCGAGCCACACTCCGGACACTCGAAGCCGAAGTCCATCGCCTCCCCGAACTCGAACCGGATCGAACAGATCTCACAGAGGTAGAACTCGTGATCCTGTTCGTACGAGCGGCGATCCTCGAGGGCGTCGTAGAGACGGTACATCTCCTCCTCGAGATTCTCCGGGATGTTGTCGTACTCGAACGTCCAGAGGTAGGTGAGCCAACCCGAGTCCTCGTCGCGCAGCCGGCGGTACGTCGCCAGGTCGTTCTCGTAGAGGATGAACAGCGCCCGGCGCACGTCGTTCAACTCGAGATCCAGTTCCTCGGCGAGTTCCTCGTCAGTGACCTCTCCGTCGGGCGGTGCCGCCGCGACGGGCATCCCCTTGGGACCGACGAGCTCGTGTAAGTACTTCTGGATGACCGGATCCTCGAGCAGGTCCTCAAAAGCCATTGGCACATTCTAATCGCATGCAGCCATTAAGTCTTGTCACTTCCGGCCGATATCGGCGGCGTCGCGGAGTCTCCCGCGGGCTTCGCTGAGCCGTGGTGGCCTCCACGTCGCCGCAGGCGTTCGGAATCGGTCATCGATCTCTCGAGGGCAACGCGGGCTCAAAATCGATCGCCTCGACGGCGACGTCGAGCACCTGCTTTACGTTCGCACCCGTCTCGACGCTCATGTAGTAATCGGCCTCGACGTCTCGCGAGCGGTCGGCCTTGGTGCAGACCGTGAAGACGGGCACCTCCGCGAACCGGGCCGCGATGGCATCGCGCAACTCGAGTTGATCGGCCAGGGGGTAGCCACAGGACTCGCTGGCGTCGACGAATACCAGGACGCAGTCGGCGAGATGCTCGAGGGCGCTGACGGCCTGTGATTCGATCTCGTTTCGATCCTGTGGTGGCCGGTCGAGCAGCCCAGGGGTGTCGACGATCTGATGGCGGATGTGACCGGCGTGGAAGTGTCCGAGGCCGATCCCTCTGGTCGTGAACGGGTACGAGGCGGTCTCCCCACGGGCGTTCGTGACCGCGTTGACGAACGAGGACTTGCCCACGTTCGGGTAGCCCGCGACCACGATCGTCGGCTCGTCGGGATCGATGTCGGGGAGGTCACGGAGGTCGTTTCGCGACTCGTTCAGATACAGGAGCTCGTCCGCGACCTGCTCGACGATGTCGGCCAGCCGGGCGAAGGCCTGCTTGCGGTGTTTCCGAGCGGTGTCGACGTCCGTCTTGCGCAGTTTCGGCTGGTACTCCTGGTGGATCTCACGAGCCTTCCGGCTGGCCCACGTTACCTCTGAGAGGCTCTGTCGGAGGCGGTCGACATCCACGATCGCGTCGGCGAGTTCGACGTAGAATGGGTCGACGTCGTACTCGAAGTCCGGCCACGACGTCACCACGTTCTCGAGGTTGTCCGAAATGATGTTGGCGGCGACCTGTAACATCGACTGTTGGGCCTCGAGGCCCCGTTTCGCCCGTCCGGTTCGTGACGCCCGCGAGAACGCCTTGTCGATCAGCTCTTCCGACGTGGGCGTCGTCGGAAGGTCTTCGAAAATCATAGCCTGTACTACACGGCCCGGCGGTAAAAGGTCGTTCGATACGCGATGACTATTTCAGCGTCTGGAGTCTCTGGTCGACCATGACAGACTGGCGTGCCGTCGGCATCGGGTTTCTCGTCATGATCGTCATCAGTGTCGTGGGTGTCGTGATCCCGCCCTTCGGACAGCTGACCGCGGGGCTCGTCGGTGGCTTCCTGGCCGGCTATCTCGCCGGTGGCGGCCTCCTCTCGGGAACCTGGCACGGCCTTCTCGCCGGTGCGCTCGGGGGCATCATCGCCGGCGTGTTGCTGGCGCTCGTGATCGGCGTCGCCGGCTGGACCCTCGGCCCCGCCGGTGGGGCCGTCTCGACGCTCGTGGGTGCGGGTATCTTCCTTGGAGCCGTCGTCATCGCCTTCGTGCTGGCACTCGAGAGCGCCATCGCCGGGGCAGTCGGTGGCGTGCTCAACCCCTGATACGGATTAGTGTCGTCTCTTCCCGGTGAGTGCCAGCCCGGGTTCGGCACTCACCGGTAAACAGTGACACTAAACCGTATGAGTCGGGTGCCTTTGCCGTGTTCCCGGTGCGTGCCCACACTGCGTGAGCGATGACCCTGAAGCGACGATAGTGAAGCGTGACGGCGTCGCGCTCAGGCCTGGCCAGTGCGTCGCCGACAGACCACCCATATTATACGTCGGGCCCCGTACACGGAGCCAGCATCGACGATGTTCGACGAGATCATGGAGAAGTTCGAGGGGTCGCCCAGCCAGCAGGCGGTCATTCGCCTCCTGCTCGAGCGCGGGTTCTCGGTCAACGACGACGGGCGGGTCGTCTCCGGGGGTATCGAGATTCCGAACACGGGTATCGCTCGCGAGATCGACATCGACCGCCGGGTGGTCGACTCGACGACGGCAGCCATCCTCGAGGACCCCGAGTTGCGCCGGATTTTCCAGAATATCTCCCAGGTGCCGAGCCTGATGGACCTCGCGCCGGTCCTCGACCTCACCGTCCTCTCGGTCGAGGTGGCGGACGCCGAACAGGAGGGAATCGTCGCGGCGGTGACGGGGGTCCTGGCCGATCACGGGATCACGATCCGACAGACCATCAGCGAGGATCCGGAGTTCACCGACGACCCCCGGCTCCACCTCGTCACCGACGAGGACCTCCCCGGTGAGGTTATTACCGAGATTCGTGACCTGCCGTTCATCCGCTCGATCGAGTTGCAGTGACCCCACAGTACCAACCGAAACGAGTCACCCCTTGATCGCCGACCCGTCTGGTGATCGGGTATGCAATGACTTCCAGTGGCTACGATGCCACTTCAAAATCGGTAGCAGCAAACAACGGGAATCGAAGTTACACACTTCAATTTCCAAAGCTTCGGGCCTTGAACTGCGATGGCCGTCCGCGAATAGACGCCGAGCGTGCCCGAGTGACCCACTGCCGCGTCGGGTCCAACCCACCGGCCGACACCGACCGCAATCGAAACCGTTCGTTATTCAGCGCTCGAGGCGAAGCCCTACGTATGGAACGACGACAAGCGCCACAGACCGAGGAGGGCTGGTACGTCTTACACGACTTCCGGTCGATCGATTGGGACGCCTGGCGAGACGCCCCCGAGTACCGACGCGAGCGCGCCCTCGAGTCCGGTGTCGACTACTTCACCGACGCCCGATCGCTGTCGATCATCGACGGCGGGGCGGGCGACTCCGCGACGTTCGCGATGGTCGGCCACGAGGCCGACCTCATGATCGTCCACCTGCGCCCGACCATCGCGGACCTCGAGGTCCTCGAGCGCCGGTTTGAGCAGACCCCACTGTCGGCGTTCACCGAGCAGACCGACTCCTACCTCTCGGTGACCGAGGTGTCGGGATACATGTCTCAGGAGTACTTCGAGGAGGGTGGGGAAGCGGAATCGGGCATCGCCACCTACATCGAATCCCGTCTCAAACCCGAGATTCCCGACGCCGAGTACGTGAACTTCTACCCGATGGACAAGCGCCGCGACCCCGAGTGGAACTGGTACGACCTGCCCTTCGACGAGCGCAAGTCGTACATGGCCGCCCACGGCGACATCGGCCGGGAGTACGCGGGCAAGGTCACCCAGATCATCTCCGGTAGCGTCGGCCTCGACGACCACGAGTGGGGCGTCACCCTCTTCGCCGACGACCCCGCTGACATCAAGGACCTGCTCTACGAGATGCGCTTTGATCCCTCGAGTTCCCGCTTTGGCGAGTTCGGGCGCTTCCGATTCGGTCGACGGTTCGCCCCCGAGAACCTCGAGGCCTATTTCGCTGGCGAGTCGGTGTCCCAGGACGTGTCCGCGGGCCACGATGGCGGTGGACACGGACATGCCCACTCGAGCGACGCCGGCGACCAGCCCGACGAATCCGGCGACCGCCACGACGACTCGAGCGACGCCGGCATCCGCGACGAACTCGCGGACCTCGACGTCTACGCGGGCCAGCCCCACGGCGAGGACGTCCACGCGGTCGTCCTCTACTCGGCTGCCGACGTCGACGAGCTATTCGAGGAGGTCGAGGGCCTGCGAAAGAACTTCGAGCACTACGACAGCCACGTCAAGACGGCCGTCTACGCCAACACGGACGACGAGGAGGCCGCCGTCGTGAGCCTCTGGGAGACCGACCGCGCCGCCACCACGGCAGCCGGCTTCCTCAACGACCTTCCAGAGATCGTGCGCCAGGCCGGAGACAGCGACCCAGGCGACGATTCAACGACGTGGGGGACAATGGGCATGTTCTACACCATCAAGCCCGAGCACCGCGAAGACTTCGTCGAGACCTTCGCCGAGGTCGGCGACCTGCTCGCCGAGATGGACGGCCACCGGAAAACCGCCCTCCTGGCCAACCGTGAGGACGAAAACGACATGTTCATCGCCAGCCGTTGGGACAGCCGCGAGGACGCCATGGCGTTCTTCCGAAGCGACGCCTTCTCGGAGACCGTCGAGTGGGGGCGGGACGTGCTGGCCGACCGGCCCCGACACGTCTTTCTGGCCTGAACTGCGCTCCGAACGCACCTGTTGACGGGGTTCGGGAGTCACTCGAGGAAGACACCGGCCGACAGAAAGCGGTTGGGAACTGGGCGTGAGGTCGAGCCCTACATGCCCGCCACGTCGGCCCCCGCATCCGTTTTGTCGTAGAAAAAGTAGCCAGCGACCCCCGCCAGGCCGAAGACGAGGGTGAGAAGCGGCCAGTTCCCCGGCTCTCTGCCGGTGAGTTTCGCGTGCGCCGTGACGAAGATCGCAAACCCGATGTGGGCGGTGAGCGTCGCCACGAGGAACGTCTGGAGGTCCATTGTGGGTGGGTTCGACGGCGAAGGCTTAGGAATTTCGGCACGTCTCGAGCCCATCACCCCGGTCTGTCCGCCCGCGGTGGAAAAGTACTCGGTCTTCCACCCCACACCCACGAGTGTACCCGTGTACCGCCGGACGTTCCTCGCGACCCTGCCCACACTCGCCCTCGCCGGCTGTCTCCGCACCCTGGGGCTGACCGATCGCGTCGTCCTCACGGAAAAGCGCATCGAGGCGACCGAACTCGACCTCGAGGCCGAAGCCGAGCGCAGCATCACCCTCATCGCCCGGCGAGAGACGACCGCTGGCCCCACCTACGAGGACGTTCACGACGATCTCGAGGGCCGATTCGACGACGACGAGCCACTGGTCTTCGAAGAAGAACTCGCCCGCGAACTCGAGGCCGCGTACCTGGACGTCACGCTCCACGCGACGATCTGTGATACCGCACCGCTGAACGACCCCGACGCGGCGAGTGGCTGTCGCGAGGTGTCGATCCTCACCGACGATTTCAACGACTGCCGTGTCGGCGACGTCCTCGAGGTCCGCTCGAGCGACGACGGGATTGGCCTACTCGAGGTCGAAACGCGTCGGGACGACCGGGACAGCTGAACAGTATGGTCGGTCGGCCTGGGCAATACACGATGCTCGACACTCGAGTGGGGTGACTATAGTAGCCACTGAAAGTCATTGCACACACCCTCACGATACCACGGCTCAGAACCGGTCTATCACCGGTTCTGAGCCGACTCGTTGTGAGGGTGTGTAAATCGTTTCAATTGTTACTATAGCCACGATCAGGAGTCCACGGCCGGGATCGCGTCGCGAGCACTGCGAGCGCCGCGGTCGACGGGGGAGGGCAGGCTGTCTCTGAGAGCGCTCGAGAGTACCGATCACCGACGGGGTCGGTTCGGGAGGTCTCGGGATCCTCAAGACCGAGTTTCGAGGAATCGACGGCGTGCGCTCGAGGACAAGTAGGTGACCACGAGAACTCGGCGACACGCGACCCACCGGACCGATCGATTGCAATCCTCAGAAATCGTGATCCGGGTCGTCCTCGACCGCACGCTTCAACGACTCCCGGCGGGACTTCGCATCCCGACCCGTCGCCTCGAGCAGGAACTCGTTTTTCGCCGACACGGCCTCACCCGCAGCCTCGAGTTCGTCGGGTCCGAGTTCGGTCGGATCACGCTCGACGAAATCGACCGCGAGCGTGTCTTTCTTCCCGGAGTACTGGACCGCCCCTGCAGTGATGCGCTCGAAGACCGGGTTCTTGGGTTCGTCGATGACGTAGAGGTCGCTTCCCTTGAATTCCTCCGTTCCCGTCGTCGGGCCGAAGTAGTCCTCGATCGTGGCTTTCATGTCGGGAATGCGATCCTCGAGATGTTCACCGCGACGCATCTTGTACTCCTTCATCGGCCACCACTATACGGGGCGAGCGTTTACCTCTTTTCATCACTGCCAGCCGATGCAGGGGCGCTGGCTGAGCGTCAATCCGAGATATCGAGCGGGGCCGTCTCCCTGTTCACCGGTCAGGGACTACCCCGGCGACCTGATCGGGACGTGACGATGCCGACCCCCCACGACCGCCGGTGTTCGCCTCCTCGAGTGAACGGACGACCGTGTCTCGAGTCGGTGGTCGATTTCCGAAAGCGGGTCAGGGCCGACCGTGACCTACCGGTCTCGCTCGCCCAGATATCCCTTCCGACACTCGGGACAGATGTCACCGGCACGGAGGGAACCTCGGTCCCCCGGCGCGACGAACGAACATTGCGGACAAAAGAACTCGGTGAACGCCCCCTGCTGTGTCCCAGCCTCGCCCGGCGCCGGTGCCGATCCCGCGCTGGCAATACCGGTATCGAGTTCGCCCGTCGAATTATCGTCGGACGCTCGGGAGCCCTCTGCGTGTTCATCGGTACCGTCGATGAATTCGGCGTCGTCGGTGACCTGATCGTGGTCCGGACCCGGACCCTGGCCCGAGTCCTGGTCGTGATCCTCGCTTTCGCTTCCTTCCCAGGCACGCTCGTGACCCCCGTGATCCGCACCCTGGTCCTCCTCGAAGGTCAGTTCACCAGCCGATGGCTCCGCCGTGTCCGCCTCGTGAGTCTGCCCTTCAGATTGGTCCGCCGGGTCGGCCACGCCCGACGCCTCGGTTCCCGACGCGGAGGGCCTCTCTGCATCCGGCGCTGGATCCTCGGAGTCGGCCTGGTCCTCGCTCTCGGGCCACGCCGCTGGCTCGTTGTCGGCCCCAACCGGCGGGCCGACGTCGTCCGTCTCGGGCCACTCGCCGTGGCCCCGATCGCCCTCGGGCATCTCGTCGTCGGTCAGAATCTCCGCGTCGTCAGTGATCGGCCCGTCCTCCTCGAGCGCGTCCGCTGTCTCGACCGCGTCGGGTTTCTGCCCAGCGGACGGCTCGGCTTCGGGGTCGGCACCGGGTCGCACACTCCCATCCCCAGCGTCCCCAGACGGTGCGCCAGGGTCAGGTTCGGCGCGCTGGTCCGGTTCGCCGTCGTCCGAACCGTCGATAATCGTCGCGTCCGCTCCCTCGAGTGCCGGATCGGCATCGACGTGGGTACCGCTGTCGAGATCGACGGGATGCTGCCCGTCGCCGGCGTCACTCGTCGCCGTTGACACCTCATCACTGGACTCGGATGCGGGTGTGGATGACTCCTCGGGTGCGGGCACGGACTGGTCTGGGGTATCGGGCTCGTCGTTCCTTCGCGCGGACGTGATCTCGGTGTTCTCGCTGGTGACCTTCCGCTTGCCACAGCGATCGCACCGTTTGAACTCCGTCACGGTCACGACGACCTCGCTTCCCCGTTCTTCGCGCTCACGATCGACTTCGGGCTCGCCGAAATCGTGTCCGAGCAGCGAACATCGCAGGGCCATTACCCCATCGTTCCGAGGCAGGGGATAAAAAACGTACCGACGACCACACACCGCCAGGCATGTGCCTCTCGAGTCGATCACGGGCGTCGTGATTCTGCCGCCGGGTGACCACCTCGTCCCAACCCGTGCAACGGCAAACGTCAAATCCCGGCATCACGAACGTACGGACGAATGCGAGCCAAACGGGAGTACCGTGACCGACCCTCGACCGAGGTGGCCGTCCTCGACGCCCTGGTCAATCGCGGCGAAGAGGGGATGACGGTGTTCGAACTTCGGGCAGCCGTCGCCGTCGACATCGACGAGCTCGAGGACGCGCTCGCGACGCTGAAAGAGGACCGCCTCATCGTCGTCGAGACGAATCACGGCCGGGCGCGAATCAAACCGGACGAACGGGTCGTCCCGAGCCCAGAGGACTTAGACGAGGAAGAGTCCCTGATCGACTGGATTCGCGAGCGGTTTCCGCTCTGACCGTTGGCTCACACAGTTTGGAAAAGGATCGTCAGCGCCGTCACTCGGGTTTCAGGCCGCCGTCCTGAACGCGCATGACGGCCTCCCCGTCGGCGAGGTTCGGCGCGTCGACGAGTTTGACGATCCGCTTATCGCCTTTGGACTTGCGCAGGTAGATCCGGAACGTGGACTTGTGCCCGAGGATGTTGCCACCGATGGGCTTCGTCGGGTCGCCGAAGAACGCGTCGGGGTTGGAGGTGACCTGGTTGGTGACGATGACCGCCGCATTGTGGAGGTTGCCGACCTTGTCGATGTCGTGGAGGTGCTTGTTGAGTTTCTGCTGTCGGTTCGCGAGGTTGCCACGGCCGACGTACTCCGCACGGAAGTGTGCGGTCAGGGAGTCGACACAGAGCAAGCGAACGGGATACTCCGAGTCCTCGTGTTCGCCCGCGATCTCGTTTGCCTTCTCCGCCAGGAGCATCTGGTGGTTCGAGTTGAACGCCTTCGCGACGTGAATGTACTCGAGCATGCTCTGGATGAGTTCGTCGACAGCTTCCTCGTCGTCGGCCGAGCCCTCGATCTCGCGGTCCTCGAGGGCGGCGTTGATGGCCTCGTCGGGGAGACCACGAACCATGTCGTCGATCCGCTCGGGACGGAAGGTGTCCTCGGAGTCGATGAAGATGGTACTCCCGTGGAGGCCGCCGACCTCGCGGGGGAGCTGGACGTTGACGGCCATCTGGTGGGTGACCTGGGACTTCCCGGAGCCGAATTCGCCGTACACCTCGGTTATCGACTGCGTTTCGATCCCGCCACCGAGGAGGTCGTCGACCTCGTCGATGTGCCAGGAGAGCTTCCCGATCTGATTCCGTCGCTCGAGGACGGCCGATCCCGTCTCGAAGCCACCGATGTCGGCGGCTTCGCGAGCGGCACGGACGATGTCGCTCGCGGTCGACTCGCCGACGTCCGCCGTGTTGGAGAGTTCCGAGGGAGAGGCGACGGCCAGACTCTGGAAGGAGTCGTAGCCCGCGTCCGAGAGTTTGTCCGCCGTTGCCGGCCCCACGCCGGGGAGCGTCTCGAGATCAACTGTAGGCATACTCGGTCGTTGTGCCGGACCCCGTATAAACCCTCGTTAACACCATTGTGGAAGTGAAAGTGCAAGCCAGCGTCGGGGTCAACCAGAAGGAATTCCTATGATTTCTATACCAGTAGGTGCACGGACGAGTCGGCGATGGGAGCTGGGTGCAACGGTCCTCGTGAGGGCTACGAGTGTAGCGATCCCCGTAGATGTATACAATGCCGTTCGGTCACTACCACGGTCCCCGAAACACGAGGGTCCCCGTTCTCACTCGAGCGTCCGAAGGGCGGTCTGGGGCGGCAAAAAGTACGTTGCGCCGTCGTCGGTCACCGCGAGCAGTTCCTCCTGGCCGAGATATCCCCACTCCGTTTCGACGCCCAACTCGAGGGTGTACACCTCGCCCGCCGAAACCGTGCGCTCGGGCCGATCAGCGTAGCGGTCCCAGCGGGGTCCGAGCAGGGGGCCGGCATCGTGGGCGTTTCGGCCGACGGTGTGCCCGGCTGCGTGTTCGAACGCCGGCCAGCCACGGTCGGTGATCGCCGTCCGGACCGCGGCGTCGACCTCGTGGCCGGCGACACCAGGCTCGAGGACGGCCTTTCCGGCCTCGATGGCGGCCCGCACGTCCTCGAACGCGGTCTGTAAGCCAGCTGGTGGCGACTCGCCGTTGCGGGGCCGGTAGTACAGTCGCTGGATGTCCGACGCGTATCCCTCGTAGCGTACCCCGAAGTCGACGTGTAACACTTCTCCTGGTGGCACCGTTCGGTCGCCCGGATGCGTGTGCCCGACAGGGGCCGCCGAACCCGCGTCGACGGCCGGGCAGCCGTCCCAGCTCCAGGCGCTCTCGAGCCCGTCCGCACGCATTCGATCGTGGAGGAAATCGGCGAACCTGGCTTCGGTCCAGTCGGGTTCCCACGCGTCGACCGCCTCGGCAAGCAACGCCTCGGTCAGTTCGGCGGCACGAGCCATCCGCGACCGCTCGAGGTCGGTCAGGGAGTGGCGAAGATACCCCATCACGGGCGCGCTCGACTCGAATCGGTCGGGGTAGTCGGTCCCCTCGAGGAGCGTACAGAGCCGGCGATACATCCCGTGCGTCAGCCCATCTGCGACCTGTTCGCTTTCGGCGTAATTGATCGCGATTCGGTCGGGATCGACACGCTCGAGTACATCCCGAAGTGGGTCACGGATGGATTCGTCGTACGGGTGAACCTCGTAGCGACCGATTGCTTCGACTGGATCGGCGTCGTACCGGCCGACGATCGCGTGGTGATCACCGCTCGGGGTCAGGAGAAACGCACTCTCCCAGACGACGTCCGCGCCGAGAATCAGCGCCAGCGCCGGTTCGGGTATTTCACTCGTCTCGCGGGCAAACGTGAGCCAGCAGTCGATATCGAGCGCCTCGAGTCGGGCGCTGGCCTGGTCCAGTTTCGTCTCCACCAGGTCGGCGGTCTTCGCGTCCATATTACCCTCTGCAGAGCGATTGCAGAAACGTGTTGTGCCGGACCCCTCCTCACGTGTGGAGAAGGCGGGTATCGTCACGTCCCGCAGAACCCTCGCCACGGGTCGACAGCCACCGGAAGGGGACGAAAGAAACCGGCCCGGCGGTGACTATCGAGGCGCCTCACGCGGAGCCGGCCCAACTCGGGGGTTGGCCTCGAGTCGGCACCCGATTGGCAAGGCGGCCCACGACGAGGGGAGGGGTCTCACTCGAGGTCGAATCCGACCCGGGTCATCTCGCCCCAGGATCGGTCGCCCCGGACGTATTCGATGAGGCCACGCCAGGCCTGGAGGGCCTTCCACGGCCGGTACCAGACGGCCTCGACGAGCCCATAGCCGAGCAGGACGGCGACGGTTTTCGGGTCGTCGTACCGACGGTAGGTGAGGACCTCGATCAGCACCGCCACGGCCGAGAGCAGGGCACCGAGTCCGGCTGCGGCGAGCATGAACGCGAGAAAGAAGGTGACGTCGAGGTAGCCGGTCAAGAAGAGCAGGGGGATGAGGAGATACCCGAGCCCCTCGATCAGCCGGCCACCCATCTCGATGATCAGGAAGTACGGCAGGGCAAACAGGCCGACAACGCCGTATCTTCGTCGCCCAATCGCGCCCCGGTGCTTGACGAGCGTGTCGAGGAGACCCCGGAACCAGCGTCGGCGCTGCCTGGAGAGCACCGCCCGGGATTCGGGGACTTCGGTCCAGACGACCGGACGGGGGAGGAACGTGACGTCGTAGGCCCGGCCCTGGTCGATGAGGTGACGGTGGAGGCGAACGACGATCTCCATGTCCTCGGTGATGCTGGTCGTGTCGTAGCCGCCGATCTCTCGGAGGGCATCGGTCCGAAAGACGCCGAACGCGCCGGAGATGACGAGCAGACTGCCGAGACGGCTGAGCCCAATGCGACCCGACAGGAACGCCCGCAGGTACTCGGCGGCCTGGAACCTGACGAGTCGATTGGTCGGGAGGTCGATCCGGTCGACCATACCGTTGCGGAACGTACAGCCGTTGGCAAGACGAACCGCCCCACCCGTCGCAACCGTCTCGGTTGGCCGCTCGAGGAACGGTTCGACGACGTCGTAGAGTGCACCGTGTTCGATGAGCGAGTCGGCGTCGACCGCACAGAAAAGCGGCTGGTCCGTGTAGTAGAGACCGGCGTTGAGCGCGTCGGCTTTTCCACCGTTTTCCTTGTCGATGACGATCAGATCGCGCTCCGGTTGGCGGTAGATGGCGCGAACCGGTTGGCATGGAAGGTCGAACGGTGACCCATCGCCGACGCGCTCGAGATCGAAGGCGTCAATCAATGCCTCGAGGGTGCCATCGGTCGACCCGTCGTTGACGACGATGGTGTCGTAGTTGGGGTACTCCAGTGAGCGCATCGATCGAACGCTGTCGACGATGACCGCCGCCTCGTTGTAAGCGGGAACGACGACGGCCACACCCGGGACGAAGGGGTTGCCCGTCCGGTTGCCGACGGGTTCGTAGCCCTGCCGATCGAGGTGATCGCGGAGTTGCACCAGCGCGGCGACGTTGATCGCGAGGTAGCTGCCGTTGATCAGCAGGAAGTAGCCGATGAAAAATACCGATGCAACGGTCGCTGGACTACTCATCCGTCTCACCCGTGACTGTGTCAGTGGGGTCGAGCTCGAGGCTCGGCGGTGAGGGAACCGTCGTCTCGGACCACGAAAGGACGGTCCCGACGTCTTGGTCCTGGTCGTCGCGACGGGCCCAGGCCCACAGCGGATCGTCGACCGCGGCTTCGTCGACAGTGTCGTTGTCCGCCAGCGCAAGGAACGCCCGGTAGGCCGACAGTCTAGTCCGTTCGTCGGGCTCCTGCTGGGCAGCCTCGAGCAAGCGCTCGCGCGACCGGCGGTCACCCCACGCCGCGAGGAGGTCGAACGCCGAACGGCGAACGGCGGGCGCAGGGTCGTCCGTGACTGCCTCGATGGGGAGTCGGTCGCGCAGGCCGCGACGCCAGCCAGCCTGTTCGAACACGCTCACCGCGGTGGCTCGAACCGTGGCATCGTCGTGTCTCAACAGTGGAAGCACCCACTCGAGTGCCTCGTCAGGGTCAGTGAGTTGACACTCCGAGAGGACCGTCAGTACCTGCACGAGGAAGTCAGCGCGCCAGGACTCCGCGGCATCGGCACCCCGCTCCAGTAGCGGTGTCGACCCGCGTTCGTTCAGCCTAGCCAGGGTCTCGAGGCCGTACACGGTGAGGACCTCCTGTCCGTCGTGGATGAGTAACTCGGTGCCCAGGGCGTCGCCGTCCGTGTAGGCCTCACGATGGGCGAGGACGACGCTGGCAGCAGCCTCGCGAAGCCGGCGGTGATCCGTGCAGTGTGTTCGAAGGAGTCTGGCTGGCACCCGTCGGTCGAGCAGCGCGAGCCACGCCAGCGCTCGTAGGCGTTCCGACACCGACCCATCCTGCAACGAGTCGATAGCCCGCCGCCTGAGGCCCATGGCGCGCGCCAGCACCAGAAAGGACCCGCGTTCCTGGCCGCTGATCGTCCGGAGATAGCGATCGAGCAGGGACCGAAGCGCACGGCGTTCGACGGCGTCGAGCGAGGCGACCCAGGCCTCCCACTCCGGATCCGCTCGCCCGAATCGATCGAAGAGTTCCCGGCGAACCGAACGGGTGACCTCGTCCCGGCAACGGTCGCTTCGCTGGTGGCGAACGGCGAGACCAACGGTGCCGGCCGAGAGGAGGAAAACGCCGATGAGTACGAACGCGGCCACCCAGATAACGAGTGTGGCCACCATCAGCAGAATCGGGTGACGCGGGTGGCCAGTGCTGCGGGACTGAACGGTTTCGTTACGTAATCGTCGGCACCGAGTTCGAACGCACGCGTGACGACGTCGTCATCCTGTCGTCCGGTCAGGACGATCACCGGAATCGCCGACAGTCGCGTCGAATCGGCGATACGCTCGAGCACCGCCATGCCGTCGAGGCCCGGCATGACGAGATCGAGAACGATGGCCGACGGCAGGGCCTCGGCGTCCTCGAGGTGTGCCAGGGCGTCCGCGCCGTTGTCGAACGCTCGAGTGGCGTACCCCTGGGTCTCGAATTTGAATGCGATGAGATCGGCGACGCTCTCGTCGTCCTCGACGATCAAGATTTCGAGGGAGTGTCCAGCATCGACAGCTGTACTCGTGGCAGTGTCACCACCGTCACCCCGCTGGTCATCATCGACACTCATCGTCGATCACCCGGTGCCGTCGGGATGGCCTCGTCAGAGCCGTGCCCCCAGCGCCGCTCGTGGCCGTGACTGGCGAGGGCGTCACCGATCAGACCGACTGGGTCGATCGGCCTCGGGTCCTGTGGGGCACCGAGCAACGGAATCCACTCTCGGTCGACCGGATCCGCCGCCGTCGACGCGGCGAGTACCAGCGGCCGTGAAACACCATCACGCCGTCTAAGTGCGTCGATGTCGGCGGGTTCGAGTTGCCGAAAGGACTCGAAGTCGGTGACGACGATATCGATAGCTTCGGACCCCAACTCGAGAGGCCCGCATTCGCTGTCGGCCGAGTCGTGCTCGAACCACCCGTCGACGGAGACGACCTGCGAACACCACCGCTCGAGGGCTGGTCGAAGGGGAGAAACAGCATCACCGCCCAGCAGGCCGACCGTGCGGCCCGTTTCGGCAGCTGAAGTACCCGCGGCGAACTCGAGGGCGGCCCCCAGCCCCTCGTGGCCAACGTCGGTCGACACCACGGCACTGACGCCGACCCGAGGAGGTTCGGAAGCGACGTGGACGGTCGACAGGAGACCGAACGGAACGTCCAGGTCGGCGTCGCTCGCCAGCCGATCGACGACATCGAGCCCGAAGCGATCGTCGAACAACACGTCGACGAGGAGGCGATCGACGTCGTTCGTTTCAACAGCCGCAAGTGCGTCCGTCACCGTCGTCACGACCGTGACCTCCGCGCCTGCGGGTGCCGTCTCGCGTTCCAGTGCCTCGAGGAACGGGGGCCGGTTGCTGGCGACCAGGAGGTGGTCGACGGGGCCTTCAGCCGGTTCCTCGAGGGCACCAGTGGTACTCGGGTCCGTGGCCGCCGCGACACCGGACGCGGCCGCCGCCGGTTCGGCATCGAGTGTTGCCGTCAGTTCGTAACCATCGCGTTCGATCTGCTCGAGGGCACGCTGTTGTTCCGCAGCCAGCGGACCGAGTTCGCCCTCGAGGAGGAGTTCGGTCCGACCCATGATGCCAGCCAGGCGACGGCGAACCTGGTAGGCGATCAAATCGTCGGATTCGTCCCCACTGTACATACCGAAGCAGAGACAGTCACAACACTTGAAAAGTCGGGTGCCCCATCTGACAGGACGGATCGCCTGCTGGAGCTCACTCGCCCCAGTTCAGACAGCTAACAGCACCTGCTGTATCGCCGAGGAAGAGTCGCCCCCGTTCGGCGTGACCCGTCTCCTGGAGGCCACTCGCCGTCACCTGAGCCTCCAGGGCCGGCGTTCCCGAAATCGCCGACTCGAGCGAGGTATGCCAGACGAAATCCGGGTCGAGGGCGTCGATACCGTAGAGGCCGCCGCGTTCGTCCGCGACGAGGACCACGGTCCCCACGACGATCGGGTCGGTCGTCGCCGGCGCGTCCAGCGAGAGGCCCGGCTTCGAAAAGAGGAGGCCCCGAACCTTCCGGTTGCCGAAGGTCGTATCGGTGACGTGGAGGGTGTCGTCAACACCGCGTACGTACAGCGTGTCCTCGCCCTCGAGCACCGTCGGCGCACCGGCGAACGCCCCGCGAATCTGGTGGGTGAAGAAGGTCTGGCCCGTCTCGGCACCGAGTGCGAGCACCGTGCCATCGTCGTCGGCGACGTACACTCGATCGTCGGCACGAGTCGGTCCGCCGACGACCGTGCCGTCGGTGGGCGCGCTCCAGACCTCCTCGCCCGAACCCAACTCGAGCGCCTGGACCGTCTCCTCCCGGGTGCCGACGTAGACCCGCTCGTCGTCGACCGCGGGGGCACCGACCGGCGGTCCCTCGAGGTCGGTTCGCCAGATTTCGCCGCCGGTCTCGGCGTGTAACGCGGTGAGGCCGCGGTTGTCACCGACGAGCACGAGGTCGCCGTCGACAGTCGGCGGTGTCGTGTAGAGGCCATCGACGGATCGCTCCCACTCGAGGTCCCCCGAGGGCGCGTCGATGGCGAGCAGGTGGTCGCGACACGGGCAGACGAGACGGTGGCCCGATACCGCGGGTGGATCGACCGTGGGGACGTCAATCCGATACGTCCAGCGCCGACGGCCCTGGAAGTCGAGTGCCGTGAGTTCTCCCTCGCTGGTGCCGACGTAGACCGTATCCCGATCGACGACGAGTGGACAGTCGATCGAGCCACGGACCTCGGTGGTCCAGGCGGTCGAAGGCGGACGCTGTGGCCCCTCGAAATCGCCTCGAGACGCGAGGACGGCCGTGTTGCGCTCGTCACCCCGAGCCTGGTTCCACGGAGTCACTGGTCGGTGATTCCGGGGGCAGCGAAATAAGGCCGGCGAAACCCCGGGCCAACGGCGGCGGCGAGCGACGCATTCGAGTGGGTTCGGCGTCGATAGCAACCATGCGCGACATACTCGAGGCCGTTGCCGCGGGCGAGTGCTCGCCAGCGGCGGCCGAGGCCAAACTCACGGGGTACGCGACCGGCGAGGCGGGGCGCTTCGATGCGGCACGGACGAGCCGCCGGGGGATCCCGGAGGCCATCCTCGCGGAGGGAAAGACCACCGACCAGGTGCGCGAACTCGCCGTGACCGCCCTCGAGACGGAGGGGCGGGCACTCGTGACCCGGTTGGAGACGGACGCGGCCGCGGCCCTCGAGGAGTTTCTCGCGGCCGCCGAAATCCCTGGCGAGAACGGCGAGGGGCCGATCGCCGTCGACCGACGAGCCGGCACCCTCCTCGCGAGGGCGGCCGCATACGAACGCCCCTCGCTCGAAGCGACGGTCGGGATCGTCACCGCGGGCACAGTCGACGGCCCGGTCGCCGACGAGGCCCACCTCGTCTGTCTCGACGCCGGTCTCGACGTCGAGCGAATCGACGACGTCGGCGTCGCCTCGCTGGCACGCGTCATCGACCACCTCGAGGTGCTCCGGGGGGCGGACGTGCTCGTTATCGCTGCCGGTCGAGAGGGGGCACTGCCGACGGTCGTCGCTGGATTGGTGGATACCCCAGTGATCGGGCTGCCGGTCTCGAGTGGCTACGGACACGGTGGGGACGGTGAGGCCGCACTCTCGGGGCTTTTGCAGTCCTGTACCGTCCTCACGGCGGTCAACATCGACGCCGGATTCGTCGCGGGCGCGCAGGCGACGCTCATCGCTCGAGCGATCAACGGTGCGTGAATTGGAAAGAGTTGATTTGAACAGGGTAAGAAAATCTTCCGATAGTGGAAAAGTTAACAGCGTTTGGGCAAGCCTATTTATGTGGACTCCATGTAGTATGAAATGCCGGGGCACACCGGCGACACCATGCCAACGTGTAATCATTGCGGCGCGCACGTCTCCGAACGGTTCGCACGCGTCTTCGCCGACGAAAACGGAGACATCCACGCGTGTATCAGCTGTTCGGCCAACGCAGGCATCGCGGAAGTCGCGAGAGAACGCGCCCGCGGAACCTGACCGCTACCCGAAACCCGTACCGCCCACTGTACCAGTGCGACGGACCGGAGCCCCCGGCGGACCCCACGACTAGCACTTTTGACGTCGCCACCCGTACCCACGAGCGATGCCCACGGACGACCACGTCGTCTACGTGCTCGAGTGTGACGACGGGAGCCTCTACACCGGCTACACGACCGACCTCGAGCGACGGGTCGAGGAACACAACGCCGGCACCGGCGCGAAGTACACCCGTGGGCGAACGCCAGTCAGGGTCGTCCACCGGGAACGCTACGGTGACCGATCGACGGCGATGGCTCGCGAGTACGAGATCAAGCAACTGCGCCGTCCACAGAAGGAGCGATTGGTCGACCTCGAGTCGTAATCGGGGGAGAACGGGGCTTTAGCCGATTGACGCTGGTCTCGAGGTCATCGTCGCCCACGGTGCCGAGCAACCGCATATGCCTGGCTGGCCTCCCTTCGGAACCCCTCCTAAATCTACGTGATAGATCAGCATTCCGAACCGTTTCAATCGTTGGCCGCCGTCCGCGGCGAGGTGACGTCCGGGGTGATGAAGGCGTACTCGGTGAGCATCCGTCCCAACTTTCGCGTACGCTCCTCGAGTTTCTCGTCGATGAACGCACGCTGGTCGATGGCATCCGGTTCGTGTTCGAACCGCTTCGAGGCCTTGCGAATGCCGACCTGGTGGGGGAGGACCCATCCGTGGACCCCACGAACGGTGATCCGGAGGTGGTCCAGCGTCGACCCGTAACTGCCGCCGCCGGCAGTCGCGAGCAGCCCGACGGTAGTGTCCTCGTACTCGTCCCAACCGCAGTAATCGTGGTAGTTCTTCAGGGTCGCCGAGTACGAGCCGTGGTAGACGGGAGTCCCAAGAGCGAGAGCGTCAGCCTCGCGGGTGAGACGTTTCACCTCGGCGCCGTCACCCTGGTCGTCTACGTCTGGGTCGTACAGCGGGAGGTCGTACTCCCGAAGGTCCAGCAGTCGGGTGTCGGCACCCGCGTCGGCCGCCGCCTCGAGGACGTACCCGAGGGCCGTCCGAGTGTAACTCTCGTCGCGGAGACTGCCCGAGACGGCGAGAATAGTGGGTGTCGAACTCATACCGGATCTATCGTATCCACCTGTAAAACCATCTCGGGTTCCGACGGATTGGGCTTCGGGGGTCAGCGCCGTTGCTTCGGGTGCTCCACGCAGGCGAAACCGACCCACTGCAACCGGACACCGGTCCCGCCGGGTTTTTGCCACCTCCCCATGAGACTCGTGTATGGATGCGATCAGCTTCGGCACCGACGGTTGGCGAGCCCCCCTCGAAACGTTCACCACACCGCGGGTGCGTGCGGTGGCACAGGGCATCGCGACGGCCCTGCGTGCAGACGGCCACACCGAACCCGTCGTCGTCGGCTACGATGCCCGAGAAACCAGCCTCGAGTTCGCCGAGGAGGTCTCTCGAGTCCTCTGTGCGAACGGCTTCGACGTCCTGTTGAGCGATCGCGACCGACCGACGCCGCTGTGTGCCTTCGCGGTCGTCGACCGTGGCTGTTCGGGTGCCGTCGTGATAACGGCCTCGCACAATCCACCGTCGTACAACGGGATCAAGTTCATCCCACACGACGGCGCGCCGGCACTCCCCGGGGTGATGGACAGAGTGGCGGACAACCTGGCCGAGCCGACGGCGCTCCCCGAAGCCGACCACGGGACCGTCAGGGAAGTCGACCTCGTGACCGACCACGCGGCGGCCTGCCTATCCCTCGTCGGGCACCTCCTCGACACGGAGTCCGAGGGCGGAACCGACGTCGACGGCCGGGACGACGTCAGCGACGCCACCACGAGGTGGGGTGGACCCGGGACACCACCCCTCGAGGAGGTCACCGTCGCCTACGACGCCATCCACGGTAGCGGCCGGGACACTACCGACGCCCTGCTCGAACGAGCGGGCGCGTCCGTCGAGCGCCTGCGGTGTGAACGAGACCCCACATTCGGTGGCGGGGCCCCGGAACCGGCAGCCGAACACCTCGAGGGACTGATCGAGGCCGTCACCGAGGGTGGGGCGGACCTGGGGATCGCCAACGACGGCGACGCCGACCGCATCGCCGTCGTCACTCCCGAGCGGGGCTATCTCGACGAGAACCTGCTGTTCGCCGCACTCTATGACTTCCTGCTCGACAACGACGCCGGAGCGGTGGTGCGTACGGTGTCGACGACCTACCTGCTCGATCGGATCGCCGCCACCCACGGCGAGGTCGTCCACGAGGTGCCCGTCGGGTTCAAGTGGGTCGCCGAGGCGATGGCCGACCACGATGCCCTCATCGGCGGTGAAGAGTCCGGCGGGTTCACCGTCCGCGGCCACGTCCGGGAGAAAGACGGCGTTATGATCGCTCTGCTTGCGGCCTGCATGCACGAGCGGGAGGCGATCGACGAGCGTGTCGACCGGTTGCTCGAGACACACGGCACCGTCGTGCAGGAGAAGACGAGCGTTCCCTGTCCCGATGAGCGAAAGGCCGAGGTGCTGGCGACACTCGAATCCGAGATCCCCAATTCGGTCGCGGGCACCGCCGTCGAGGGCATCAACGCTGCTGATGGGTTCAAACTCGCCCTCGCGGACGGTTCGTGGGTGCTCGTGCGTCCCAGCGGTACCGAACCCGTCCTTCGGGTGTACGCCGAAGCCGAGAGCGAGCGTCGCGTTGGCGAGTTGCTCGAGGCCGGGCAGGCCATCGTCGCCGGCGCGCTCGAGTGAGGCGTACGGCGGCTGTTTTGATCCTTGATCGAGCGTTCTGTCCCCCGAGCTCGGGTGAGACGTGACCGCAGGGCGTCGAGGGCTCGAGACTGAGGACTGAGCAGTTGAGACCGGACACTGAAGCTCAGAGACTGGAGAGTGAGCGGTAGAGACCGGGCATCGAGGGGCCGGGGCTGGGCGTGCAGGCCGATCATCGATCGTGGCTGCACTCACGACGCCGCTCACGGGCTCCACGGGTCGACGCTGGCGAGCGTCAAGTCGAGATCTCGAACCGTGCGCCTCCGGCTGCACTCTCTGTGAGCGCCACCGACCAGTCGTGGGCTTTCACGATCTCCGCGACGATTGCCAGCCCGTAGCCAGTTCCATCGGTGGCCGTCGAGTAACCGCTCTCGAACACCGTCTCCCGGTGGGCTGTAGGGATCCCCGGACCGTCGTCAGCGACGAAAAATCCGTCAGCCTCGAGATCGCCCACGGTGATCGTCACGGGTCCACCACAACTGGCGTCCCGAGCACCGTCTCCGCCCGGTACCGAATCGGGATCCACGGAACCGTGTTCGATAGCGTTTCGAAAGAGATTTTCGAGGAGTTGACGCAGCCGGTTCCGATCCGCCTTGACCGTCTGTGTCGTCCCGACAACGAGCGTCGCGTCCCCGGTATCGACCGTCTGCCAGCAGGCGGTGGCGAGCGTGTCGAGGGCGATTGGCTCGACTTCGTTGAGCTGGCTCCCCGCCTTGGCGAGGGCCAGTAATTCCTCGATCAGCGTCTCCATTCGCTCGAGGGCGTACGTGACGTCCTCGAGGTGGGTTGAATCGCACTCCTCTCGAGCGAGTTCCAGCCGCAATTCGGCGACGTTTAGCGGGTTCCGGAGGTCGTGGCTGACGAAGTCCGCAAACTGCTCGAGTTGCTCGTTCTTTCGCTGCAGCTTCTGTTCCCGTTCGATGCGCTCGAGTGCCGCGGCTGCGTGCGCACAGAGCAGTTCTGCCACCTCCAGATCGCTCTCGTCGAACCTGCCGGCCTCGTTGGCGTATCCCTGGAAGACGGCCCGCTCTTCGAGTGGCACGGTAAGTCCCGAGACGATCGACTCGTCGCTGGGCTTTGCATCTTCGTTTTCGAACGCGTCGTCGACGAGGATACTATCGCCCTCCTGGTAGGCCTTCCCGATGAGTCCCTCGTCGAGTCGATACGAGCGGGTCCCCTCGTCGAACGGTGCCGACTCCGACACGACACGTTCGTCGAACACGTCGTCGTCGGGGACGGAGACGGCACACGAATCGAAGCCGAGCGTCTTGACCGCGGCGTCGATGATTGCCTCGAAAACCTCCCGGTCCGTCGACGCCGACTGTAACTCCGGCACGACCTCGTGCAATCTGGTGATTCGCTCGTCGGAAGCCACTCGGGTCCCCTTCTCGGGGTGCATGCTCTACTCTGCGATTGCAAGTCAGCATCTTGAAGATTTCGTCTCCAGAGGGTTCCGCCTCCACTGGAAGCAGTGATCGAAGCGTCCTCACCGACACCGCATCCCACCGGTGGCGACTGGCGAGGACGCACTCGGTGTGAGACGCCGCACGGAAACCGTCGCGACGAGGGGTACCGATTCGGATGTCGGCCTCGAGGCGGATGAGAACGCATCCGGGAACGGTCGCCCCGAGAAAGGCCACCATAACGGGAGACAACACCAGCATACGGGTAGGGGTTTTTTGTCGGCAGTCGGTGGGAGATCAGCCATGGGCGAAAAGACGACCGCAAAGGAAACGCTCCCCCCAGACGAGGTGGCAGACCGACTCGAGGAGCTTGCCCACCAGATGCGCGGTGATGGACAGGCGACCGTTCCGGTCGGCAACAAGCAGGTGACGCTCTCTCCAGCCGACGAGGTGACCTACGAGGTAGACGTGCGAGAACGGTCACCGATGTTGAAAAAGAAACGCGAGACGGTTACGTTGACGTTCGACTGGGCCGTCACTAGTGACGATTGATACGGTTTACTGTAGTCTCTTACCGGTGATTGCCCATACCGGGTCGGCAATCACCGGTAAAAAGTTACAGCAATCCGTATGAGTGGGAGGCTTGCCCCTGTGTAGTGCCGATCGCCGACCCCATAGCGGACGATCGACGGTGTGAGGAGAACGACCCAGGTGAGACCGTCGTCACTGGACCGAGCTATCGGTCGGCTGTCGGCCCTCGATCGGAGGGAGGGGTGGTGGCAACGATCCCCGAGAGCGTGGCGGCCCCCATTGCCGTCGTGGAATCCGGTGGTGCACTCGAGACGGCCTCGTCCACGGACGCACTCGAGACGGCCTCGCTCTCGGCCCCCTCGATCGAGATGACCGCTACGTACCGCACCTCGACGGCCACCGGCGCGTCGGTGTGTGCCGAGATGCGCGCCTCGAGTTCGGCGGCGATACCGACGGGGGCCGCGTCGGGTGGTCCCCCAATCGTGACCACGACCCGCTCGGGGCTACGGAACGGGAAGTTGTCGTCCAACCGCACCTCGATGTCGATGAGTTCGTAGGCGGCGTACTCCTCGGTCGCGAGCAGTGTCTCGGCCTCGCCTCGAGCGTCCTCTTCGAAGGTGGCCGCGGTGAAGTCACCGTAGGTGATTGCCCCGAGGAACGTCGAGAAGACGAGCACAACGACCACCAGGCCGACCACTTGCTTGCGGACGCGCCGGAATGCCCGGTCGCGCTGGAAGAGCCGTTCGGGGCGGTAGCCCAGATACCAGAGGGTGATCAGGCCGGCGAGATTGACCGAGAGGACGTTGACGAAGACGAGGACCGTCGACCCGATGGCGGCTGCCGGTTCCCCCCAGGCAATGGCGATACCGGCCGCGGCGGCCGGCGGGATGAGGGCGGCCGCGATCATCACGCCGACCAGGGCCACCGAAATGCCGGTCGCAATGCTGACCACGCCAGCGACGCCGGCCCCGAGGGCCACCGCCAGCGAGAGTAGATCCGGCGTGAGTCGCTCCTCGATTTCGCCAACCTCGGCGATCACGAGCCCCGGTGGCACGACGTTCCCGAGTCGAACCAGCCACGCGAACGCCGCCGCTGCGGCGATGGCCAACCCGACCCCCAGCGCCTGATATTTCACGCTCTCGAGGAGGAGTTCGTTGTCGTCGATCACTGACCCAACGCTCGCACCGAGTGCCGGCCCGATCAGTGGCGCAATCACCATCGAACCGACGACGACTGCCGGCGAGTCGAGCAACAACCCGGCTGTCGCCACGACGGCGCTCACCACCGTCATCAATACGTAGACGCTGAACGGCGGCGTGAGCGAGACGGCCTCAGCCTGGAGTTCCTGTCTCGAGATGCGCGAGGACTCGACGGCATCGTCCTCGTCGCCGTCCTCGAGGGCATCGAACTGCTCGGAGATGACCGTTTCGGCGGAGATCACGACAGTGTAAGCCCCTTCAGAGACCCCGCGAGCCTCGAGCGTGTCGAGGGTCGATTCGACCATCCCAGCCGGCAGCGGCATGTAGATCACCGCCTCGTACTCACGATCGCTGGTCTCGTCCGTCTCGACGTACGGGATCCCCTCCTCCTCGAGCACGTCCCGGACGGTCTCTCGCTTTCCCGCTGGGACCGACAGTTGCACGAGTCGCACGACGGGGCCAACGCAGGCCGTCGAAATAATCCTAGGGCCACGCGAGTCTCGAGCCCCGAACGGGCCGACAGTGACAAGTGAAGCCGATTTACGCCCCCTCACAGCGAGTCGGCGCAGAACCGGTGACAAACCGGTTCTGCGCCATGGTATCGTGGGGGTCTGTGCAACGACGGTCAGTGGCTACTGTAGTGACGCCGATCGCTCGAGACTGAGCCGGGAGCGACCAGTTAAGGGGGTCCGATCGATTTATGTAGCCACTCCAACCAGCGTTGGGTATGAAAGACAGTACCGCCATCAACGTGGGATTCCTGGGATTGCTCACCGGTATGGCTATTCTCCTCAGTGGCGTCTGGATGGACGGCGAAATGGCGCTCGTCATCGGCGGAGCGGCGGTCGTCATGACCAGCGTCATGGGCTTCGTCATCGCCCTCAGCGGGGACGAACCACAGGGCGCTAGCGCTCACTGACACGGTTTGCTGTAACCGGTTTCCGGTGATGCCCGTATCGGGTCAACAATCACCCTGAAGAGGCGACGGCAAACCCCACGATCGCTCGAGGGCCCAGGGTGGCCACGAGACGTGATTGTGTCCCTTCGGACTGTGTGTCATGGCAACAGACGACTGCAAGACCGTGCCACTTACGTACCACCGGCTACGACCACACAGTAATGAAACGACGTACGTTCGTGAAAGCGACGGCTGGCGGCACGGTGATCGGGCTCGCTGGCTGTATCGAGGATACATCCGACGACGCCACGGGAACGACCGACGACGACAGCACCGGTGACGATGAATCCGACGAAACCGACGGCTATGGAACCGATACGCTCCACGTCGCCACCTACAACTCCTTCATCGACGCCCCGAGTGACAGCCCGGGGGAGTGGATCAAAGACGAGTTCGAGGACCGCTACGACGCCACCCTCGAGTGGCACACGCCCGAACAGGAGGTCAATCACTACGTCGAGCGGTACAACGACGGGCAAGATATCGAGCCCGAGCTCTACTACGGCCTGAGTCCACACGAACTCGTCCGCGTCGACGAGAACACCGACGGCGGGATGTTCGTCGAGACCGACCGGTCGGTCCTCTCGAACGCTGAGGACATCGGCGAGCAACACGAGTTCGATCCCGAGGGCCGGGTTATTCCGACCTACCGGAGCCTGTGTGCCATCGTCTACGACGGCCGCAACGTCGACGAACCGCAAACGTTCGAGGACCTCCTCGAGCCGGAATACGAGGGGAATATCGCCCTGTCGAACCCCCAGCGCGGGACAACCGGTCTCCTGTTCATGCTCTGGACGCTCGAGGAGTTCGGTGAAGACGGCGACTACACCTACCTCGACTACTGGGAGGATCTCCTCGAGAACGACGCGCGCGTCCTCGACTCCTGGAGTGAAGTCTACACCCAATTCGAGGAGGAGGAGATCCCGGTGGTCGTCTCCTACTCGAACGACCGCGTCTACGCCAAACGCTTCGGCAACGACCTCGACAAACATCAGGTGTCGCTGCTGAACGATCAGGCGTTCGCCAACTACTCCGGGATCGTCCGCTTCGCGGACAGTGAGTACGACGACCTCGCGCACGACTTCATCGATTTCGTCCTCGAGCCAGAGGTGCAAGCCGTCGTCGCCGAGCGCAACGTCACCGGCCCAACGAACGAGCAAACCGAGTTGCCGGAGGTCTACGAGGAGTACGCCGAAGAGCCCGAAGAGGCCGTCTTCTACGGCTACGACGACATGCACGGCAACCTCTCGGGCTGGCTCGACGACTGGGGTCGTCGCGTCGTCGGCAACTGAGCCGTGGCAACCCCGAGTCGACGAGTCGGCGTGTGGGTCGACCGGTCACCGTCTCTCGTGGCGGCGGTGATCGACCGGCAGTCCCCGCCTGCGGCGGAGGTGACACCAGACTCAGCGGTCGCTCCGGGCGTCCCGGCCGAGTTCCCCCTCGACGGCGTCGACTTTCTCACTCGCTCGCATCTCGACCTCGCGTTTGTCGTCGACCTGGACGAGTGTCTGGACGTGCCCGCGATCGACGGCCTCGTGGGCCGCCGCACAAGCCGCGAACAGTTCCTGAACGTCCTCGGCCTCGAGCGTCGTCGCCATCGGCGTCGTCTCGTAGCTGACGTCGAACTCCTCGAGGGCATCGATGGCGGCGGCCACGTCGGCCGTGATATCGTCTTCGGTGACGGGCGTAACTCTGAGCAGTGCAAAGACGGTCATGGACGGCTGGACGTCCACCAGGCGATTAGGAGTACCGATTTCTGGAGGAGCCAGCGGGTGGTTTCGACCGGCCAACCGGTCGGTTCGAGTGGGCAGGGGTCTCACGATGCAGGTCTCATTGACCCCCACGGTGCAGGTGCCACCGGCCCCGACGAATCGGCCGAGCCCCGTTCGTCATCACCATCATGAGTGCGCCCGGCCCAACTCCCTCGCGCTCGACACCCGACGGCCCGGCGTCCACTGACGCCGACAGCGAAGCGGAAGTCGGGCAGGGTGGGGCCGACGACGGTGGAAGAAGACACACCCACCGCATCCGCGACGGCCTCGAGCGCCGTGCCATCGTGCTGGCGGCGATCGCCACCACGGCACTCCTCGTGGTGATGTTCTACTGGCCCGTCGCGACCGTCTTCGTCGAATCGGTGGTCGTCGAGGGCGCACTCACCGCGGCTATCTTCCTCGAGCTCCTTCGGGATCCCTTCTACTTCGGGGAGTTCGCCCGCCTCGTCCGTGGAGAGTCGCCCCTGGCCGTCGGTACCGACCTGCTCTCGAGTGACCGACGGCTCGGCATCGTCGGCTTCACCGCCTACCAGGCGTTTCTCTCGACGCTCCTCTCGCTTGCCCTCGGTCTTCCACTCGCGTACGTCCTTGCCCGTTACGAGTTTCGAGGCCGGCGAACGATCCGGTCGCTGACCATCCTGCCGTTCGTGATGCCCTCGATCATGGTCGCCGTCGGCTTCGTCGCCACCTTCGGTCAGAACGGGACCCTCAACGCCGTCCTCTCGGCGCTCGGGCTGCCGACCGTCTCGCTCATGTTCAGCCTCGAGGCCATCCTGATCGCCCACGCGTTCTACAACGCGCCGCTGGTCGCCCGGGTGACGACCGCGGCCTGGGAGTCAGTCGACGCGAGCGCGGTTGAGACGGCCCGCAGCCTCGGTGCGGGTCCGATGCGGGCGTTCCGCGACGTCGTCGCCCCGCAACTGTACCCCGCCGCGTTGATGGGTGGAGCCCTGACGTTCGTCTTCACCTTCGGTACGTTCCCCATCGTCCTCGCACTCGGGGGCATCCAACTCGCCACCGTCGAGGTGTTCGTCTACCAGCTGGTTCAGGACCTCAACTACGCCGAGGCCGCCGCCCTCGCAATCATCGAACTGATGATCTCCCTGACCGTCCTCTATGGCTACCTCCGCTACGAGGCCACACACACCGTCAGAGCGCGGGGCATCCGACCGCTTCCCAGAAAATCGCTCCGGCCTCCAACTCGCTCGGCTCGAGACCTGCTCCCCCGCGCCGGGATCGGCGTCTACGCCGTTGTCGCGCTGTTTGTGTTCGTCTCCCCCGTGGCGAGTCTCCTCTACCGAAGCGTCGCCGATCCTGGGGGCGGGCTCACCCTGGCGCACTACCAGTTCCTCCTCGATCGACAGGCCGGGGGTGCGGCGTTCCAGGTTCGACCCTGGCCCGCCATTCGCAACTCGCTTAGCTTCGCCGCCGCCGCGCTCGCGATTTCGCTGCCGATGGGGATCGCCGTCTCCGTGCTGACGACCCGGCGGTACCGAGGCCGAAAAGTGATCGATGCGGTTGCGATGGCCCCGTTGGCCGTCTCGGGCATCATCGTCGGCATCGGCCTCCTTCGGGGGCCGGTCTTCGGCCTCGAGATCGGGAGCTACCGGATCACGGTGGCCGGCGCGGTGGCCATCGTCGCGGCACACGCCGTCAGCTGTTACCCGTTCGTCGTCCGCACGGTCGCCCCCGGCCTCGAGTCGATCGACCGGAGCCTGCTCGAGTCCGCCAGGGCGCTTGGGGCCTCCCGAACGCGGGTGTTGCTCGACGTCGAACTCCCGCTGGTCTGGCCGGGCGTCGTCGCCGGGGCGGCCTTCGCGATCGCCATCTCGATGGGTGAGTTCTCCTCGACGGTGATTCTGGCGACAGGCACCGACCAGTACACGATGCCGGTCGCCATCGAACGATTCATCGGGCGTCGGCTCGGACCGGCGACTGCAATGGGCGTGATCTTGCTCGTCGTCACCTCGATCAGTTTCGTCATCATCGACCGCCTCGGGGGTGAGAGCGTTGGGCTCTGAGGAACCGGATCCCCCGGCGGCAGGCGAGTTCGAAGCCGCACTCGAGGCGACCAGATCCTCACGTGAGAACACCGACGTCCCCGTCGCCCTCGAGCTGGCGGACGTCACGAAGCGGTACGCGGACACGACTGCCGTCGACGACGTCACCGTTCGCGTTCGCGAAGGGGAGTTCTTTACGCTCGTCGGCCCGTCGGGCTGTGGCAAGACGACCACCCTCCGGCTGATCGCCGGCTTCGAATCACCCACGACCGGCACGATCTGCTTTCGGGACGCGGACGTCACCGGCGTCCCGCCCGAGGACCGGGACATCGGCGTCGTCTTCCAGAACTACGCCCTGTTCCCGCACATGACCGTCGGCGAGAACGTCGCCTACGGACTCAAATTCGCCGACCCGCCGGGGGGCGTCTCCACCGAAGCACGGGTCGCGGAGTTGCTCGAGCTGGTCGACCTCGCCGGCATGGAAGATCGAGCCCCCGACGAACTCTCGGGCGGCCAGCAACAGCGGGTGGCGATCGCCCGTGCACTGGCCCCCGGCCCCGACGTCCTGTTGCTCGACGAGCCGATGAGCGCCCTCGACGCCCAGCTTCGCGAGCGTCTGCGGGTGCAGGTGAAGGCGATCCAAAAACAGCTGGGGATCACGACGATCTACGTCACCCACGACCAGGAGGAGGCGCTGGCCATCTCCGATCGCGTCGCAGTCATGCGCGAGGGGAGCCCACAACAGAGCGCCCCACCGCAGGATATCTATCGCCGTCCAGCAACTCGGTTCGTCGCCGAGTTCGTCGGCGACAACAACGTCTTCGAGGGAGAGGTGGTGGCCGTCGATCCGGGTGACGGGACCCCTCGAGAGACGACAACGGGAACGTGGACTGGGACAGGCACAGGGACCGGAGCCGAACCCACACCGACCCGCCTGCGCGTCGCCGTCGCCGACGCCCAGTTCGCAGTCGACACTCCCGTCGAGCCCGGTGGGCCCCGACCCGACCCCGGCGACTGGCTCACGTTCTGTGTCCGTCCGGAGCACCTCGAGCGCGACCCGGCCACGAACGCGTTCACTGCCACGGTCCAGAGTGCGGAGTTCCTCGGCGAGACCACCCGCGTCCACCTCGAGTGGGCCGACCAGGAGATTCTGCTGCGTACCCACGACCCACTCGAGGGCGAGGTTACGGTGGGGTTCGATCCGGCTGCTGCCCACGTGATCGACTGGGGACGGTGACGGTCGGGACCGAGGCGGCTGGCGGCCACGTGATCGACTGGAATGGTGACCAACGACGTCCGCACCCACAGCCCCCGCGAGGAGTCAATCTGAGGGCGTCGGCACCGGTGGCGCTGCAAGCGCGTCCGCAGGCACCGTCCCGTCGTCGTTCCAGCCCCGTTCGGCGTAATACGCGTCGAGTGCCCCCTCGAACCCGGGCAAGTCGTACGGGAGTCGGTCGTCGGCCCGATCCATCCCTCGCCGGTTGTTGAAGTGACGCTCCATCGCAACGATCTCACCACCGATCGCGAGCAGATCGTCGTAGTCGGCCTCGAGCAGGGTCTCGAGGCGGTCGGCGTCCACGAAATCCCGCGAGAACTTACACAGTACCGCGCTGTCCTTGATCACGTTCAGGTTCTCCTTGGTAACCACCTTCGGTGGTTTGCCCTCGAGTCCCTCCTTATCCAGGGCCCGATCCTCCCCGACCAGTGGGTACTCGAGCGCGTAGAACTCGGCGTACATGTGATCGGCCCCGCGGTTCGAGGTGGCGAAGGCCAGTCCCTGTCCGTTGAGTGCCCGGCCGTCGTGGGCGGCGAACTCGAGGCCCTTGACGGACCAGTTCTCGACGCCGAGGTCGTCGTGACAGCGATCGATCCCCTCGGCGAGTGTGTCGCCCATCCCCTCGCGATGGGCAATCTTCTCGATGAGATCGGAGATCAGGTCCACGTCGCCGAAGGCATTCTCGCTCGCGAGATACGCCGAGACGACGTCCCCAGAGGAGATGGTGTCCATTCCGAGTTCGTCACACCGTTTGTTCGATCGCATCACGTCGACGATGTCGTCGACCCCCGCGTTCGAGCCAAACGCCATCACCGTCTCGTACTCCGGCCCCTCGGTCTCGAGTCCCGTTTCGTCGTCTCGTGTCGGCAGTTTACACGCGAACGCACAGGCCGAGCAGGTCCCCTTCTTGTACTTCTTTTCCTCGACGCGGTCCCCGCTGATGCCCGTTGCCCCCTCGAACGAGCGATCCGAGAAGTACCGTGTCGGCAGCGCCTCGACCGCGTCCGCGAACTCCGTCATCGAGGACGTGCCCTGTCGCTTCATGATGTGATCGGACTGAGCCGCCTCGCGGTGGACGTCCATCTGCAGCGGCGGGATGTCGACCGTGCGGGTCGACTGGCCGTCGAACGTGATCGCCTTCACGTTCTTTGCCCCGAGGACCGCTCCCAGGCCACCACGGCCGAACGCGCGCTCCCTCGAGGTCATGATCGAGGCGAACCGAACCAGGTTCTCGCCCGCCGGCCCGATGGTGACGGTGTGTTCGGCCGAGAGACCGTGTTCGGCTTCGATGTATCCACAGATGTCGCTGGTCTCCGCGCCGGCGAGATCCGGGACGGGTTCGAACTCGACGCGCGGCCGACCGTCCGCATCGGCGTCCCTGAGGTGGACGATGACGAGCTCGTCGCTTTCACCCACGAGTTCGACGGCCCCGTATCCCGTCGCCGTGACGTTCCTCGAGAGGAATCCGCCCGCGTTCGAGGAGAGCAATCCGTTCGTGAGCGGCGAGAGTCCCGTCACGGACATCCGTCCGGTGAAACTCATCCGGGAGTGCTGGAGGGGACCGGTGGCGAAGTAGAGACGATTGTCCGGCCCGAGTGGCTCCGCGTCGAACGGGATTCGGTCGTGGGCGAGCGCCGTCCCGACCGCCCGGCCGCCGATGTAGCGCTCGAGGACGGCGTCGATGTCGGTCGTTGTCGCGGTTCGATCGCCGAGGTCGATGGTACAGAGTGGCCCACGGGCGTGATTCATGCGTGGTGATGACACGCGGTCGAGCAAAGGGATGTCGGTGATTGCCGATCGAAGCTAACGGACCGGTTCCCTGGATTTGGGCGTCACTCACGCTCGAGGACGGTGCTCATTTCGGTGCCGCTGCTCACCCCGGGGAGGATGTCACCGAGGGCACCGCCGAACGCCGCGGCCGCCCAGATGACGCTGATCCGGTAGATGGCGATGTCCGGTTCCGACCACCCCTCCACGCGACCCCACAGCGTCATCAGCCCGGCAGCGACGACGAACGAGATGACCAGAACGCCGACCAGTCGTCGTGGGACGATACCGAAAATCGGGTTGTGATTTTCGACGCGCTGAATGTCCGTCCAGTAGAGCAACATGGCAGCCATCGTCACGATGAACAGGACGTTGGCGACGAAAAAGATCGGAATCCCCCCCGGCGTCACGGCGGCGAAGTGATCCGCGATGTCGT
The DNA here is from genome assembly GCA_001564275.1 of Natrialbaceae archaeon Tc-Br11_E2g14. GTDB lineage: Archaea > Halobacteriota > Halobacteria > Halobacteriales > Natrialbaceae > Natronosalvus. The sequence goes on along the minus strand of LKND01000002.1, from coordinate 25,652 downwards.
AGACGCCGTCCTCGACGAGCAGCGGCAGCGAGAGCAACACGCCGCCGACGAATGTCTCCGCTACGTCACGCGTGGTGTACCGACTGATCCGGTTACCAAAGAGCGACGAGCCACCGGAATCGAGACCGGTGACCATCGACCGGGTCTCCTGGACCTCCTGGCGTTCGTTCGGATCGTCGACCGTCTGTTCGAGGCGGTCAAGTTGCTCGAGAACGGCCTCGATATCGACCGATTCCTCGCCCCCATCAGCCTCGAGGCCAGGTCCTACAGCGTCGCCGGTGGGGGCCGCTGTTGACGGTTCCACGTCGGGTCGCTCTCGACTCATTGTCCCGGATTCTCACTGGAGGCATATCAATGGGCCGTCGGTGGCAGGGGGGTCGCCGTCGATACACTCCGGAGCGACGGCCCGCTCACTCGAGGGCTGCCGGCGGATCCGGGAGCCGCCCTTGATCCTCGGGATCGTGATGGATGATGACGTCCGCCTCCGTCCGCCGGGCCCGCTCCTCGATGGTGCGGATGGAGTCGATCGACGCCTCGAGCGACCAGGCGAACGACGCCACGAGATCGGTCTCGTAGCCAACCCGACTGTTCGCGGCGTCGGCCGCCAGGATCGTCGTCCCCGACTCGAGGGTCACCGCGAGTGACTGGTGACCGGGCGTGTGCCCCGGTGTCGGGAAGGCGACGATCGAGCCATCACCGAAGACGTCGTACTCGCCCGTAATCGCCCGCACGTCCACATCGAGGCGGCGAAGGTGGTGAAAGTCCCCCTCGAGGTAGAACAGACGCTGGGGACCGTCGGGATAGAAGGCGTAGCGCAGTTCCTCCTTTTGGACGATGACCGTCGCCTCGGGGAACGCGTCGAGGTTCCCAGCGTGGTCGGTGTGGAGATGTGAGCAGACGATCACGTCGACGTCCTCGGGTTCGTAGCCAAGGTCGGCGAGGTGTTCGACGGGTGGTTTTCCGGCCGAGAGATCGAGGGTGTCGACGAAGTCGGCCATGTGAGGCGCACCCTGTGGCCCGTAGGATTCGGGATCGGTGGCCATCTCCTGGCTCACACCGGTGTCGAAAAGCACCAACCCCTCGGGGTGTTCGAGGAGATAACAGGGACACCAGCCGGGGTAGGGCTCCCCGGGTTGTTGCAACTGGGTCGCGGCGCTGTAATCCAGGGTCCAGACGGCGGTATTGAGTCGATAGCAGGCCTCGGCGGGCATACCTGAGGGTTCATCCGAGGTGACAAGAACGTTGGGCCAAACGGGGGTCTCACCCTCTACCTACCGAAGTCGAAGTGTTTTACTTCATAGTTCAAAGTTTAGGACCCGGACTCGAGGACGATCGCCTGCTCGATCCACCGGGTACCCGTTCCCATCGGTGGGCCCTCGAGTCACCGAACCCGCTCGAGGGACGTCCCCACCACGCCAGCCCGAACCCGGACGTCGGGCTCCCCCACGTCCGATACGTTGATGTGCATCCACCCGATTTAAGCGCCCGCGCCGCGCCTGTACGGACATGTTCAACACCGTCAGCGACCTCGAGGCTGGACAGCGCTTGCTCGTTCGCATCGACGTCAACGCCCCAGTCGAGGACGGGCGCGCCCAGGACACGCGCCGGTTCGCCCGGCACGCCGACTCGATCGACCGACTGCTCGCCGACGACCACGCCGTCGTCCTCCTGGCCCACCAGGGCCGCCCCGGCCGGGATTCGTTCATTTCACTCGAGAGTCACGCCGACGTCCTCGCGAACCACCTCGATCAGGTGGTGCAATTCGTCCCGGACACCCACGGCGAGGCGGCCCTCGAGGCCGTCGACGCCCTCGAGGCAGGCGAGGTCCTCCTGCTCGAGAACGTTCGGATGTGCGATGACGAACTGCCCGAAAAAGCACCCGAGGAACACGCCGAAAGCGAGTTTGTCCGGTCGCTCGCCCCCCACGTGGACGCCTACGTGAACGACGCCTACTCGGCGGCCCACCGCGCACACGCCTCGCTCGTCGGCTTTCCGCTCGTGTGCCCCGCCTACGCCGGTCCGGTCATGGAAGCCGAGTACACCGCCAACTCGTCGATCCAGGATCGCGAGTTCGACGGTCCCGTGACGATGGTTCTCGGGGGGACGAAAGCCGAGGACCTGATCCCCGTCATCGAGGGTGTCGAGGACACCGTCGATCGGTTCTGTCTCGGCGGGATCGTGGGCGAACTCTTCCTGCGAGCCGCCGGCCACGACGTCGGCCACGACGTCGACGGCACCGCGTTCTTCGACCACCAGTGGGACACCCACGCCGAGACGATCGAAACCATCCTCGAGCGGTACGCGGACCGCCTGCATCTCGCGAGCGACCTCGCCTGCGAGGGCGACGACGGCGAGCGCGCGGAGGTCGCCGTCGAGGGGCTCGAAAAGGACACCTCGTACCTCGACGTCGGGAGCGACAGCGCCGACCGATACGCCGACCTCGTCCGGGAGTCCGAGGCCGTCTTCGTCAAGGGCGCACTGGGCGTGTTCGAGGACGAACGGTTCGCCACGGGCACCGTGCGGGTCCTCGAGGCCATCGCCGAGACGGACTGCTTTTCGGTCGTCGGCGGCGGTGACACCTCTCGAGCCATCGGGATGTACGGGCTGGACGAGGCCGACTTCGGACACGTCTCGATCGCCGGCGGCGCGTACGTCAAGGCACTCACCGGTGACTCGCTCGTCGGTGTCGACGTGCTCGAGCGCGTCGCCCGATAGGGACGAGTATCCTCACGACCCGTCGAGCGGTACTCGGTGCCACCAACCGCGACAGGGGTGGCGGCCCCGTTCACTCGAGGTCGATGCCCGCCGCGGTCGATGACACCTCCCGGTCGAGCGCCAGCGCGCGTTGGAGATCGACTGGTGACGGACACCGACCGAACCGACACTTCGAGACCTCGAGGAGCTGCTGGCGGCGTGGATGTGGGTGCCCCGAGCCAACCCCAGGTGCTGTCACTGCCCGCGAGCGAGCGGAGCCCAGCGTCGCCACGAGATCCGCCATCGACTGTGCGCATCGTCGTAGCTGCCCGTTTCCGGGCTGGCACGGTCCACCGACACTCCTCGAGATGATCGTCATCCCGGCCGTTTCCCGGGTTCGCGTCTCGAGTCGCCCGAGAAAGGTCCGGTATCGGGGCGCTGGGGCCCGCTCGAGGACGTTCAACCCCTCGAGAACGAGCGTCGCCCCGTCGGGGAGTCGATCGACGAGCGCTTCGGCGTGCTCGATGGCGGAGACGGCACGTGATCCCCCGTCTGCGCCGACGCGGTCGGCGGCCCGAACGCTGCCATCCGTCTCGTCGACCCCGTCTGCCCCGGTGTCCGAACTGGCTGGGGGAATCGCCCGGATCGTCGGCAATTCCGCATCACGATCGAGCGCCTCGAAGCTGCGGGCCACGGACTGAACCGACCGCCCAGCGGCCAGATAGAGCGTTCCACGCGGTTCGGTCGCCCGGGCCAACAGGCGCTCGATCTGGCTCGCCAACGGAGCCTCGAGCAACAGCACCGACCCGGGGGGAACGCCACCGCCGAGACCGCAATCGAGCCCCTCGATGCCGGTCGAGAGTCGGTCGGCATCGATCGTGGGTTCGGGAAAGAGGTGTTGTTCGAGCCGTTCGACGACCGACTCCAGGGCAGTACAGGCCTCGTCGTCGATCAGCGGTTCCGAACACTCCGGCACGGCACCGAGTGACTGGGCCGGCAGGCGGGAGGCGGCCGATTCCGGCACGGTCGAACACCGACTCCAGATCACGCCGAGAACGGGCACCCCGAGGCGACCGGCGACGTCGATCGTCGTCTCGGCGGCGGCCAGACTGCGGTCGGTATCCGTCGTCACCACGATCACCCCGTCGGCGGCCGACAGCGGCTCGAGCAGGTCCGGTCCGGCGCCCGAGGGACAGTCGACGAACGTCGGCACGGAGGGAAGGTCCAGGCGCGCGAGTGCGGTCTCGAGCGACAGCGAGTCCTCGGGCAACGGTGCCGCGATCAACCCGGTGGTATCGACGCGGGGGCTCTGCTGGGCGACGCGCTCGACCCGAGCTTTCGTCGCGTCGACGGGGTCAGCTGACGGGTCCGTCTCGAGGGCCGTGTTCGCGCCTCGAGCGTGACTGTCCACGACGTCGCCACCGCCTCGAGAGTCGGTGGCGGCCTCGGGACCGACATCCGCGATCGTCGGCGTTCGGTTCGTCCCGCCCATCACGTGCAGGTTCGGCAACTGTCGATCCGCATCGACCGCCAGGGCGGTTCGGCCCGTTCGACCAACCGCCTCCGCCAGCCCGATGGTCGTCGTCGTTTTGCCACACCCACCTTTCGCCCCGGCTATCGCGAACGTCGCCATGGGCGCGTTGGTTCGGCCATCCCTTTTGAACATTGGGCCGCCTCAGGAACTCACCAGCACCACGTAGAACTCCTCACGGGTGCTGTCGTAGTGGACGCCATCCCATCGGTCAGTCACAGCTCTGTGAGAATCCAGCTCCGGTGAGAAGCGCCCGAGGACATCGAGCAGCCGCGAATCGAGGCGAACCTGTCTGACCGTAACCGTCCCCGAGGAGCGGTGCCACTCACCTTCGGCCTCGTGGGCCTCGTCGACCGCCTCGAGGAACTCGTAGGCCGACGGGGAGAAGCGCTCGTCGTAGACCTCGTCGTACGCCTCACCGTGGGCGACGCGCTCGAGTCCGTCGACGCCATCGACGTGGATCACCGCCCCGTACGAAACCGAGGCGTGGCTGGTTCCGTGATCGTTCGCCATCGAGAGACCCGTCGCGTCGACCCTGATCTCGTCGGCGTCGTGGTCGAAGCTGGCGGTCCCGTCGTACGGGCTCGCGGCAACCTCGTCGATCACGTTCGCCCCGGCGTTCGCATCGGGGGGCGGCGCCGTCGGCATCGCGAGCGCGAGCCCGAAAATCGCGAGGCTGACCAACGCGACGGCGAGCCAGACGTACCAGGCATCGACGGGGGCTTCCCACTCCATGATCGGGCTGGCCCCGCGTTCACATATAAACTCACACCGAAAACAGGATCATCCCGTCGATCGATCATCAAGACCGTGTCGACCGTACCAGTGGGTGGGCACAGCAGTCCAGCTCAGGCGATAACGGCACCCACGAGCCAGACCGTCACCACGTAGATCGGCGTCGCGAACACGAGCGATCGGCCCGCGTAGTACCCGATCAGCGCCCGATCCAACCCGTGACGGAGTGCTATCGAGAGCGGCGTCAGAAGTAAACACAGCGTGAGCACGTATACGCCGACCACGATGCCCAACTGGTCGACTGGCAACATCGTTTCGGCCATTTCCTCACCCTCGAGCACGTGCTCGCTCATCAACCCGGCCAGGGCGACCGTCGAGCCACCGACGAGCGGCCCGAAGAACGACGCCGTGTTCTCGAGGGTACCCGTGACCATCGCCAGCTGGCGACGGGTTTCGCGTTCGACCGCCTGGAGTTCATCGAGGTGGTCGGCCATTGCCACGATGGCGTGGCCGGCGGGTCGACCCTCGTTGGCGGCGATGGCGAGCAAGCGGGCCATCCCGTGGGCACGAGCACTGGGGATGTCCCGGAGCGCTCCGTACTCCCCCAGAAAGGCCGCCTCGACGCCGACGTGCAATCGTCGCTGGACGCCAGCCGCCGTCTCGAACACGACGCCGGTCTCGGCGGGGACACGCTCTGCCGTGTGGGCCACCGATGTTTCGACGGCGCGTCCCTCCGTAACCTGCCGGCCCACGAGGTAGAGTGCGTCCACGAGGTGGGCTTCGACAGCACGGACGTGGTTGCGGACGGCGAGAATCGGGTGGAAAACGGCTCCGAGCGAGACGCCGAGACCCATACCCAGGGCCGCAACCGATGCGAGGGACGGCGGGCCGAACAGGGACGTGCAGACGAAGGCGAAGACCCCAGCGGCGAGTCCCCAGGTCAGCCGGAGAGCGAGCCGGTCGGGGACGTCCGGGTGTTCACGGGAGACGGCCGGCGGTGGAAAGGCGACGGGGCGGCGGGTGAGTAACCAAACACTGGCCGCGAGCAGCCCCGCCGGGAGCAGGAAGTTGTAGACGAGGACGAACGGCCAGATGGTCACGGCGTAGCCGACGATGGCCGCCGCGGGAACGAGCGCGACGAGGGCCAGGGGGAGCAACACGCCGAAGGCGTAGAGCCCGGTGGTTGGCCCACGGATCGCGCTCGTGAACGAGGCCATCTGGTCGCGGGTCCCACTGAGAATCGCATCCAGCGCCCGATCGAGCGTCCGGCCGCGGTCCCCGTCGGGAGCGTCCTGTGCGGCGGCGAGGAGGTACGCCGACCGACGAAGGGCCGGGAACCACGCGGTCCACTCCTCGGCGAAGGTGAGTAATCCCGACCGTGGCGTTCCGGCAGCCCGGTCGATGTGGCCACCCAAATTCCGCGAAAGTGGGCCCATCCCCGTCTCGGCGGCGAATCGGACGGCCGTCTCCGTCGTCGGCTGGACCTGCATCCGCAACACTGCTCGTCCGATCAGGGTCGGCGTTTCACCGAGGGCCTCCGTCCGACGAATCGCCGTGAGGACGTGTGGGCCAGCGTGAACCAGGTGGATGGCCCCGAGGGAGAGCGCGATGGTTAACGGGGCAACCGCAACCGCCGGGAGCGGGGTCAGAAACAGCGCGAGCGCCGGCACCAGGGCCACGACCCCCGCCACGTAGCCCGCCTCGACGACGGTGGTGGCCTCGAGGTCGGTCTCGAGAAACGAGAGGGCGTCGACCAGTTCCTGGCTCGGGTCGACGTCGTAGGGGTACCAGCCGGCCAGTCGGCGGAGCGTCGCCGGTATCGCGGCCGTCATCGGGACCCCGGAGCGGTCGGACGACGTGGGTCGGCCGCCGTCCCCGGAACGCTTGGGGCATCGGTGGGCTCGCCGTTCCGATACTCGGCGTAGGCTGTGGCCACCTCGGCGGGTTCGGTACGGCCATCAACCGCGAGCCCACGGATGAGGGTGGCCCGGTCCGCGAGGCTCGCCCGGACATCGGCGTAGCGCTCACCGGGTGCCGTCAGGCGGTGGACCAGTCGGCTCTCCCCGCGGGCGATCCGCCCGGTGGATTTGGCACGCTCGCCGTCGCTCTCGAGGACGTACAGCGGTTCGAACCAGGTCTCTTCGCCGGTGCCACACACCTCCTCGATCCGGGCGAGGCGTCGTTTTTTGCCCGTCTCAGTGTGATAAGCTTGCACGGTGACCACGAGATCAGTCGCTCCGAACGATGAAGGCTCGACCCCGAGGTCGGAGACGACTCGTTCGTAGACGTCCTCGGCCCCGTCGCCGTGGATGGTCCCGAGGACGGCGTTGGCGTTCGCACCGACGCGCATCGCCTCGTAGAGGACGCGGGCCTCCTCGCCACGAATCTCGCCGACGACGAGTGCCCCGTCGCCCAGTCGAAGGGCGGTCTGCAGCGCATCGGCGGGCGTGATTTCGGGGCCATCTGCCGTACCAGTCCGCAGCGCCTGGACGTCGCGATCGACCCCCTGAAGCGGTGTCACCGGGAGTTCCGGGGTGTCCTCGATGACCACCGTTCTCGTCGGTGGGGGAAGTTCGTACAACAGCGTGCCGAGCAGGGTCGTCTTCCCCGCCCCGCGCGTGCCGGCGACCAGCGCGGCCGCGTTGCGTTCGACCGCCACGGAGAGGAAGGCCGCCACCTCTGCGGTCATCGTCTCGTTGGCGACCAAACCGGGGAGGGTGAACTGGTCGTCGGCCCGCTCGCGGAAGGCGAAGGCGACCCCCTCCGTGACGGGGTCGGCAACGCCGGCAACTCGGACGCCCGTCCCGTTTTCGAGACGTGCCGTCGCGTCGACGGTGGGGCTGGCTCGAGAGAACGCGCGGCCGCTGGTTCGGCGGACCCGAGAAGCTAGCGCCTGCCCCCCGGCGGCAGTTAGGGAGACGGACGTCGTCATCGACGCCCCGTCACAGACCACCCGTATCGGGTTCGACTCGACGGGCGCGGTGACGTAGACGTCAGTGATCCGTGGATCAGCGAAGAGATCCTCGAGGATGCCGTACCCCGCCGTGTGTTTGGTCAGAACGTCGACGAGTGCCGGGTCAGGGGCGCTGCCGGTGACGTGTTCGATCGCTCTCGAGGCGGCTCTGTCTCCGTCTACAACCCCCTCGGCGATTGCTTCATATCCCTCGAGGACGACCCGCCGTTGCGCCGGGGAGAGCGTCGTGTCGACGACCTCGAGTGCGTAGTGTGGGATCCCGTCGGGGCGGCGGTAGATGCGGGCGACGCTCCCGGTCTCGAGGTGGGTCACGTCCTGGAGCCTGGCGCGGTCGTCGAGGGACGGGTCGACCGTGTAGTGAGCGATCGGTAACCCGACGCTTGGCTCGAGAGCCGCCTCCGTCGAACAGTCCAGGCGGGCGTCGACCAGACCGCTAGAGTGAGCGGCGTCGGCGACGGGATCGACCCGGTCGGCGAGTTCGTCGGCCACCGCGAGTGGGTCGGTGCGGACGGTCGCGGCGAGTCGATCGTCACGCCCGCCGATCAGGTCGCGAAATCGACCGGCAGCGGTGAAGAGGGAGACGGCGGCAGGTGGGTAGTGGTGTTCGAGAGCTCGCGACCGCACGACGATGGACCCGGCTTCACGCCGTGTGAGGGCGTCGACGGCGGCAGCCCGACAGCAGGGAGCTGACACCAGGTCTCCGTCGTGGGGACAGCCCGAGGCGTCGACACCGAGCGTCTCGGTTCCGTCGTCGAACTCGAAGGCGCACGCACACTCCTCGTCAGCCGTCCCACCCGGTTTGTCCCCGTCAATCGATGCCGTGACATCTCTCGATGCTGTCAGATCCGAGGTCGTCGCCTCGCTCGAGCACGTCACATCGGCACGCCCCTCGCGTTCGGCTCCCGGTGACAGCCGTCCCGGGGGCAACGGAAGGCGGCGAATCCGTTCGGAGAGCGACTCGGCGATGGCCGCGAGTTGGCCGCCGTTCGATCCCATGTCCCCGTTGGCCTCGGCTTCGGGTATAAACTCGCGGCCCGATCAGGGATGACTCGAGGGTATCGGGGGTTCGAAATATAGTCGCCACTGAACGTCATTGCACACACCCTCACGACACCATGGCTCAGAACCGGTTTGTGACCGGTTCTGAGCCGACTCGCTGGGAGGGTGTGTGAATCGGTTTCAATTGTCACGATAGATGCTCAAAACTGACGGCGCGCGGCCACCAGCAGCGCTGCACCGAGGGCCACCATCGTGACCACCGCCCCAAAGCCCGGGAGCGCCTCGAGCCCCTCGCCGGCCTGGGTCGCCAGGTCCTCGTCGACGGTTACCGTGACGGACGCATCGCCAACACCGACCTCGTGTGCCGCGCGCTCGTCGAACGTGAGCTCCACCTCGACGGTCGTCGTTTCGCCGGGCCCGAGCACGACTCGTTCCTCGGCGATCACGCCGGCCGCGGTGTGGAACTCGAGGGTCGTCTCGGCGATACGGTCGGCGTCGTTCTCGACCGTCGCGCTGACCGTCACGGGCTCGCCCGGTTCGACCTCGTCGGGGGTCGCCTCGAGGGCCGTGACGCGCGGGTCGGCCGGCTCGAGGACGTCGACCGTCACCGGATGGTCGCCGACGTGGAGGGTGTATCGGCCGGGCTCCTCGGGCGTCCACGCGAGCGATTCCACCGCGGAGTCGCCCGCCTCGAGCGTGCCATTGGCGGTGTCGACGGGCACCCCGTCGACGAGCAGTGGCGCGCGGTAGGGCCCCTCGCGGCCGCCCCGGTTCTCGACGGCGACCGGGACGGTGACCGTCTCGCCGACGGTCACGGGCTCGAGCGCGTCGGCAGCGCGCTCCTCGAGCAGGCCGTCGATCGTGATTGGGTCCCCGAGACTGGGGCCGTACGCCATCGCCGGGGCGGGTCCCTCGAAAGCCTCGGCGTGGGTTTCGTAGGTCCACACCTCGGGGGTGGCCTCGGTGTATGCGTACCGCTCGGCCGTCTCCCGGACCGGGTCACCCCCGCGTGCCTCGACCGCCTCGAGCCACAGTTCGTCGGTGACCGGTCCCTCCTGTTCGTTCAGGTCCCTGAAGACATCCGCGAGGGCGTACTCACCGTCGGTTGCCAATCGAAGCTCCCGATCGACGGCTCCGTAGGCCAGTGGCCCCTTGACGTAGTCAGTCAGGTCGTCCTGCCAGGTGACGGGGTCGGCGAGCACGCCGTCTGCGTAGGGCGATCCCTCGCCCGCCGCGAGAAACGCCTCGAACTCGTCGTGCTCGATCAGCCCCTGCTCGTAGGCGAGCGTCGCCGCGTAGTACTCCGCCTGTGCCTCGATCAGCCACCGGTGTTCCGTGTCGACCTCGCCGTTCGCGTACGCCTGGCGAGTGTGAACGTACTCGTGGAGCCAGACGTTCCCCGCCGCTTCGAGTGGGGAATCGGCCTGGACCCAGGCGTCGCTCGACCCGTACTGGAGTCCCTCCGGGCCCCAGTCGACGTCGTCCGGAGGCGCAGCGACGATCGCGACGTCCTGGTTCGTCCCGCCGGCGCGAAGCTCCGTACTGGCGGTGGCGAGGGTCTCGAGGATCTCCGCTGGGTGGTCAGCGAGATGGGGTGCCGCGGCGTCGGGGACGATGAGTCTGATTGTTTCGCCCGCCACACTCGTCTCGTGGGTTTCGTGGGGTCCGAAGACGGCCACGTGCTCGCCTGCGGTGCCCTCGCCGTCGACGGTCACCTCGCGAGTCGCGTCGACGGAACCGGTCTGACTCCAGGCGAGGTCGACCTGTGGGACGGCCACGATACCCCACTCGCCGGTCTCGGCGAAGGCGTACCCATCATCGATCTCGTGGGCAGCCGCCGTCGCATCCACGCCCGGTCGCTCACTCGAGCGGGCGTGGTGGTCGATATCCGTCCGGTTGGCGTCGAGCCGAAGCCGGATTTCGGGGGTGGTCTCGTCCTGGTCACGCTCCCACTCGTAGGTTTCCCCCGCCGCCGCGAACCCGGTCGTCTCGAGGACTTCGGCGTCGGCCTCAGGGCTAATTTCCAGGGCCGTCACCACCTCCGGCACGTCGTAGCTGATGACCGCCTCGAACTCGCCCGGTCGCTCGGGCCGTTGTTCGAGGACGATCGACTCCCTGATCAGCGGTGCGTCCTCGTTGGTGGCGTCCTGCGGGAGGGAGTCGAGGCCGTCAACCGCCAGTTGTCCGTGAGAGCCGTTCACCGCGATGTGTGGGTCGGCTGTCTCGACTTCGAGGTGAGTGTGTCTGTCCTCGACCTCGAGGCAGGTCTGTCCACCAACACCCTCGAGGTGCCCGGCATGGGTGTCGGTGTCCGAAACACCGCCAGCCGAGCCCACCGGCGTCTCGGCTGTCGATCGGTCGTCTGCACCGACCACGAGCCCAACCCCGCCGGCGACGCTCGCGAGGAGGACAACCCCAACGATGATCGCGCGTAGCCGTCGGTTCACGCATCTCACTCTCTCGAGAATCGCCAAGACTGTTCTGGCCTTGCAGACCGACGGGGGACTGTCCGGTTCGAAAACCGAGTCCGCCTACCCGTCCTCGAGCTCAGCGATCGCCACCAGGATAGGTGGCCGAAAAGACGTCTTCGACCAGCGGGTCGTCCGTCTCCGCGGGGGCCGACTCCGCCTCCGCAGCGGCCCGATCCCCTGCCGGGCTCACGCTTCCCGTTCGATAGCCATGTAAGTCGAGGGTCACGTGATCGAACCCCAACTCGAGTAACGGATCCCGGATCGCCTCGACGAACGCCGGGTCGAGGGCGTCCTCGAGTTCGTCGGAGGCGATTTCGATGCGCGCGAGGTCGTCGTGATCGCGCACCCGAAACCCCTCGAAGCCCCACTGACGGACCAGCGCCTCGGCACGTTCGACGCGGGTGAGCCGTTCCTCGGTCACCTCGAGGCCGGTCGGGATGCGCGAGGAGAGACACGCCATCGCGGGCTTGTCGGCGACGGAGAGTCCGTACTCGTCGGCGAGTGCTCGAACCTCCGGCTTCGTGAGGTCGTGGTTCAAAAGCGGCGAGTGAACCTCGAGTTCCTCGACCGCGCGGAGCCCCGGTCGGTGACCCGCGCCGGGATCGTCCGCGTTCGTCCCGTCACAGACCGTCTCGATGCCCAGTTCTCGGGCCCGCTCGAGCATCTTTCCCAGACGCATCGTCCGGCAGTGATAGCACCGGTCGCCGTCGTTTTCGACGAAGGCGTCGCTCTCGAGTTCTGAGAACTCGACGATTTCGTGTCGGATACCGATTTCAGCGGCGACCCGCCGGGCATCCTCGAGTTCCGCGGCGGGAAGCGTCTCGCTCTTTGCCGTGCAGGCCACCGCATCGTCGCCGAGGGCGTCGTGGGCGAGGGCCGCGACCGTGCTCGAGTCGACACCGCCGGAAAAGGCCACGAGTATGCCGTCGTGGGCCGAAAGGGCATCGACGGCCGCGTCCCGTTTGGCCTCGAGTGTCGTCATTGGCCTTCGTTTGCGTGCCAGGCGCAAAAGCACGTTGACCCGGCACAGCGGGGCGACGAAGTTTATAATACCCGGGGCCTTACGTGCGCCCCAACGAGATGGAAGAGAGCATATCGGGATTCAAGGTCCGCGGCGACTGGGGCGACGTCGTCGAACACGGGGAACGCATCACCCGCGCGCTCCGGGACGCGGGCGTTCACGATCCCGACATCGACGCGGGGGCCCGCTTCGCTCGCGCCTTCGAGGAGTGGGAGGAGTGGCGACCCAAGGCCCACGAACGCCTCGAGAGCGACGTCAGCGAGAAGACCGCCGACCAGGCCAGCGTCGAGGAGGGCAAAGGCGAGAAGGCGGGCAAGGGCGCCGACGAGGACATCAAAACCGCCGGCGAAAAGCTCTCGGCATCCTACGAGGCGCTCGAGGAGGACGAGCCCGACGACGCCGTCGACAACTGGAGGGAGTCCGTCGATTACGTCGCTCGAGCGGCCGACACGGCGAGCCGGAAGGCCCTGCGACGAGTCGAGGACACTGTCTACCGGAAAGTGATGACCCAGCTCGCGCCCTACTACTTCGACAACGAACTCGTGAGTGCGAACATCCAGCAGACTGGTCGGGGGGGCGATACGAGGTTCGTCTTCGAGGTGAACGTCAACGACGACGTGCTCAAGTCCGACGTTTCCGAGTTACTCGATACGTACGAGAGTGAGGTCGATCGCTGGCACGTCGAGATCGAAAAAGACACGGAAACTGCCGAGGCGATCGAGGGGGTGGAGCCGCCCCCGGAACCATCGGACAACTCGCGGTCGACGACGAACTGAGACGGGCTACTGTAATTCGGTACCGCCGATCGCCCGTCTGGGATGACGATCGGTGGTGAGGGGCGACGGTGGCTCATATGATCGGGAGGTGTCTCACGGTATTCGATCGCTTCCCGCACGCCTATCGTCGGCTCCGCCGCCTTCGGCACACACTTAACGGGGGTCGCCATATAGCCGACCATCGATGGTCGACGTCGCCACGCTGCTGACCTTCGCGTTCGCCGCCATGGCCAGTCTCTTCATGGCCTGGACGATCGGCGCGGGCTCGAGCGGGTCGACTCCCTTCGCACCGGCCGTCGGGGCCAACGCGATTTCGGTCATGCGGGCGGGGTTTCTCGTCGGCATCTGTTGTCTGTTCGGCGCCATCTTCCAGGGGGCCAACGTCTCGGAGGCCGTCGGTCAGGAGTTGATCGCGGGGAGCGTCACGCTCTCGGCGGAGGCGGCCACCCTCGGCCTCACGATCGCCGCCGTCCTCGTCGCAATTGGCGTCTTTACGGGATACCCGATCGCCACGGCGTTCACCGTCACGGGCGCCGTCATCGGTGTCGGCCTCGCCATGGGCGGCGACCCCGCCTGGGCGAAGTACCAGGAGATCGCCGCCCTCTGGTTGCTGACCCCGTTCGTCGGCGGGGCGATCGCCTACTTGATCGCCAGGACGCTCCGTGAGGAACCGATACCGGAGCGGTATGTGGTCCTTATTCTGACCGGCCTCGTGGGACTGTTGCTCGCGAACATCGAGTTCGCCGTCCTCGGCTCGGATGACCAGGGGGCGTCGATCGCCGAAGCGATCGCCAGTGGGTTGCCCGGTCCGACGACCGTGCTGGTTGTAGCGGCGTCGATCGCCATCGCCCTCGCTTGCACTGGCACCCTGTGGCTCGACATGCGACACGGGACGACCGTCGCCGAGCGGCACTTCCTGCTCGCGTTGGGGAGCCTCGTGGCCTTTTCCGCCGGGGGGAGTCAGGTAGGCCTCGCCGTCGGCCCCCTGATTCCCATCGCTCCCGACGTGGGGCTGTCGCTTACCGCCTTGCTCGTCGGCGGCGGCGTCGGCCTCCTCGTGGGAGCCTGGACCGGTGCGACCCGAATGATCAAGGCGATCTCCCAGGACTACTCCTCGCTTGGTCCCCGGCGATCGATCGCCGCCCTCATTCCGTCGTTCGCCATCGCCCAGGTCGCCATCCTCTATGGCATCCCCGTCTCGTTCAACCAGATCGTCGTCAGCGCGATCATCGGTAGCGGGTACGCCGCCTCGAGCAGCGGTGGCGTCAGCAAACGGAAGATGGGATTCACCGTCCTCGCGTGGCTACTCTCGCTGGCGATAGCGATCGTCTGCTCGTTTGTGGGGTTCTGGGCGCTCGAGCAAACCGTGTTGTGAGCGAGGGCGGCCGATGGTCCCGAGAGGCCGAATCCTATTTGGTGGTCGCGTGATTGACAGCAGGCATGAACGTTCCCGAGGCCGCACAGGACTGTGTGGCCGTTCTCGAGGAGGTACAGACCGCCGTCATCGGCAGGCAACAGCTGTTCGAGACGATCATGACCGCCATCGTCGCTCAGGGTCACGTCCTCCTCGAGGACGTCCCGGGCACGGGGAAGACACTCACTGCCCAGTCGATCGCGACTGCACTCGACCTCGAGTTCACGCGCATCCAGTTCACTCCCGACCTGCTCCCGGCGGACATCACGGGCACCCACATCTACAACGAACATGAGGCGAGCTTCGAGTTCGAACGCGGCCCGGTGTTCGCGAACGTCGTCCTCGCCGACGAGATCAACCGGGCGCCACCGAAGACCCAGGCCGCGCTGCTCGAGGCGATGGGGGAAAAGCAGGTGTCCGTCGCGGGGGAGACGTACAACCTGCCGGAGCCGTTTTTCGTCATCGCGACCCAGAACCCCGTCGAGCAGGAGGGGACGTTCCCACTCCCCGAGGCACAGGTCGACCGCTTCATGATCAAGACGACGATGGGGTACCCCGATCGAGGTGGGGAGTTGACGATCATCGATCGACGCGCCAACCGCTTTTCACGGACACCGGAGGCCCAGCCCGTCGTCGATCGCGAAACCCTCCTCGAGATTCAGGACGTACCGGAGACGATCGTGGTCGACCCGGTCATCCGAGAGTACCTAACGGACGTCTGTCGCGCGACCCGCGAGGACAGCCGTGTCGAGGTCGGTGTCTCTCCCCGCGGCGTGCAGCGGCTGTTCGAGGCCAGTAGAGCGCGGGCGATGCTCTCGGGTCGTGACTACGTTGCCCCGGAAGACATCCACGCCATCGTCCACGCGATCCTTGATCACCGACTCGTGTTGACGACGGAGGCAGACGTGCGTGGCGTCGAGCCCGAGACCGTCGTCGAGAGCGCGCTCAACAGCGTTCCGGTCCCCTCGATGGTTGAGTAGTGAGTCGTCCCGTTCACACGGGAACGGTCACGAGCACGGACACGGAACCAACACTCCCGGTATCGGCACCTGCACTCGATCCCGCGTGAGCCTGCCCGGGCGATTTGAGCACCCGCGGGTCGCCGAACCACCTCACTTTCGCAGGATCCACGCCACCGCCACGAGCCCGAGCAAACTCGTCGCCAGCGCGCCACCCGCGAGCCACGGCTCGACGACCGGCGCGTCCGTCGCGACCGTTCGGTACAGTGCGATCGTTCCGACGGTGACGAGACCACCGATCAAGAGCGCCCCGCCAGCGTGAACGAGTTCGGCGCGCATGGTCGCCCCCGCTCGGCCCAGTTCCGTGCGGATACCGTCGGCGTACTCACCGACGTCCCAGATGACGAAGGCCGCGACTGCCGTCGCGATGGCGGGTTCCGCCCGCCCCAGCACCGCGAGCGAGATCGCCAGCGCGAAGACGGCGACGGCCGCCATCGAGGGGCCGATGGCCCGCGGCGGCAACAGGCGAACCGTGCGCAACAACCAGACGGTGCTCAACAGCGTCCCGAGCATCCCGAGGGCGACTACCACCAGGCCGATCACCAGCGCGAGCGTCGGGAACTCGAGGAGGAGTTCAGCAACTGACTGGGGTTCGACCCGGAGGATGATCCTGTCGAGGGTCGCCTCGACCGCGGGATTCGTGAGCGAGTACGCGACTGCCACCGTGAGGGCGGCCCCGCCAATCATCGGCGCGAGGAGTCGAGCGAGCACGGTCGCCAGGCCACGTCGAAGAGCCCCGCGGAGCCATGCAGCGAGTGCCAGCACGACGGCCAGCCCGATCAGCAGAATCAACAGGTACCGCAGGAACGCTGCCGTCAGTACCCAGGCGAAAGCCGGCCCGAGCACCTCCGGACCTTCGGTGCGAAGTTCGTAGGGCGACAACAAAACCTCCTCGAATCCGTCGAGGATCGCCGGCAGCATCACCACGACGAGGACGCCGGCGAGTGAGAGGCGAATCGCCAGCGAACACCCTCGAGTGACGCCGCCAACGAGCCGTGAGACCTCGTCGCGCCGGTCGGGAGGAACGAGGCGCTCGAACGGGACGTACTCGAACGCCAGCCACGAGCTGGCAGCGGCGGCGAACACGAGGCCGAAAAACGACAGCCCCGCTGCCATCGGTCCCGGCGAGACGAGGATCCCGGAAACGATACCCACGAGGTCAGAGAACGCCGCGCCGGCTTCCGCCCTGACTCCAGACTCCGGCAGGAGGCGGATGCCGAGAACGACGAGGACGCCCACCACGACGAGACTCGTTCCCGTCGCCGCCCTGCGAGCGCCGCCTTCGCCCAGCCGATCCCACGAGGTCAGCGTTCCCGCGAGGGCCGCAAAGATCAGCGCCCAGACGGTGACAGCTGCGAACGGTCCGAAGCCTGCGACCCCGAGGGCGAATGCCCAAGCCATCGTCACCGGCGCGGCGACGAGGACGGCAACGGGTGGGGCGAGGGCCCCACCGATCCCCCGGCGGAGGGGGTTCGGACTCGCCAACAGCGTCGCGACCAGTGCGGCTGCGACGCCCCCAACGGTCGCCACAGTGGCCAGCTGGAGGCCGATCAGGGAACCGCCGATGAGCAGACACGCGGCGATGGTGAACCCGAAGGTCGCGATGTCGCTTACCGTCGGCTGGGCCAACCCCCCTCTCGCTGCCGCAATCGTTCCCGCGAGCCCACGGCCCGTGAGCTCCCGGGCTCGCCCGGCGAGTGAGCGTTCAGCTGGCGTACTCGAGCGGGGAGCCGTGCCGGCACCGCGTTCACCACCAACCGAGGCCGTTCCACCGTCAGCTCGCACGTCGGCTGGTGAGTCTCGAGCGCGGCGGTCTGGCACTCCCCGCTGCCACGCGCGTTCGTCGGCGTCGTCGGGGGTCATCTGGCGCCCACCCCCGCCTGCCCCTGCCCCGTCCGCTGGAACGCCCGAACCAGGTCGACCGAAAGCGGGTCAGCCAGGTCCCAGTCGACGACCGTCGACCCCAGCCCTCGCACCGTGGCGATCCGGTTCTGGCGCTGAAGCGAGGCGATTCTCGCGCCCAGTTCCGGCCGTGAGCCACGAACGCTCGTGGTCATGTCGGGACTGAGTACGGTGACCGTTCGGCCACGCAGGCGTAACTCCTCGATCAGGTCGACAGCGGCCCCGTCGGTCAACGGGGTACAGAACACCACCTGTGCGTTCCGTGGGAGTCGTTCCTCGAGTTCGACGACCATCCGCGACCGTGCACGGGAGCCACCGTCGGCGACCGCCCGCCGAGCACTCGTGCTCTCGTCGATGGCCTCCCCGACCCGATGGTAGACGGTCGTATCCGCGCCGGGATCGATCCAGATGTCGTCGTTCAACGTGGCGAACCCGGTCCGGTTGCCGTCCTCGATGGAGGCCAGCAGGCCCCGCGAGGCGGCATAGAGCGTCAGGTCGTACGAATCCGGGCCGCCCGACAGCGACTCGCGGTGGACGCCGACACGGTCGTCGACGAGGAAGACCATCGTGACGGCCCGCTCCTCGCGGTGTTCAATCGTTGCGAGTTCCCCCGTACGAGCCAGCCGATGCCAGTCGATCCGGTTGATTGGATCGCCGTGGCGGTACTCGCGGGCGGCGTAAAACTCGATCCCGGTCCCCCCATCGTCCGTGGGGGCTCGGCCGACGTACCTGATCGTCTGATCCTCGAGCGAGAAGGCGTCGAGGACGGTTTCGCAGGTAAGCGCCGAGGTCCCCTCGACAGCTGGCTCGACGGTCGTGACGGCACTCGCCACGAGGTTGCGCGCTCGGACGCGCGGTGAGCCGAATCGATACGTCCCGCGTGGGGGGAGCACGGTGTACTCGTGGGTCACGGTTTCGTCGGGGCGAACCGCCGTCGCCACCGTCGCCGTTCCCTCGACGACGGGGACAGCATCCGGGACGGCGTCGACGATGCGGACGTCCGAGCAGACCCGATCGCCCTCGTTGGTCACCGAGAGGGTGACGCGAACGGGCTGACCGGGACGGGGGCGGTCGTCGTCGACCGTGCGTTCGATGCGAAGGTCGGCCAGGGGGGTACCGCTCGCGACGCCCACGAAGACGTACGCCAGGGGAACGATCGCCAGCAAGAGCAGTGCGGGTGCACCCAAGAGGATGGCCACGAGACTGACGAACAGGGCCACGACAAGCGAGCCCTCCCAACGTGAGACGCGACTCATGGCGTCCCCCCCGAACTCGCCTGGAGGGATGCGATGGCGGCGATCGTGTGCTCGACGCTCCGTTCGAACGGGTCCGACGCCGTAAACAGGTCGTAAAGCCACAGCGACAGCGGCGTGGACGGGCCCGCGTCTCCGGCCAGCAGGATTGCGGCCCGCTGATCCGCCGTCCACGTCCCCGCCCTGATGGCCTGTGTGGCCTCCTGGCGGGTCGTCCCGGCGTGAGCCGCATATGCCTCGGCTGCGATCCCGCGCAGAGACTCGACGAGGTTCTCACGGGCCTGCTCGCGCACGTAAGCCGAGGATTCGTCGTAGGCCGTCGCCTGCTCGAGTTGGGTCGCGAACTCGCTGCCAACCTGGCGACGTGATCGAGATCCACCGAACAGCGACGACGTCGACCCCGAATCGCCATCCGTGTCCGGCTCGAGCCGACGCGGCGAACTGGCGCGCACTCGCCCCACGAACCCCATCGTCGGGGCGAGAACCACCAACAGGAGCGTGAGCACGACCACGACCAGCGTCGGCTCGAGTTCGGCGAGCGTCTCCCCGAGTGCGGGCACCGTGTCGAGGACCAGTGACGGCCGGTAAAGCAACGCGGCCCCGAGTGCGGTGGCCGATCCTGCCACGAGCACGCCGCCAACGAGTCCGGTCGTCGACGGTTGCCGGCTCATCGCTCACCCGGGTCTGGCTGGTTCGTTCCAGCCTCAGCGTCGTTCACCGAGCGGTCCGTTTGCGCTGGGGACTCGGCTCCAGCGTCCGGCCGATCGTCGGGTTCCGGTGCGAGCGCCGAGCGCAGCTCGGCCTCGGCGGCCGTCGCCCGTTCGACGTGTCGATCGGGGTCGCGCTCCCCGTACTCCACATCTCGGAACACAGCCGTGATGGTGTCGACCGGTTCGGCGGGCGCACCCTGGGCCTTCGCGCTCGAGGCGACATCGGTCGGGGTCGCGACGCTGAGTCGGTAGATCGAGGAGATGTCGGCGACCTCGTCGAAGGCGTTCCTGATTCGTTCGCGGGCACTCGAGCGCGCCGAACCGGTCGTCGCCGACTGGTTCACCGCCGAATCGTCGTCGTCCACGAAGGGAAGTGACGAACGAACCGAGTTCGCACGCGACCGGAGAGAGGCGAACACGCCGACCAGCGCGGTGAGGAGCAGTCCCGGGAGCTCCGCGACCGATCGCAGGCCGCTCAACGCGGCGATGGCTCGCTCGAGGGCGTCAGAGCAGGCGACGACCACCCCCATGGCGAGCCCGAGCAGGCGGCTGGGCAGTGTTCGCAGAGCCGTGAGTGGGTCCTCGTCGGTCAACAGCAGGTATCCCAAAAGCAGCGAGACGGCGATGACGACACCGGCTAGCAGCGGCCGATCCGTGAGCCCGCCGAGCGTACCTGTTACGCTATCGACGATGCCGCTCTCGCTCTCGTCGTCGCTCGAGTCATCGTCACCGTTCGACCCCTCACCAGCCGAATCGTCGGCGTCCGCGTCCGTTGGGTCGTCGGTCGAATCGGCCTCGGTGCCACCGTCGTCTGTCTCAGTATCGTCGGCCTCGGTGCCACCGTCGTCCGTCACGTCGTCATCGATGTCCCCGCCTCCCGGTTCGTCGTCGGCATCGCTCGAATCGTCCGCATCCGTACCATCGTCCTCGGTCCCGTCTCCGTCGGTGTCGTCGTCCATCGCATCGTCATCGTCGACGACACCTGGATCGTCCTCGTCGACGGTTCCGGTGTCGTCCTCGTCCGCGTCCTCAGAATCGCCAGCTGCGTCCGTCCCACCGTCGTCGAACGCCCCGTCGCCTGTCTCGTCCGAGGCGTCGGCGTCGACATCCATGTCTGTCTCCGTATCCCCATCCCAATCCTCGTCGTCACCGTCGATCACGTCTTCCTCGGCTAACTCGTCGGTGTCTCCGTGTATCGTTCCCTCGTCGGAGCGGTCGGACACCCGATCACCGTACTCGCCATCCATCCCGTCGGCCGACGTCGGGACGTCGAGCAGGCCACCGCTCGAGGTCGTCTCCTCGGGATCGACGTCTTCCTCGGCGAGTTGTTCCTCGAGTGCCGCGAGGTCCTCCGCGTCACCGTCGTACGCGTCGGGGTCGACCTCGCCACCGGCGAACCCATCGAAAGAGCCGCCAGCGGAGGCGTACATGGCCGCGACACCGAACAGCGCGTCGCTCATCACCGGGTCAGTCATCGCGTCTTCCTGGCCAGCCATCGCGCCGAGTACGGCCGCCTCTGAGCCGGGCTCGTCGACCAGCGACGCCCCCTCCTGGGCGTCATCGCCGTCGCCAGCAGCGGCCACCGCGGCCGCGAGCGCCGCCCGCTCGTCCTCCTCGAGGTCCTCGGGGTCACCGTCGCTCTCGGCCAGCGCCGTCTCGAGTGCCTCCCGCTCGTCCTCCTCGAGGTCCTCGAGACCGTCGAGATCGTCGAGGTCGTCGAAATCCTCGACAGCAGCCTCCTGGCTCCCCTCACTGGCAACCGCCTCGGCCATCGCCCCCTCCATCCCGGCTGCAGGGTCCTGTTGATCCTCGCCACCGAGGACCTGCGCACCGGGAGCCTCGCCGGCCAGCGTCGGCATCGCACTCGCGGCAACTAACACCGCCGCGATCGCACAGGCGATGGCGATCACGGCGAGCAGTCGTCGTGAATCCGCACTCACTCCCATTATTCATCTACGACATACAGTCAGATCTACTTACCTCTTATTGCAGAGGATGCCGTGTGCGTTCCAGATCGGACTCGAAGCGACGGTGCAGCGAACGGCCTCAAAAATCGGGGATGCCGGTGACTGTCCAGTATTCCGGCCACCCCTGAGCGGGTGATCAGCGGCTTTGCTCGCTCAGGAGCCCCAGAAGTTTTCGCGACTCCCGAGTTGCTCACGCGGCCGGCGACGACGGGTATCCCGCTGCGCCTCCTCCTCGTCGGCATCGGTCTCGTCCGTCTCCTCGCCATCACCCTCGTCCTCGCCTTCGGCCGACTTCTCCGTCTCGTCGTCCTCGGGTTCGAGCGGGAGGCGTTCGACGACGTCCGCTCGGGCGTGGTTGCTGTGGACGCGGGTGATCTCGGCTTTGACTCGCGCTTCGGGGAGGACGCCGTCGATCATCACGATGAAGCCGTCCTCGGTGCGGCCAACGCCAGCACCGCTCTCGTGCATGTCGACGACGTCGACGATGACCTCCTCTTTGGGCTTGACCGGCTGGGTCTTCAGATCGCTGATGGGCTGGTTGTAGTGGTTACACCACTCTTTCCCGCCACGGTCACCGTAGTGGCTACACCCCATGCCGGAGATGCGTTCGGAGAAGCTCGGGCAGTCGTCGGCGAGTGGACAGTCAGCCATAGGTCCACTACCTGTGGAACCGTTAAACAGCTTCCGGAACCGCCTCGGGCGGTGACGAGTACGGGCATCGATTCGAACCCGTTAACACCTGCTTACAGCCGACTGCAGGATCACCCGCAGCCGATCGCCCGCCCGCTTCCAGTCCTGATCGGGGCAGACCTGTCTCCCAGCCAGCATTAACGGTCCCGAGCGTCGAAGCGAATCAACCGAACGCCCGCGAACTCCCGTTTCGAAAACGTTTACGCACCAGAGACCGCAACCGTCAATGATGAAGGTACTCGTACCGGTCAAGGAAATTGCGACCGTCGAAGACGAGTTCGAAATCGACGGCACCGCAATCGACGAACGGTTTCTCGGCGCCGATCTGAACGAGTGGGACGACTACGCCATCGAGGAGGCCGTCCAGCTCCAGGAGGACGGCGTCGTCGACGAGGTCGTCACCGTCACCATCGGCGACGAAGACACCGAACAGACCATCCGCCAGGCGCTGGCGAAGGGCGCAGACCGCGCCATCCGCGTCTGGGACGACGCCCTCGAGGATCTCGACCTCCTGGACGTCGGCGCGAAAGTCGCCATCCTCGAGCAGGTCGTCGCCGACGAAGAGCCCGACCTCGTCCTGACTGGGGTCCAGTCGGGTGACGACAGCTTCGGCGCAACGGGTGTCGCCCTCGCCGAGGCCGTCGGCTACCAGTGGGCCGCCGTCGTCAATCAGCTCGATCTCGACGGCGACACGGCCTCGGTTCACCGCGAACTCGAGGGTGGCATCGAGGAGCTGACCGACGTCGAGGTCCCGGCCGTCCTGACGATCCAGACCGGGATCAACGAACCGCGCTATGCCAGCCTTCGGGGGATCCGGATGGCCCAGCGGAAGGACCTCGATCACCAGACACTGGCCGATCTGGACGTCGACCCCGAGGCCATCGCCGGCGATCTCAACCTGACGGCGATGTACGAGCCAGAGAGCGAGAGCGACACGACCGTCTTCGAGGGCAGCGCCGACGACACGGCCGGACAGCTCGCTGATCTGCTCCGCGACGCGGGGGTGGCACAATGACGGACGTGCTCGCGGTCGCCGAACATCGCCAGGGCGAACTCCGCGACGTCAGCCGCGAACTGGTCACCGCCGGGAGCGAACTCGCCGCCGAAACCGGTGGGGACCTCCACGTCGCCGTGATCGCCGGCGACGTCGACGCGTACGCGGAGGCACTCAGTCTCGAGGGTGTCGACACCGTTCACACCGTCGCCTACGGCGAGGAGTTCAACCACGACGTCTACACCCAGGTCGTCATCCAGCTGTTCGACGAGTTGGCGCCGTCGTACCTCCTCACGCCGAACAGCGTCAACGGCCTCGATTACGCGCCCGCGGTGGCGACGCGACTCGATCTCCCGCTCGTGACCGACGCCATTGACCTCGAAACTGCGGGCGAGACACTCGTCGCCACGCGTGAAATGTACGGTGGCAAGGTCGAGACGACGACCGAAGTGGAAGCTGACACGGTCGCGGTCACGATCCGCGGTGCGGAGTGGCCGGCCGCAGAGACGGGTGGCGATCCCGCCGTCGAGGCGTTCGACGCGGACGTCGAGGAGGGGGCGATCGGCTCGACCGTCACGGGGTTCGAGGAAGTGGCCGGTGGCGACGTCGACATCACCGAAGCCGATCTGCTCGTCTCCGTCGGTCGGGGAATCGAGGAGGAGGAGAACCTCGAGTTGATCGAGAAGTTGGCCGACGCGCTCGACGCCACCCTCTCGTCGTCGCGGCCGATCGTCGACGCCGGCTGGCTACCAGCGAACCGACAGGTCGGCCAGTCCGGGAAGGTCGTCACGCCCGAGGTCTACATCGCCATCGGTATCTCGGGCGCCGTTCAACACGTTGCTGGCATGAAGGGGTCGGACACGATCGTGGCGATCAACACCGACCCGAACGCGCCGATCATGGACATCGCCGATTATGCGATTCAGGACGACCTCTTCGACGTCGTGCCGGCGCTCATCGAGGAGTTCCAGTAACACTCCCGCGCGAGCGGTGCGAGCGCGGCTTTTTGGTCCAGATTTTTGCGTGAGTGGTGTGGCGAGCGGGTGCTCCCCTATCGAAGACGCGCTCGAGGGCGGACGACCGACCGGGCTCCACGCCGAGAGGAGCCAAACGGCAGCGCATCACGGAACGCATACCAGAGTGGCAGCGCCACGAAGAGGGTCGCGAGCCACGCGATAGCGAGCAGTTGCCACTCGAGCCCGATCTCGAGTGGGGCCCGGACCGCATCACCCGGGACGTAACCGCTCCCGAGATAGGCACCGACGAACAGTGGCCACAGCGCGACCAACATCCCACCGGCGATCAGAAGGACGATCGCGGGGATCGCTGTCAGCGAGATTGCCACCGAACCGATCCAGAGCACGGCCGCAGCGAACACTCCTCGTCGCCGCAGCGAAGCTGATCGCGTTCTGACGGCACTCGTCGGTTGTGGGTGTATCGAACTCATCAACAGTATAACTACTCCGGATAGCTTAACTGTTTCTATAACTATACGTTCAGGAAAACCTACGCCCCCGCTTAGAGAAAATCCGTATAGGGAGCCATATAGTTTCGATCACACAGTCCCTCGTCGACCGATGAGGACTCATCAATCGTCCAGTCATCGACCCGCACCAACCACCACCACCGGTTCGCCCTGCTCGCCGGTCTCGAGGTGCAAGACCACCGCACGGTCGCCGGTCCCCTCGAGTTCGAGAACGGGCCCGGAAAGGTCCACCGCCCCCGAATCGTCGAGCCCCGCGAGGGGAACCTCGAGGAGATGCGTGCGTTCGGCGCCGCCGAAGTCGATCGTCGCCAGCGAACGGTTCGCGTCCAGTCGCTGTATCTCGAGCGCAACGGGCTGGGTGAGCGTCGAATCCGGCGGGAGCGACAGCGTGACCGCTCGCTGCGGCGGTGGCTGTCCGGGCGGTGGTCGCTCCTCGTCCGCGACGAGAGTGGCCGCCGCGTCTTCGAGATCCGTCATCGCCGCCGAGACGTATCGGTCGGTGTTCGCGGTGGCAGCGTACTCCGAGGCCGGGGCAGCGACCGCGAGGAGGGCCACAGCGAGGGCGACTGCGAGGACGTATCGTATCACGGTAATCGTGCACGGAGCCGTTCGAGCAGTCCTGGAGATACCACCGCCCGCCGTCGGTGGGAGGTGTCACGCTCCGAATCAGAGCCAGCGTCGAGCGTCGGTTCCGCGGGGGAGTCGGTCGTCGTGCCACCGGGTCCCGTCGGCCCTCCGCCTCCAAAACTGGCGTCAACTGCATCCTGGTTAGCCTCGCCGGAAGGGGCGCGCTCGAGACCGTCGAGCGTCGCTGGGGGCGATCCAGGATCGCTCGCTGGGGACTCGTCCACACCACCACCCACCGCGTCGCCGCCAACGATGGCCTCAACGGTTCGCTCGACTTCCCGCTCTCGGGCAACGGCTGGAGTGTGGGCTGCCTCGGCGGGTGACTCCGGACCCTCGGGACGGCCGGAGGTCGTGGGAGGGGATCCGTCGGTTTGGGAGGCTGGATCGTC